>JBGSIZ010000360.1:0-7329 GCA_041742255.1 Marivivens sp. | reverse complement strand
GTGTTCGTGGCGTTGTTGGGGGCGGCCAACCCGGTGTTGTCTGGCTGGATCGAGGCTGCGGCCCGGCGCGTGACCCAACCCGCGCTGGATATTGACCGGACGGTGTTCTGGGTGATCTGCGCGGTGGCAGCGTGGCCTGCGGTGCGGTTGACCGCGATGACGTCCCGGTTGGGTGCCCCTGCGGTAGCGAAAATCCAGCCGGACCTGTCGCGCGGCCCGTCCTTGGGCGTTGTCAATGCCCGGTCCGTGCTGCGGGCGCTGGCCTTGTTCAACCTGTTGTTTGCTGTGCAGACCCTGACCGATGTGGCCTATCTGTGGGGCGGGGTCCGGTTGCCCGAAGGCGTCACCTATGCCCAATATGCCCATGGCGGGGCTTATCCGCTAGCCTGTGTGGCCGTTTTGGCGGGCGTTTTCGCCCTGACCGCGCAGTCGTTTTTGCCCGGTCGCCCGGTTCTGCGGGCGATGTTGCTGGTCTGGTTGGCCCAAACGGTGGTGTTGATGGTGTCCGCCATGTTGCGGCTGGATTTGTATGTGGATGCCTACGGGTTGACCCGCGTGCGGTTTGCCGGATTTGTCGGGATGGCGATGGTGGCTGCCGGGATTGCCGCCATGTTGATGCAGGTCTGGCAGGGGCGGGGGTCCGCGTGGTTGATCGCAGCCTTGGCCATGATTGCTGTGGCCACGTTTTACGCCCTGTCGCTGGTGAATGTCGCCGGGGTGATTGCCCGTTATAATCTGGACCGGGCCGAGGTTTCGTTAGACATCTACTATATGTGCGGTTTGGGCGACGGGGCGTTGCCCGCCATTGCCGCGGCGCAGCCTGATATATTGGCGGTTTGTGCGTCCATTGGTGTGGATACCGGAATTGCCGCCCCCGCCGACTGGCGTGAATGGGGCTACCGGAACGCCCGCCTGCGCGCTAGCCTTGCCCGCGCCACAGGGGGAGACGCGTGATGGCCCGCGATATTCTGATTGTCGATGACGACCCGCAAATCCGCGATATCCTGCGGATTGCACTTACCCGCGCCGGGTTCACCACCCGCGAGGCTGCAAATGGTCGCGTTGCCTTGCAATCTGCTGCCCAGACTACCCCCGACCTGATCGTGCTGGATATTGGTCTGCCTGAGGCCGATGGGTTGGAGGTGTGCCGCACCCTGCGCAAGTCGAGCGATGTGCCCGTGGTGTTTCTGACCGCCCATGCCGATGAGATCGACCGCGTGGTCGGGCTTGAACTGGGTGCCGATGATTATGTCGCCAAGCCGTTTTCCCCTCGTGAACTGGTCGCCCGGATCAATGCCATTCTGAAACGCAGCCAGCCTGCGTTGACCGTGGCCGGGGTGCCTGCCAGTGCCGGGGCCGCGATTGTGCATGGTGTTGTCCGGTTGGACCCCGGCCGCCACCGCTGTGAGGTGGACGGCACCCCTGTCACCCTGACCGCCCGCGAGATGGAAATTCTGGCCCGCATGATCGCCCGACCCGAGCAGGTGTGGTCCCGCCCCCGGTTGGTGGACGCCGTGTATGGTGCAAATGTGGCCGTCAGTGACCGCACGCTGGACAGCCATTTGCGCAACCTGCGCGCCAAGATGGCCGGGGCCGGGTGCCCCGATGTCATCGAAACCGTGCATGGCGTGGGTATCCGGATGGGCCGATGCAGCCGGGCATAACCCGCAAATGGCGTCCGTCGCTGGTGTTCGTGCTGGGCGGCACGCTGGCCGCTGTTTTGGTTTTGCCGTTGGTCGGCATCGCCTATTTCCGGCTGGCGGGGGACGTTCTGGGCTGGGCCGAAACCGCGTGGATGATTGGCTGGATGGCATTGGCCGCCACCGCCACGTTGAGTTTTCTGTTGTGGCGGTTGGTGTTGCGCCCGGTGGCCGCGTTGACCGCCTATGCCCGCGCCGTGGCCGAGGGCCGCGCCGATGCCCCCCGTCCGGTTCATTTCGGCACCCCAGAACTGACCCGGCTGGGCCAGACGATCATGGCGATGGCCACCACCCTGAACAACCGCGCGCTGGGCCTGACCGCCTATGCCGATCATGCCACCCACGAGTTGAAATCCCCGTTGACCGTGGTGCGCGGCGCCGCCGAATTGCTGGAGGATCCCGACCTGTCCCCGCAGGACCGTGCCGCCCTTGTCGCCCGCGTGGCCGACGCCGCCACCCGCATGACCGCCTTGTTGGAGGCGCAGCGCGATCTGGCGCGGGTGTCTGAACCCGCGCTGGCCGGGTCCACCCGATTGAGCGATGCTGTGGCAGGATTGGCCCCTCCGATTTCGGTTACAGTGGTGCAGGATGCAGTGATCCCCCTTGCCATAGGGCCGTTGCGGATGGTGCTGGGTCATCTGCTGGTGAATGCTGCCGATAGCGGGGCCAGCGGTGTCCGGTTGACCGCCACGCCTGACCTGTTGGTGATCGAGGATGACGGCCCCGGTATTCCCCAAGGCGACCGCGCCCGCATTTTCGATCCGTTCTTTACCACCCGCCGCGACGTTGGGGGGACCGGAATGGGGTTGCCGATTGTTCGCCGTTTGTTGCAGGCCCATGGGGCCGATATCGCGCTGGGTCACAGTCCCGGTGGCACTCGGTTCGAGATCGGGATGGCGGATTGTCAGACTTGATCGGCGCGGCGTGACGGTGCAGGGTTCCCCCATCTTTTAGCACTGCACCGGAGATTTTCATGCCCCATTCCCATCTGGACGATCTGGTTTCCAAACGGTTAGCCGCCGAGGACAAGGCCCGCGAGGTTGTCCGGTCTTACTACCGCGTGCGGCAGGCACTGGGATATATGGGGTTGGTGTTGCCCTTGTTGCTGATCCTTGCGGGTGAGATTGGCGATGCCCGTATCGAGCCATCGTTCAGCGATTTTTTCCACACCGTGTCCCGCGACATCTTTGTCGGCGTGATGTTTGCGATGGGCATTTTTCTGCTGACATATGAAGGATATGACCGCCAGCCGGGCGAGAGTCTGTCGGACAACTGGTTGTCCAGCATCGCAGGTATTGCGGCATTCGGCGTTGCCTTGTTTCCCAACGAAAGCCCCACCGGGCAGGTCGCCACATTGTCCCAAAAGCTGTTAGGGGTCGGCGGCAGCCCGACGTTCCACTATGCCTTTGCCTTGCTGTTTTTCTACTGCATGGCGCATTTTTGTTTGTTCAAATTCGCCAAGACCACCGACCCTGCCCGCCGCCGCATTTACCGCGCGTGCGGGTGGACGATTGCGGCGTCGTGTGTCGCGTTGTTTGTGGCGTCCTACCTCAAGATCGAGGGGCCGCCGGGGGTCAGTACGTTTGTCGTGGATCACCGGTTGGTGTTCTGGATCGAGGCCGTGGGCGTGTGGGCGTTTGCCCTGTCGTGGCTGGTCAAGGGTCACGCCGAAATGGCGGTCATCGACGGTGTTCGCAAAATCATCGGCGGCGACGAACAGCCCGTCAAATGACGGCCCGTTCCAGCAAGGGCCGCCCCGCCACGATCCGGTCATAGCCAAGGTCGGACAGGTCCAGCGTGCGGTAGCCCCCATAGATCACCAGTTCCGAAATCCCCCGCCCCATGGCCGGTGATTGTTGCAGCCCGTGCCCAGAAAATCCGTTGCAGAACAAGAAGTTGGTCACGTCCGGGTGCCGCCCCACAACCGCGTTCTGGTCCAGCGTGTTATAGGCATAGTGCCCCACCCATTCGTTGATGACCCGGACCCGTTCAAACGCTGGCACCCGGGCGGCGAGGGCTGGCCAGACCTTGTTTTCCCACAAGGTGTGGTCAAATCCGAAATCGGTTGGGTCCACGCCCGGGTCATCATCGGGCGGACAGCCGCACATGTAGTGCCCGCCGTCCGTTCGCATGTGAACGCCCGACGGATCAATGGTCAAGGGAAGGTCCATGGGTAGCGGTTTCTCTGCCTGAAACGTCCATGTATAGCGTTTGCACGGCTCCACCGGCACCGACAGCCCCGCCATCGCGGCGGTCGCATTGGCGCGCGGACCCGAGGCGTTGACGATGCAGCCCGCCCCCACAACTTGCCCGTCTGACAGCGTGACCGAAGTGACCCGGTCCCCGGTTCTGGTGATCGCGGTCACCGTGTTGTGGATGAACTCTGCGCCGTTCTGACGGGCCTTTTTGCGGAACCAGTCAAAGATGGTGCCGCCGTCAAAATAGCCTTCGTTCAAGGGGTTATGCGATCCCAGCACGATATCGTCGAGCGCGTAGAACGGCCATTTGGCCGCCATTGCGTCCCGCGTCATCACCTGTGTTCCCGCCCCGAGCGAGGATTGCAGCGCCGCGTTGTCCCGCAAGACCGCCGCAAATTCGGGGGTGTCCGCCAGATAGAGGTAGCCAAAGGCGTGCAGATGGATCGCGGGGGCGTCCGCATCCCCCATTATGCTCTTGAAATCATGGATGAAATCGACGCCGAACTGGCTTATCCGTATGTTCACCGCCGTCCCAAACTGTTGCCGGATGCAGGAATTGGTGTGCGACGTTGACGCGAATTCATAGGTCGGGTCCCGTTCCACGACCAGAACACGCCCGGTGAAATCCGGGTTCCGGGTGAGCCAGAACGCGCAGGACGCCCCGATCATGGCCCCCCCGATAATCACCACATCATAGGTCGGATGGAGCGGGGCGGTGGCCATGGAACCCTCTGGAATTGGCCGTGGATAAACCGTCGGTATTGCGTCGGTATCGCGGCGGTGTCGTTTCACCGGACGCTAGCGCGGGGCAGGGGCGTTGGAAAGGCCCGAAGGCCCCCCCAACTTGGCCCTTGCCCGCAAGCGTCAGGCGGTCGCCGCGACCTTGGACGGGGTGAGCGTGAGCGTTCCGTCCTCCTCCAGATAGATGTGCCCATAGGCGGGCAGGGTCAGGGTGCCCGGTGCCAGCGTCGCCAACTGTGGCCCGGTGGCGTGCGCCGTGCCGGTCAGCGTCAGGTGTTGCGGTGTGTCTGACAGGTTGAACACCGCCGTTACCGTGGACCCCGCCGCGGTGCGCCGGATGCCAAGCAGCGGTTCCGGCAATTCGTGAAACGACGTGGCCCCGGTGCGCAAGGCCGCGTTGCCCTTGCGGAACGACAACGCTGCGCGGTAGGCCGCCAGAACGCTGTCGTTTTTGCCGTCTTGCGCCGACAGCGCCCGCGCCGCCTGCGGGGGTTTGACCGGCAACCACGGCGTTCCGTCGGAGAAGCCCGCGTTGGGCGCGTCCGCGTCCCAGACCATGGGCGTGCGGCAGCCATCCCGCCCTTTGTATTCCGGCCAAAACCGGATGTTGGCGGTGTCCTGAACCTCGGACAGGGCGATGTCGGTTTCGGTTTGCCCCAATTCTTCGCCCTGAAACAGCCCGAGCGACCCCGGGAACGCGGTCAAGAGCGCAATGGACTGTTTCGCCACCGCATCCGCGTCCCCCCCCGGCGGGGTCCAGCGGGTGACGTGCCGTTGGACATCATGGTTGGAGAACGACCACGACGGACAACCATCGGGCGCGTTGTCCTTGAAGGTCTGGATGCAAGACCGGAAATGCCGCGCGCTTCGGTCATGGCTGAGCATGGCAAAGGAATAAGCCATGTGCAGCTTGTCTTCGCCGCCTGTGTAGTCCCCCATGATTTCCACCTGGCGCGCGCCCATTTCGCCCACTTCGCCCACCATCATCCGGTCCGCATATTGATCCGTGAGCGCCCGCATCCGCCGCAGGATATCAAGGTTTTCCGGTTGGGTTTTGGAATGGATGTGGTTTTGCGCCTCATACGGATTGTTGGGGAATGTCGTCCAGCCCGAGCGCGGATTGGACCGCAGTTTGCGGTCATGGACGTAGAAGTTGACCGTATCGAGCCGGAACCCGTCCACCCCCCCCGGTCCAGCCAGAATTTCATCGACGCCAGCAGCGCATCCACCGCCGCCGGGCAATGAAAATTGATGTCCGGCTGATCCGTCAGGAAGTTGTGCATGTAGTATTGTTTGCGCTGCGTGTCGAATTGCCACGCCGACCCGCCAAACACCGAGAGCCAGTTGTTGGGCGGCGACCCGTCGTCCTTTGGGTCGGCCCAGACATACCAATCGGCCTTTGGATTGGTCCGGTTTTTACGGCTTTCGCTGAACCACGGATGGTCGATCGAGGAATGCGACAGCACCTGATCAATGATGACCCGCAGCCCCAGATCATGTGCCGTTGTCACCAGCGTGTCGAAATCGTCGATCGTGCCGAACAGCGGGTTAACGCCCGTGTAGTCCGACACATCATAGCCCATATCAAGGTCGGGCGAGGTGAAGAACGGCGAGAGCCAGATCGCATCCACCCCGAGCGACGCCACATGCGGCAAGCGTTGCGTGATCCCAGCCAGATCCCCGATGCCGTTGCCCGTCGTGTCCTGATAGGACCGGGGGTAAATCTGATAGATCACCGCGTCCCGCCACCATTCCCGCATATGTCCGCCCCTGATAAGATTCGAAACCAAAGTAGCAGCGCCATCCAGATTTTCAAATCGTTTTGATTTTTTTGGTGGCCGGTTTGGATTTGCCCCTGTCCGGTTCAAGGAAACCGTTGCACCATTGGGGTTCGATGGCTACCGTCCGTTTTTGAAACGATTTGAAAATGGAGCCGTGCGGTGGCCACCCTCAAGGATATCGGTGCCGAACTGGGCCTGTCGGTGGCCACGGTCAGCCGTGCCCTGAACGGGTTTCCCGAGGTGAACGCCCGCACCCGTGACCGCGTTCGCGCTCTTGCCGACCAGATCGGATACCGCCCCAACCGCACCGCTCAGCGGTTGGTCACGGGGCGGTCCGGCATGGTGGGCCTGATTGCCAAGATCAACCCGGATATGTCCACCGACCAGACGTTTCTGGATATCCTGACCGGGTTGACCGCCGCCCTTGCCGCCCGCGATATCGACCTTGTTCTGGCCGTGGATCAGGCCGATGACCCGGTGACCCCGTATCAACGGATGCTGGAACGCGACATTCTGGACGGATTTATCCTGAACGCGCCGATGCCGGACGATCCCCGGGTCGCGTTTTTGCAGGGGCAGGGCATCCCGTTTGTGGTGCATGGCCAGACCGCCCCCACGGTCGATTATCCGTTTTACGGCATCGACAATGCGCGGGTGAGCGCGGATGCCGTCGATCTGTTGACCGCCCTTGGCCACCGCCGGATTGGGTTGATCAATGGCCCCGGACGCCTGTCCTATGCCGTGGATCGCCGCGCCGGATTTGTGGCCGCGATGCAGGTGGTCGGGCGGCCAGTGCCCGATGCGTTCCTGATCGCCGATGCGGTGACGGACGCCGACGGCTATACCGCTGCCCTGACCATGCTGAGCGGGAGGCGCGGCCTGCGCCCGACGGCAATCGTGTGCGCCACA
>JBGSIZ010000359.1:0-5871 GCA_041742255.1 Marivivens sp. | reverse complement strand
CTGCGCCTCGGCGCGGTCGCGCTGCACGCTGCCGGGCAGGCCCAGCATGATCGCGCCATAGGCCTTGCCTTGGGCCAATTCGAACCGGCCCGGCGCGGCACCATCTTCGCGTTCAAACGCCTTGACGTTGCCGCCACTGTCCAACAGGACGATGGCTAGGGGTTTGAACTCCATTTCACGAGCCTTGGCGAGCGCCTTGCGGATCATGACGCGGGCGCGGGTGAGCGTGATTTCGGCCATATCGGTATCCCTTCAGGAAAGTGTGCGCGGCGTTTGCGCCTTTGATTTCAATTCCAACCGGCGGGCGTGCAGAACCGGTTCGGTATAGCCAGACGGCTGTTCACAGCCCTTGAATACCAGATCACAGGCGGCCTGAAAGGCGATCCCGTCGAACGCGGGGGCCATCGGGACATAAGCCGGGTCATCGGCGTTCTGGCGGTCCACAACCGCCGCCATCCGGCGCATCGCCTCCATCACAACGGCGTCGCTGACAACGTCATGGCGCAACCAGTTGGCGATATGCTGGGCGGAAATCCGGCAAGTGGCGCGGTCCTCCATCAGGCCCACATCATTCAGGTCGGGAACCTTGGAACACCCGATCCCCTGATTGATCCACCGGACCACATAGCCAAGGATGCCTTGGGCGTTGTTTTCGACCTCTCGCAGTTTCTGGGCATCGGTCCATTTTTGATAGGACGCGAGCGGGATTTCCAGCAACGCCTCGACATAGGCCCGCCGACCGCCCTTGCGCAGGCGGTTCTGGACGGCGGCCACATCAACCTTGTGATAATGCAAGGCGTGAAGGGTTGCGGCAGTGGGGGACGGCACCCATGCGCAGCTTGCCCCCGCCTTGGGATGTTCGATCTTTTGTTCGATCATCGCGGCCATGGCATCGGGCATCGCCCACATGCCTTTGCCGATCTGGGCGCGGCCCTGCAAACCACATTCCAGACCGATATCGACGTTCTGGTTTTCATAGGCCCCGATCCAGCCTTTGCGCTTGATGAAATCCTTGCGGCTAAAGGGGCCCGCTTCCATCGAGGTGTGAATTTCGTCACCCGTGCGGTCCAGAAACCCGGTGTTGATGAACGCCACCCGGTGCCGCGCGGCGCGAATACACTCCTTGAGGTTGACACTGGTGCGCCGTTCTTCGTCCATCACACCGATCTTGACAGTGTGGGGCGGCAACCCGAGTGCTGCCTCGACATGGGCGAAAATTTCGTTGGTAAACGCGACCTCTTCGGGGCCGTGCATCTTGGGTTTGACGACATAAACCGACCCATGGACAGAATTGCCACTGGCGCGTTGCAGATCGTGCATCGCGATCAGGGTGGTGACCATGGAATCCATCAACCCTTCAAACACCTCGGCACCGTTGCGGTCATGAATGGCAGGGTTCGTCATGAGGTGGCCCACATTTCGGACCCACAGCAACGCTCGGCCCTTGACCACCAACGGGCTGCCGTCCGGGGCAACATAGGTGCGATCCGCATTCAGGCGGCGTGTCATCACCTTGCCGCCTTTGTTGAACGCCGCTTCAAGGTCGCCTTTCATCAGGCCAAGCCAATTGTCATAGGCCACGACCTTGTCCTGGGCATCGACGCAGGCCACCGAGTCTTCGCAATCCATGATAGCCGAAACGGCACTTTCCAGAACAACATCCGCCAACAACGCTTGATCCCGGCTGCCGATGGGGTGGGCGCGGTCGAACACCAGTTCGATATGCAGGCCATTGTTGCGCAGCAAAACGGCATCCGGGGCTTTTGGATTGCCTTTGAAACCGGCGAATTTTGCGGGATCAACCAGCGGCATGTCGTCCACCAGCAGCTGACCATCCTGCACATGGTAGCGACGGGCGTCCGCGTGGCTTGTGCCCTTGATCGGCACGGCTTCGTCCAGAAACACACGCGCCCGGGCCACAACACGGGCCCCCCGCCCCCGGTCATAACCACCCGCAGGGGCCAGACTGCCCATGGCGTCGGTGCCGTAGAACGCATCATAGAGCGACCCCCAGCGGGCGTTGGCCGCGTTCAGCGCAAACCGGGCGTTGGTGATTGGCACAACCAGTTGCGGACCTGCGATCGTCGCGATTTCCGGGTCCACGTTCGCGGTTTCAATCTCGAAATCCGGCCCTTCGGGAACCAAGTAGCCGATCCGTTCCAGAAACGCCTTGTAGGCCGCCGGATCGTGGGCGGCACCCCGATGGGCTTGATGCCATTGGTCGATCTGGCGCTGCAGATCATCCCGTTTCGCCAGCAACGCCCGATTTTTCGGCCCCAGATCGTGAACGATGTCCGAAAACCCGGCCCAGAACGTGGCGGGGTCGATCCCGGTTCCCGGCAACGCCTTGGTTTCGATGAAATCCGCCAGTTCCACGGCGACGCTCAGGTCGCTTTTTTGCACGCGGTTGGTCATCTTGCGGTCTCCCAGATTGTGGTATGCCACCGCACACCGGATTTGCGGTCCGATTTAGAGCACAAGTTTCCGATAGGCAACAAGGTCTGGTCACCCAACCTTACCAATTCATAGAGTATCACTCCGATAAACTGTTAGGATATTCCCTAAGTATATTGCCAACCTTCCCGGACGGCGATACTTAGCCATATGGCTTATCATTCAACCACCCTTGATTCTCTGTTTCAGGCGCTGTCTGACCCAACGCGGCGGGCGATCCTGGCGCGGCTGTCCGACGGGCCGTTGGCGGTCGGCGTGCTTGCAGAGCCCTTTGTCATGGCGCTGCCGTCGTTCATGGCACATCTGAACAAACTTGAATCCAGCGGGTTGATCGAAACCCACAAAACCGGGCGCGTCCGGTATTGTGCGCTGCGCCCGGCTGCATTGCAGCCCGCGCGGACGTGGATGGACGACCAGCGGGCGCTTTGGACGGCGCGGCTCGATAATCTTGAAGCCTATCTCGAAACCCTCACGAAGGATCCCAATCCATGACGACTGATCTTGTTTTGCACCGCATTCTGAAGGCTCCGCGCGCCTTGGTGTGGCAATGCTGGACCGACCCGGCCCACCTGCCCCATTGGTTCGCGCCCAAACCCGTGGTGACGCGGGTTGTCGCGCTTGACCTGCGGGCGGGCGGGCGATTTGTGACGGCGATGTCGATGGACGGCACCGATTTTCCGGTAGGCGAAGGGTCATTTCTGGAAGTCGCCCCACAAGAGCGGTTGGTGTTCACGGATATCCTTGGCGAAGATTTCAAACCGCTTGCGGGGGAAAAGCTCGGCTTTGTGGCGATCCTGACCTTCCGGGACCATCCCGATGGCACGGAATACACAGCAACAGCCCGGCATTTTGATGCCGAAACCGCCGCAAAACACGAAGAAATGGGATTTTCCCAAGGCTGGGGCCTGGCCACCACCCAATTGGAAGCCTACGCGCAATCCTTGAAAGGGTGACCCATGGACGATCGCATCCTGACACTTGAACGGCAGTTCAAGGCGACCCCGCAACAGGTGTGGACGGCATGGACCGATCCCACCATCATCCCAACGTGGTTTGGGCCACTGGGATATCATTGCGAAACGATTTCCATCGACATCCGGGTCGGCGGGGCGTGGGTGTTCGACATGATCGGACACGGGCGGGTCTGGCCCAACCGCCACCGCTATCTGGAATTGGTGCCGTTCAGCAGGATCCATTTCTTGATGGACGGCAATAGTGACATGGGGGAACCGAAGGATGTGACGGTCACGCTGACCCCGCAGGACGGTGGCACCTATTTGCGACAGGTGATGGTGTTTCCCACCGCCGCCGAATGTGACGAGGCCCGGAATTTTGGCGCGGTCGAACTGGGGCAGACCACACTGGCAAAACTGGCGGCGGCTATGGGCGAATAAGCGTCAGAAATCGCTAAACAATCCGGGGGGCAGGATTGACGATCAGGCCTTGCGCCCTTTCTCGCCCCGACAGCGGTCGCTGCAATTGCGAACCTCGTCCCAGACCTTTTTCCATTTTTTGCGCCATGTGAACGGGCGGCCACAGGTGGCGCAGACCTTGGTGGGCAGGTCCGATTTTTTCCGGGTCGGGGCCATTCGAAATCCATATGTTTTGCGTCGGTAACGCGACGGTAAATAGAATGCACAAATGAGACCACAAGGGGCACCCTTGCTTTGCCCCCTTCCCGCCCCCTAGGGTCGCGTAAATGTCCCAATCGCCAGAGGCCGCCATGCGCACCGACGCCCCCAATGCCATTCATCTGGCCAACTATACCCCGCCCGCCTATCTGGTGGAGACGGTGCACCTGACGTTCCGCCTGTCGCCCAACGACACCCGCGTTCTGGCCCGGATCGCGTTTCGCCCGAACCCGGCCACCACGGACCGCCGTTTTTTCCTGCATGGCGAAAACCTGCGCCTGATTGCGGCCAAAATTGACGGCGCGCCCGTGGCACCGGACATTGTGGACGGGGGCTTGACCTGTGCCGCGCCGGATGCCCCGTTCGTCTGGGAGGCCGAAGTGGCCATTTCCCCCGGAACCAACACCGCGCTAGAGGGGCTGTATATGTCCGGCGGCATGTATTGCACCCAGTGCGAGGCCGAAGGGTTCCGCAAGATCACGTTTTATCCCGACCGGCCTGATGTCATGGCGATTTTTACCGTCCGCATCGAAAGCGACATGCCCGTGCTGTTGTCGAACGGCAATCCGGGCGCGCGCGGCCCCGGTTGGGCCGAATGGCACGATCCGTGGCCCAAGCCCGCGTATCTGTTCGCGCTGGTCGCGGGCGATCTGGTGAACCATGCCGACACGTTTGTCACCCGGTCCGGCCACCCTGTGGACCTCAATATCTGGGTGCGTCCCGGCGATCTGGACAAATGCGCCTTTGGCATGGGTGCGTTGAAACGGTCTATGACGTGGGACGAAGATGTCTATGGCCGCGAATACGATCTGGATGTGTTCAACATCGTGGCCGTCGATGATTTCAACATGGGCGCGATGGAGAACAAGGGGTTGAACATCTTCAACTCAAGCTGTGTTCTGGCATCGCCCGAAACCTCGACCGACGCGAATTTCGAACGTATAGAGGCGATCATTGCCCATGAATATTTCCACAATTGGACAGGCAACCGGATCACCTGTCGGGACTGGTTCCAACTGTGCCTGAAGGAAGGGTTGACCGTGTTCCGCGATCAGCAATTCACGGGTGACATGCGGTCCCACGCCGTCAAACGGATTGACGACGCCAACCTGATGCGCACCCGGCAGTTCCGCGAGGATGGTGGCCCGCTCGCCCATCCGGTCCGCCCCGAGAGTTTTGTCGAAATCAACAATTTCTACACCGTCACGGTTTACGAAAAAGGGGCCGAGATTATCGGCATGCTGAAACGGTTGGTGGGCGACGCCGCCTATGCATCCGCGCTAGACCTGTATTTCGACCGCCACGATGGCGACGCCGCCACGATCGAGGATTGGCTGCAGGTGTTCGAGGATGTCACCGGCCGCGACCTGACCCAGTTCAAGCGGTGGTATGCGCAGGCCGGCACCCCGCGCCTGACCGTGACCGAGGACTACGCTGACGGCACTTATCGCCTGACCTTCGCCCAGATGACCCCGCCCACCCCCGGCCAGCCGGACAAGGGTCCGATGGTCATTCCGATTGCCGTGGGTCTGCTTGGCCCCAATGGCGATGAGGTGGTGCCAACCACCGTTCTGGAAATGACGCAGGCCGAACAGACGTTTGAATTTACCGGCCTGTCCGCCCGTCCTGTCCCGTCCATCCTGCGGGATTTTTCGGCACCCGTGGTGTTGGACCGCACCCCGACGGACGCCGAACGCGCGTTCCTGCTGGCGCATGATACCGATGCGTTCAATCGCTGGGACGCGGGCCGCGGGTTTGCCCGCGACCTGTTGTTGGCCATGGTCAC
>JBGSIZ010000358.1:0-2127 GCA_041742255.1 Marivivens sp. | reverse complement strand
GACCCCGCCCGCTGGCAACCCGCCGCGCGCGAAGCGTTGCGCATCGCGCTGGTGAACCTTGACGCCGTGCCCGCGCCTGCGGGCACCATGGACGTGCTGCTGGGGCCGGGCTGGCCTGGTATCCTGTTGCACGAGGCGATCGGCCACGGGCTGGAAGGCGATTTCAACCGCAAGAAAACGTCCGCTTTCGCGGGCCTGATGGGCCAGCAGATCGCCGCACGCGGGGTCACGGTGCTGGACGATGGCACGATCCCGGACCGTCGCGGGTCCATCACCATCGACGACGAAGGCACGCCGGGCGCGCGCAATGTTCTGATCGAGGACGGGATCCTTGTGGGCTACATGCAGGACCGGCAAAACGCGCGGCTGATGGGGGTAGAACCCACCGGCAACGGACGGCGGCAAAGTTTCGCGCACACGCCCATGCCGCGCATGACCAACACCTACATGCTGGCCGGGGACGCGGACCCCGCAAGTCTGGTGGCGGACCTGAAGGACGGCATCTACGCCGTGGGCTTTGGCGGGGGTCAGGTGGACATCACCAACGGCAAATTCGTGTTTTCCTGCACCGAGGCCTACCGGGTCACCAACGGCGTGGTCGGCGCACCGGTCAAAGGGGCAACGCTCATCGGGGATGGGGCGACGGCGCTCAAACACATTCGCGGGGTCGGCAACGATCTGGCGCTTGATCCGGGCGTGGGCAATTGCGGCAAACAAGGACAGTGGGTGCCGGTCGGGGTCGGGCAACCCTCGCTCCTGATCGGCGGGCTGACGGTTGGCGGGGCGGGGGCCTGACAGGCATGTGGTTGTTCCGGACAACACCGCTTGCATCGTTCAGCTGGCGGGCGGCGTTGGGCGTGTGTCTGGTTGTGCTGCTGATCACCCCGGCGGTCGGCGCTTTTATGTATGGTGGGTCGATCTGGCTTGGACAGAACGGGGTCTCTACGAACCTTGCGGCCGGGATCGGCGCGCCGGGGTTCCTGATGGTGTTTGGCACCTTCCTTGCCATCTTCGCCCTCCCCTTCGCGCTCGGGCTTGGCTGGGTCGCAGCCCGGGCTGGCTGGGCGGGGCCTCTGTCGGCTATCCTGATGGCGGCGGTCATCGGGTTGATTGCGGCGCTGACATATCGGGAACCGGGATGGGTCGTGTTCTTGCCGGTCATGTTCGGATTTTACGGGCTGTTGTTCTGGACCGGGGCAATCTGGTGGGAACCGCGATTGCGGCCGGGATACCGGGAACCGGACGCGCCGCACACCTGACCTTTCGGCCCGATAAACAAGGCGCGCGGCGCGGTAATTCGCCTGCCCCCGCCCAACGGCGCACCGTCCGGATACCGCCGGGATACCGACGCAAAACCTACTGTCCAAAAACGGCCAATCCGGGGGCATTAACCGTGTTTAGGGGAAAAATTGCAGACGATGCTGCGAATCCTGTTTTCCTTTACCTGTGCTTAACCATTCGGGCGATAAACCTGTGAACGTAGCAGGCGAGGATCAGGATGACCGAAGAATACCCTTCTTCCACTCACCCCCCACTCCCACCCACCACGGAAGATGACAGGTTCTCCCGGCTTCGTCTGCTGCGCTCCCGCCGTGTCGGGGCCGCAACCTTCCATCGCCTCCTCAGCGAACACGGGTCCGCGCAGACAGCCCTTCAGGCGCTGCCGGGCGTGGCCCGTGCGGCGGGGCTGACGGACTATTCCATCTGCCCCGAAGGCGTTGTTTTCGCAGAACTAAAGGCTGGCCGCGCCGCCGGTGCCCGCCTGCTTTGCCACGGGGACGCGGCCTATCCGGCGCTCCTCGCGGACCTGTCTGACGCACCACCGCTGTTGTGGGTCACCGGCGACATCGGGCTGTTGCAACGGCCCATGATTTCCCTCGTGGGGGCGCGCAATGCGTCGTCACTGGGCACCCGGATGGCGCGCAAACTGGCGGCCGATCTGGGCGATGCGGGCTTTGTGGTGGTGTCCGGCATGGCGCGGGGGGTGGATGCGGCGGCCCACGGCGCGGCCCTTGGCACCGGGACAATCGCCGTGCTGGCGGGCGGGGTCGATGTGATCTATCCCGCCGAAAACACCAATCTTTTCCACGACATCGGGCGGCAGGGGTTGCGTATTTCGGACCAAAC
>JBGSIZ010000357.1:0-6909 GCA_041742255.1 Marivivens sp. | reverse complement strand
GCTGCCTCAGCGCGTGCAGGGCGTGATCGAGCGCAAGGCGGTCAAGCCGCTGGAACTGTATACCGACCGCACCGATCTGCACCCCGACCCCGAGGTCAACGCCGCCCGCGCCGCCTTGTTGCAGCGGTTGGCCGCCGAATGGGCCGGTGAGGATGCCGCAATCGAGGCAGCAGAATAACGCCCGTATCGAAACGCTGGACGCAGGCCGCGCGGGGTGCTACCACCGCCCTATGAAAAGCCTGTGCATCATTACATGCTGCATTATTCCCTGCTGACAATCGTCGCGGGCTGCTCTTTCACGTTTTCCTTATAACGGTAAGTTGCTAAGCCCGCGGGCAAACCGCGCGTGAGTGACCCCATGACAACCATCCGTCTGCACAACACCAAGACCCGCAAAAAAGAGGACTTTGTCCCCTTGGACCCCGCCAATGTGCGGATGTATGTCTGCGGCCCCACGGTGTATGACCGCGCCCATCTGGGCAACGCCCGCCCCGTACTGGTGTTTGACGTGCTGTTCCGGCTGTTGCGCCATGTCTATGGCCCGGATCATGTGACCTATGCCCGCAATTTCACCGATGTGGATGACAAGATCAACGAGACCGCCCGGTCCCGCAAGGCGGCGGGGGCCACGGGCACGCTGGAGGAGTTGATCGCCGAGCGGACTGACGAAACCATCGACTGGTATCACGCCGATATGGACGCGCTGGGCGCGCTGCGCCCGACCCATGAACCCCGCGCGACCGAGTGGATCGGCGCGATGAAGGATATGATTGCGGATCTGATCGCCAAGGGGCACGCCTATGTCGCCGAGGGTCACGTTCTGTTCGCCGTTGAAAGCTATGCGGACTATGGCGCGTTGTCGGGCCGGTCCATCGACGACATGATTGCAGGCGCGCGGGTCGAGGTGGCCCCCTACAAGCGCAATCCGATGGATTTTGTGCTGTGGAAACCGTCTGACGATGTGACCCCCGGCTGGGACAGCCCGTGGGGCCGGGGCCGTCCGGGGTGGCATATCGAATGTTCTGCCATGTCGTATGAATTGCTGGGCGGGTCGTTTGATATTCATGGCGGCGGCAACGATTTGCAGTTTCCCCACCATGAAAACGAGATTGCCCAGTCCCGCTGCGCCCACCCCGAGGCCGAGTTTGCCCGCGTGTGGATGCACAACGAAATGTTGCAGGTTGAGGGCAAGAAGATGTCCAAATCGCTGGGCAATTTCTTTACCGTCCGCGATTTGCTGGACCAAGGCGTGCCGGGCGAAGTGATCCGGTTTGTGATGCTGTCCACCCATTACCGCAAGCCGATGGATTGGACAGAGAAGAAGCGGGCGGAGGCAAGTAAGGCACTGGCGGGTTATCATCGCCTCGTGTTTGATACTTTTGCGGAACCAAAGCCAGTTCCAGAAAATGCCGATGAACTTGTTATCAACGCCTTGGCGGATGATTTGAATACCCATGAGGCTCTAAAAGCGCTGAATGTGCTTGCAGCGTTTGCTGGGAATATTGGACACTCGCACCAACGGCAGGCTGCGCAAGGCCTTGCGGACTCCCTTGCGTTTTTGGGTCTCTACAATCCACTTTTCGCTGCGACGAATATTCCGATCATTGATCCCGATGTTTTGGTTAAGCTGTCAGAACGGCTACTCAACCTGCGACTACAAGCTGTGAAGTCCAAGGATTTTTCTGCTGTTGATGCCCTTAAATCTCAACTTGTCGATGCGGGTGTCGCAGTTGAAATCTCTAGGACTGACGTGCGGCTTGCACCTAGCAGTGACTTCGACCCCGCCAAACTGGAGGCCCTGAAATGATCCGCACACCAACGCAGGACTGCCCCCGGCCGCGGGTGGGGGTGAAGCCCCCGCCCGGGGGGGCGGTCGGGGGCTGTCCGGTCCGCTGTGCGACCCGGACGGTGTGGGATGAAAGGGCTGTATCATGACCCGCGAGCGTCTTTATCTGTTCGACACCACGTTGCGCGATGGGCAGCAGACCCAGGGCGTGCAGTTTTCCACGGGCGAAAAGCTGCGGATTGCGCAGGCCTTGGATGCCTTGGGCGTGGATTATATCGAAGGCGGCTGGCCGGGTGCGAACCCGACCGACAGTGAGTTTTTTGATGCTCCTCCCCAGACCCGCGCCACCATCACCGCCTTTGGCATGACCAAGCGGTTGGGACGCTCCGCCGAAAATGATGATGTGCTGGCTGCCGTTCTGAACGCCAAGACCCCTGCGGTTTGTCTGGTGGGAAAGACCCATGATTTCCATGTGACGACCGCCCTTGGTATTTCGTTGCCTGACAACATCGCCAATATCGCCGCGTCGTTTGCCCATGTGACCGCCCAAGGCCGCGAGGCCCTGTTTGACGCCGAACACTTTTTCGACGGTTACAAGGCGAACCCCGCCTATGCGCTGGAGGCTGTCCATGCCGCCTATGACGCGGGCGCGCGGTGGATCGTTTTGTGCGACACCAACGGCGGCACCTTGCCCCCGCAAATCCGCGAGATCGTGACCGCCGTCATCGCGAGCGGTATTCCCGGCGACCGATTGGGCATCCATTGCCACGATGATACCGGCAACGCGGTGGCCAATTCGCTGGCCGCCGTAGACGCAGGCGTGCGCCATATCCAAGGCACGTTGAACGGGTTGGGCGAACGGTGCGGCAATGCCAATCTGACGACGATCATACCGACACTGCTGCTCAAGGAACCCTATGCCAGTGCCTATGCCACCCGCGTCACCCCCGAAACCCTGACCGATTTGCGCCGGGTCAGCCGCAAGCTGGACGATATTCTGAACCGGGTGCCCAGCAAACAGGCCCCCTATGTCGGTGGGTCCGCCTTTGCCCACAAGGCCGGGTTGCACGCGAGCGCCATCGCCAAGGACCCCACCACCTATGAACATATCGACCCCGCCTTGGTCGGAAATACCCGCATCGTGCCGATGTCCAATCAGGCCGGCCAATCCAACCTGCGCGAACGGTTGACCCAAGCCGGGTTGATGGTGGAGCGCGACGACCCCGCGCTGCCCCGCATCCTTGACCGGATCAAGGAGATGGAGGCCCGCGGATATTCCTATGACACCGCACAGGCGTCGTTTGAATTGCTGGCCCGGACCGAATTGGGCGTGATGCCCCATTTTTTCGAGGTGGAACGCTACCGCGTCTTGTCCGAACGCCGCCGCAATGCCAAGGGCGAGGTGGTGTCCGTGTCCGAGGCCGTGGTGACCGTTTGGATCGGGGGCGACAAGATCACGTCGTTCTTCGAAAACAACCACGGTGACATGGCCCATGATGCCGGACCGGTGAACGCCCTGAGCCGCGCGCTGAGCCAGGATCTGGGCCGGTATCAGGAGTATATCGCCGATATGAAGCTGGTGGATTTCAAGGTCCGTATCACCAATGGCGGGACCGAGGCTGTGACCCGCGTCATTATCGACAGCGAAGACGGGCAGGGCCGCCGATGGTCCACCGTGGGGGTCAGCGCCAATATCGTGGATGCGTCGTTTGACGCGCTGATTGACGCGATTAACTGGAAGCTGGTGCGGGACGGGGCCGCAACGTGACGCTGGCGGCCTGTGTGGCAATGGTGGAACGCGGTGATCCGGACCGGTTTCTGGCCATCATGGCCGCCCCGCCGCAAGCCCGCGCCCTGTTGTTTCCCTTGGTCGCGTTCAACCTTGAAGTCGCCCGCGCCCCGTGGGTGACCCGCGAGCCGTTGATTGCCCAGATGCGCCTGCAATGGTGGCAGGATGCCGTGGCCGAGATCATCGCCGGAAAGACCCCGCGCGCCCACGAGGTTACGGGGCCGCTGGCGGGTGTCATTGCACAGGCCCGGTTGCCGGGGTCCGTGTTTGCCACGCTGATCACCGCGCGGTCTTGGGACATCGATGGCACCCCGTTTGCCGATGAGGAGGCCGTGGTGGCCCATATCGACCGGGGGGCGGGGTCGCTTGCGGTGTTGGCAGCATTGGCAATGGGCGCGGATCCGGGGCAGGAGATTGCGCTGCGAGAGGCCGCGATTGCAGGCGGCATCGCCAATTGGTTGATGGCCGTGCCCGCGCTGGAGGCCGCAGGCCGCGCGCCGTTGGCCCATGCCACCTTGGCCGAGATCCGCAACCTTGCCGAGTATGGGCTGTCCATGCTGAACCGCCATGCCCGCACCGATTTTGGCCCCGCTGTGCCCGCGTTGCGGATGGGGTGGCGCGCCCGCGATTTGCTGCGCCTTGCCCGTGCCGAGCCTGCCCGCGTGCCAGAGGGCCGTTTGGTTACGTCCGAATTTCGCCGCAAGGTGACGATGATGGCGAAGGTCTGGCGCGACCGCTGGTAGCGGGTCACGCCGTCCGGGGTTGCATCCGCAGCCAGATCAGCGCGCCGCCCGCCAATGTCAGGAACGGCACCATGGCGATGTTCACGGCTGTCCACCCTTCGATCGGGGAGCCACCCGAGCAGTTCATCAACCCGCCCGAGGCCAGCGACGCCAGCGTGACGCAACCGAAGACGACCATATCATTGAGCCCTTGGACCGCCCCCCGTTCATACGGTTTGTGCGCCGTCGCGAGCAAGGTCGTGGCCCCGATAAAGCCAAAGTTCCAGCCGACCCCAAGAAGGATCAAACCCGCGTAAAAGCTGATCAGCGACGGTTGGTCCCCATCCGCCAGTTGCACGCCCATCAGCGCCGCAACCCCCGCCGCCGCGAGGATCATCAGGCCAAGCGCCATCACGTTCTTGACCCCGAACCGCGCAATCACATGCCCGGTAAAGAAGGACGGCAAATACATCGCCACCACATGCGCCGAAACGATATCCGCGGCCGTGTTGGTTGCATAGCCACAGCCCACAACCGCGAGCGGCGTGGAGGTCATCACGAGGTTCATCAGCGCATAGGACACCATGGCCACGATCATCGCCACAAGGATGTTCGGGTCGCGCAGAAACTCCATCCGGCTGCGCGCGGCGGGTGCATTGGCGGCAGGTGTGGTGCCCCGCGTCCCTTTGGGCAGGTCAAGCCCAAGGAACAGGAACATGCCGAAGAAATTGATCCCGATGACCGCCAAGTAGCTGCCTAGGAAGGGTATCCCCGCGAAATCCTGTACCAGTTTGTTCAATTGCGGCCCGAAGAGCGCCGAGACGAGACCCCCCGCCATGACGTAGGAAATCGCCTTGGGTTTGAAGCTGTCTGACGCGGTGTCGGTGGCCGCGAAACGGTAGAACCCTTGGGCCGACATGTAGATGCCCGTAAGGTAAGACCCCGCCAGCAGCGTGAGGAACGATCCCGTATATAGCCCAAGCGCCGCAATCGCCGCCCCGGCCATCGCCGCGAATGTCCCAAGGACAAAACCGAACCGCCGCCCGCGCCGCTGCATCAAGGGTGACAGCCACGGCGCCGTTGTCATCGACCCGAAGACGATAAACGAAATCGGCAGCGTTGCGAGGCAGGCATAGGCTGTGCCCGCCGTCATTTGCATCCCGGCAAGCCCACCGATGGTAAAGATCATCGGCATTTGCGCCCCCAGAAACGCCTGAGCCGCGACCAGAACCATGACGTTTCGCCGCGCGCGACGGTCGTCCATAGGGATATCTGAATGTGTCATGGTGCAATCGCTAGCGGCCCGCGTTCACCTTGGCAATGGGGCCGTGTTGCCGGATAGGCCAACAGGTCAGAATTTATGCCCAGTCGATGACATGGGCGAAGGATCCCGAGACCCGCCCTTGCACCAGTCCCATGGGGCCGAGCGCCGCGCCTTCGGCATCTGTCGCCTGATAGAGCGGGGGACCGTCCGCCCGCAGGGTGGTGGCGTAGTGGAATTCGTGCCCCGCTGACGCCCCGGCGAAAGGACCGTGGTCCGCCGTCAACCGCCGATAGCCAAGGTGCAGACGGTGCGTGGCGAAACTGGTATCCAGCGGCAGCAGCCCAGCCATCGAGTGTTGCACGCCGTTCCCGTCCGTCAGGCTGTTTCCAAGTGTCATGTATCCGCCGCATTCTCCATATATGTCAGATACATGTGAGGCTTTATTCAGGCTTTGCATGAAGTTTGTGGCCCGGCTGAGGCGTGCCGCGTGCAGTTCCGGATAGCCGCCCGGCAGATAAATCAGGTCCGCCGCTGGCACCGGGTCGTTGGCCAGTGGTGAAAACGGCAGGATGTGCGCCCCGCCTGCTGTCCAATCGTCCAGAAGGTGCGGATAGCAGAACGCAAACGCCACATCCTGTGCCACCGCGATCCGTTTGTAGAGCGTGGCGCGGGGACTGCGCGGGGTGGCGTCGGGCAAGGGGGCCGCAAGTGCCGTGAGTGCGGCAAGGTCGATGTTGGCGGCCATGATGTCGCCTGCCTTGTTCAGGAAATCTTGCAAATCGGGGTGTTCATGGGCCTGCACCAGCCCGAGATGCCGCGCGGGAATGGTCAGCGCCTCGTGCCGCCCCACCGCCCCCAGAACGGGCATCCCGAGGGGCTGTAGCGCACGCGTCAGCATGGTTTCGTGCCGCGCGCTGCCCACGTTGTTGAAGATGACCCCCGCGATCCGCACAGCCGGGTCGTGGTGCGCAAATCCCCCGACCAATGCCGCCACCGAGTGCGACATCGCCGCGCAATTCACGATCAGGATCACGGGGAGGTTCAGCATCCGCGCGAGGTCTGCGGTGGACCCGGCCCCAAGGGGGGGTGCCCCGTCAAACAGCCCCATTGCCCCTTCGATCAGCAAAAGACCGGGACCGCTGGCCAGCGATTTGATCCGGTCCGGTGACATCGCCCACGCGTCCAGCGTGGCGCAGGGGGTGCCGCAGGCCGCCTCGTGAAAGCGGGGGTCAATGTAGTCGGGGCCGGATTTTGCCCCGCGCACAGGGCCAAGCCGGGACTCGGCTCGCGACAAGGCCCGCAGCAGCCACAGGGTGAGCGTGGTTTTGCCGCTGCCCGAGGTTGGCGC
>JBGSIZ010000356.1:0-2569 GCA_041742255.1 Marivivens sp. | reverse complement strand
GGACCCCGCGCCCGAGGAATGCCGCCCGCGTGACCGACAACCGCGCAGGCGATCCGGCGCGCGGCCGGATCGCGTCGCAGCCCCCGGGATCAGATGCTGGTGCAGATGTATTTCATTTCCATGTAGTCGTCGATGCCGTGGTGGCTGCCTTCGCGGCCCAGACCCGATTGTTTGACCCCGCCAAAGGGTGCCACTTCGGTCGAGATGATCCCGGTGTTGACCCCCACGATGCCGTATTCCAGCGCCTCGGCCACGCGGGTGACCCGGCTGATGTCCTTGGCGTAGAAATAGGACGCGAGGCCGAAGATGGTGTCGTTGGCCTTGGCGATCACGTCGTCTTCGTCTTCGAACATAAAGAGCGGCGCGAAGGGGCCAAAGGTTTCGTCCTGCGCCACCAGCATTTCGTGGGTCGCGTTGGTGACGATGGTGGGTTCAAAGAATTGCCCGCCCAGGTCGTGCGGTTTGCCCCCCGTCAGGACCGTGCCCCCTTTGGCCAGTGCATCCGCCAGATGTTCGCGCACCTTGTCCACCGCGGCGGGTTCGATGAGCGGCCCGAGTGTGACCCCAGCCGTCAGGCCGTCGCCGACCCGCAACGCCTCGACCGCCACTTTGAGTTTGGCCGCGAAGGCGTCATAGACCCCCCGCTGCACATAAATCCGGTTGGCGCAGACGCAGGTTTGCCCGTTGTTGCGGAATTTGCAGGCGATGGCCCCGATCACCGCTTCGTCCAGATCGGCGTCGTCAAAGACGATAAAGGGCGCGTTCCCCCCCAGTTCCATCGAGCATTTCATGACCTGATCGGCAGCTTGCCGCAGCAGGATCCGCCCCACCTCGGTTGAGCCTGTAAAGGTCAGTTTGCGCACCTTGGGGTTTTCGCAGAACTCCTTGCCCGCCTCGGAGGACGAGGTGGAGGTGACGATGGACAAGACCCCCTTGGGCACCCCCGCCTGTTCCGCCAGATAGGCCAGCGCCAGCGCCGACAAAGGCGTCAGCGACGCAGGCCGCAGCACGAACGCACAGCCCGCCGCAAGCGCCGGAGCCGCCTTGCGCGTGATCATCGCCGCCGGAAAGTTCCATGGCGTGATCCCTGCCGCCACCCCGATGGGTTGTTTGATGACCGTGATCCGTTTGTCGGCCATGTGGCCGGGGATGGTTTCGCCGTAGACCCGTTTCGCCTCTTCACCGAACCATTCGATGAACGAGGCGGCATAGGCGATCTCGCCTTTGGCCTCGGCCAGCGGTTTGCCTTGTTCGGCGGTCATGATCGTTGCCAGATCATCCTGATGCGCCATCATAAGGTCGAACCATTTGCGCAGGATCACCGCCCGCGCCTTGCCCGTGAGCGCCGCCCATGATTTCTGTGCCACATAGGCCGCGTCGATCGCCTGTGCGATTTCCGCCCGCGACAGGTCTGCCACCTGTGCGATCACGTCTCCCCGCGCAGGGTTGGTTACGGCAAAGGTTTCGCCCGACGCCGCCGCCCGCCATTCCCCGCCAAGGAAAGCATGTGACCGTAGCAGGTCGGGGGATTTGAGAAGCGAGGCCAGATTGGTGCTATGGTCGAGCATGGAAGACTCCGATATGAATTTGATCATATTAGACCACAAAGGGCCGGGTGCGGTCCAGTGGGAAACCCGGAATGACAGGACCTGAGCGGATGATGGACATGGATGCGGCCTATGCCAATGCCGAATTTATCCCCGGTGGCACCGCGTATTTCGTGCGTTGGGCCGCGCAAGCCGCGGCGTTTCGCACCGTTTGGGGCGCGCGGGCCGAATTGGGCGTGCCCTATGGTCCCGGCCCCCGTCAGGCGCTGGATCTGTTCCACCCGGACGCCCCGCCCAAGGGTGTGGTGGTATTTGTGCATGGCGGGTATTGGCGAGAGTCCCACCGAACCGATTGGTCCCATCTGGCCGCTGGCCCCTTGGCGCGGGGGTGGGCCGTGGCGATGCCGTCCTATGACCTGTGCCCGCAGGTGAGCATCCCCGAGATCACCGATCAGGTTGAGGCCGCCGTCACCCGTGTCGCCGCCCTGTGCCCCGGTCCGATCCGGTTGACCGGACATTCTGCCGGGGGTCATCTGGTGGCACGAATGGTGTGTGCCGACCGCGCCCCAACATGGCGCGACAGGCTGCACCGGGTCGTCCCCATTTCGACTGTGGCCGAATTGGCCCCCTTGATGCAGACAGCGATGAACGCCGATTTGGCGATTGATGATGCCGTTGCCGCCGCCCACAGCCCAGCCCGGCTGTCCCCTGTCGCCGTGCCTGTCACCGTCTGGGTTGGTGCCGAGGAGCGCCACGCGTTTCTGGAGCAGGCCGGGTGGCTGGCCGCCGCATGGGGCTGTCCCCGCGTGGTCGAACCGGGCCGCCACCATTTCGATGTGATCGAGGGGTTGGAGCGCCCCGACAGCCCGTTGATGAACGCCCTGTTGGGGTGATATTTGGCGGGGCTTGGTCAAGCCCCCCCTTGTCGCCTAGAACCGCGCCGACCAGCAGGGCAGGGGGTCACCCGCCGCAGCGGTTGCGTGAAACACCGCCCGCGCGATGGCCCGCGCCATGCAGGTCGC
>JBGSIZ010000355.1:0-2760 GCA_041742255.1 Marivivens sp. | reverse complement strand
ACCTCGGGGCTGGGCTATGCCGTGTGGTATGCGTGCGTGCCGGGCTTGGGGGCCGCCCGGTCCGGTCTGGTGCAATTGAGCGTGCCGGTGTTGGCCGCCATCGGCGGGGCCATTTTGTTGGCCGAACTGCCGGGTGCCCGTTTTGCTGTTGCTGCCCTGCTGGTGCTGGGCGGCATTGCGGTGGGGGTGTGGCCGGGAAGGCGGGTAAAGTAAGGTGGGTCTTGACCCACCTCTACCGCAGGATCGGTTCCAGCGGGTCGTAGCCGGGCGCGTCCGCGTCCCCCCATGCGACCGCCGCAAGGCTGTCCGGTTTCACCCGCAATTGCGCCATTTCCGCCCGCGTGACCCAGCGCCGGTGGCTGACGATCCCTTCGGGGTCGGTCCAGTCGCCGTCCGGATCGCCGCCCGTGAGCGTGCAGCGGAAATAGATGTCTACCTGATGGAACGACCCGCCCGGATCGTGAAATTCATTGACCAGACACGGCGCGCCGACCGCCACGGATAGCCCGGTTTCCTCCATCACCTCGCGTTGCAGGTTTTCGGTCAGGCTGCGGTGGGCCTCGACCCCGCCGCCGGGCGCGCACCACAGATGCGTCCGCCCTTTCCATGCGTTCACGATCAGCAGCCTGTCGTCCCGCAGCACGATGGCCCGGACGGCCAGCCGGGGCAGTTGGGGGCGCGACGGGGTGGGGCGGGACGGTTGGGCCATTTCCCCACACTGGCCTGTGACGCAAGGTCAGACAAGTCTGACCTGACATTGTGGGCTGCACCGCCTATCTGAAAGGCATGATGCGCATGGCGGTTGCCCTTTTTCTGGTTCTTGGTCTGATCCCCCCGGCCCCCGCCCGGGCGGCCGATCCGGACGCGGATTGCGTTGTTTTGCTGCATGGGTTGGCCCGCAGTGCCTATTCCATGGCCCCGCTGCAACTCGCGCTGGAGGAGGCCGGGTATCTGGTGGTCAATTCCGGGTATCCATCCACCGAGGAAACCATCCAGACGCTGGTTGGCACCGTGTTGCCCCGCGATGTTGCCGCCTGTGGCGACCGGCGCGTGAATTTCGTCACCCATTCGATGGGGGGAATTCTGGTGCGGGCGTGGCTGGCCGGGCATCGTCCCGACAGGATGGGCCGCGTCGTCATGTTGGGCCCACCCAATCAGGGATCGGAACTGGTTGATATCTTTGGCGATTTTGAGCCGTTCCAGTGGGTCAATGGCCCTGCCGGGCTGCAACTGGGCACCGAGGCCACGAGCCTGCCCAACGCATTGCCGCCCCTGACCACCGAAATTGGCATCATCGCGGGCGATCAATCCCTGAACCCGGTGTATTCCAGCCTGATTGACGGTCCGGATGATGGCAAGGTGTCCGTCACCTCGACCCGGATGGAGGGGATGCGCGACCATATGGTGTTGCCCGTGACCCATACGTTCATGATGAACAACCCGCTCGTGATGGCACAGGTTCTGGCGTTTCTGCAGGAAGGTCAGTTTGACCGGTCCCTGACATGGACGGGCGTGGTGTTTGGCGCGGATTAGGTAAGGTGGGTCTTGACCCACCATAGTTTCAGGTCGCGGGGCCGGTGATCCGGTTGACATGCCCCATCTTGCGCCCGGGCTTTGCCTCGGCCTTGCCATAGAGATGGAGTGCAGCCCCGGTGCGCGCGATGTCTGCAACTCGGTCCATATCCGCCCCGATCAGGTTTTCCATCACCACGTTTGCGTGCCGTGTTCCATCGCCCAGCGGCCAGCCTGCCACCGCCCGGATGTGTTGTTCGAACTGGTCGATGGTGCAGCCGTTCTGCGTCCAGTGCCCGGAATTATGCACCCGGGGCGCGATTTCGTTCACGATCAGCCCTTGCGCCGTCACGAACAATTCCACCCCCATCACTCCCACATACTCAAGCGCCCCAAGGCACCGCGCGGCGATCAGCACCGCATCCGTCCGTTGTGCCGCCGTCAGCCGAGCGGGCACCGTGGTGGTGTGCAGGATGCCGTTGCGATGCACATTTTCGCCGGGGTCATAGCAGGCCACGCTGCCGTCCAGCCCCCGCGCCCCGATCACGGACACTTCATGGCTGAAATCGATAAACCCTTCCAGAACCCCCGCCGCCCCGTTCAGGGCTGCAAACGCCGCATCGGCGTCTGCCGCCGTCCTGATCCGCGCCTGCCCCTTGCCGTCATAGCCGAGCGTCCGGGTTTTCAGAATTGCCGGATATCCGATTTGTCCCAGCGCCGTATCAAGATCCGACCGCGCGTTGACCGCCGCAAAGGGTGCGGTCTGCAGGCCAAGCCCTTGGAGGAATGTCTTTTCCGTCAACCGATCCTGTGATGTCGCCAGCGCCTGCCGACCGGGCCGGATCGGCCGCGATTGTTCCAGAAGATCAAGTGCCGCTGTCGGGATATTTTCGAATTCATAGGTGATGACATCGACAGATGCCGCAAATTCGGCCAGCGCCGCCGCGTCGTCATATCCTGCCGTCGTCACCCGGTGCGCCACATGCCCCGCTGGGGGTTGCGGCCCCGGTTCATAGATGTGGGTCAGAAACCCCAGCCGCGACGCTGCCACCGACAGCATCCGCCCCAGTTGTCCGCCGCCCAAAATTCCGATGGTGGCCCCCGGTGCCAGAATGTCAGTCATCGCGCGGCTCGTCCGGGATCGACGCCGACAGCGCCGCCCGCCACGCGTCCAGCCGTTGGGCCAGCGCCGCATCGTTGAGCGCCAGAATCCCTGCCGCCATCAAGGCAGCGTTGGCCGCAGATCGG
>JBGSIZ010000354.1:0-16317 GCA_041742255.1 Marivivens sp. | reverse complement strand
TTCGGCCCTTGCCAGCCTCGTCACCCTCGCCACCGGCGGGTCGAGCGGGCGCGAAGGGCCGGTCGTCCATCTTGCGGCCGTGATCTCCACCCGGGTCTGCGGCTGGATCAAGGCGGACGGGCTGACAGGCCGCGACCTGTTGGGCTGCGCGGTGGCGGCGGCGGTTTCGGCCAGTTTCAATGCACCCATCGCAGGCGCCCTTTTTGCGCTCGAGGTCGTGCTGCGGCACTTTGCGGTGCATGCTTTTGCGCCCATCGTGATCGCCAGCGTGGCAGGAACAGTGATCGGGCGGATGGTCCACGGGGAGATGTCGGAGTTTATCCTCACCACGCAAACGGCCTTTCAGTTTTATGTGGAACTCCCGGCCTTTCTTGTCCTCGGCCTGCTGTGCGGTCTTGTGGCGGTGGTGTTGATGCGGGCGATCTTCTGGGTGGATGACCTTGGGACCGGCCTGCACCGGGCGACCGGCTTGCCGCCGTATCTGCGGCCCGCGATTGCGGGGGCACTGTTGGGGACGCTGGCCATCTGGTGGCCGCATATCATCGGGGTCGGCTATGGCATAACATCCGACGCGTTGTCGGGGCGGCTCACCTTTGCGCAAGCGCTGGTCTTTGCCATCGTCAAGGTGGCAGCGGTGGCGATCACGCTGGGCGGGAGGATGGGGGGCGGGGTGTTTTCCCCGGCGCTGGTGGTGGGGGCGCTGACCGGGTTGGCGTTTGGCATGGTGGCCACGGGGATATTCCCGGACGTGTCCGGATCGGCTACGCTTTATGCGCTGGCGGGCATGGGGGCGGTGGCGGCGGCGGTTCTGGGGGCACCGATTTCGACCACGCTGATCGTCTTCGAACTGACGGGGGACTGGCAAACGGGGCTGGCGGTCATGGTGACGGTGTCGATGTCCACGGCACTGTCATCGCGGCTGGTGGATCGTTCGTTCTTTCTGACGCAACTGGAACGGCGGGGGGTGCATGTGGCGGCGGGTCCGCAGGCCTATCTGCTGGCGACGTTCCATGTGGCAACTGTCATGCGGGCGGTGGACACGCCACGGGGGGCGGACCGGGCAGAATGTGACGCGCTGGTCGCCCAAGGCATCTTTGTGGACCACACCGCGACGCTGGACGTCGCGATGCCGTTGTTTGAAAAATCGGGATCGGCCTTTGTGCCGGTGGTGCGGTTCCCCCCGGACGATGGCCCGCCACAGGTCTGGGGGGCGGTGTTCCATGTGGACGCACTGCGGGCGTTCAACCGGGCCTTGTCCGCCACAGCCGCCGAGGAACATTCCTGAACCCCGGTGCCGCCTGCCTCAAACTTCTTCGACGGCCACCTTGTTGGTATAAAACGACAAATACCCGGCAATGGCTTCCATCCCTGCCTTGGGCGTTTCATAGGACCACGCGGCGTCCTTGATCGGGCCGCTTTTGGCGATGATGGTGTAATAGGTGGCCTGTCCCTTGAACGGACAGGTGGATACGGTGTCGGATTTCTCCAGAAACATCATCGCCATGTCGGCGCGGGGAAAATAGATCACCGGCGGATAGCTGCCTTCGGTCAGTTCCAGCGCGTCGGACGTTTCACCCAGAACGGCCCCGCCTGCGCGCACGACATAATCCCCACCGGCAGGGCGTATCATAATGTGGTCAGGCATGGGTCATCCTTTCAGCGATGCAGGGAACGGCCCCAGTTATGACAGGGGCCGGGTAACGAAAATGTGTCAAAGCGGCGCGCAGGCCCGGCGCAACCAGTCGATGGCGGTGGCATCAATGCGCGCCTCAAGGACCGACAACGTAGTCTGATGATAGGCATCAATCCAGTGCCGTTCTGCCGGGGTCAGCAGATCGGTGTCAATCAACCGTCGGTCCAGCGGCACAAACGTCAGCGTTTCAAAATCGCGCATCTGTCGGTGGGCATCGCCCCCTGGAACGGGCAAGGCATCGCGCACCACGATCAGGTTTTCGATCCGGATGCCAAAGGCGCCATCGCGGTAATACCCCGGTTCATTGGACAGGATCATACCGGGGTCCAGCGGCACATCCGACAGCCGGGACAATCGCTGCGGGCCTTCATGAACGCATAGATAAACGCCCACGCCGTGCCCTGTGCCATGGTCGAAATCCTGCCCCGCCAACCACAACGGGACGCGGGCCAGACTGTCCAGATGTTGGCCCGCGACACCTTTGGGAAACCGGGCACGGCTGATGGCGATCATCCCTTGCAGGACGCGAGTGTAACAGGCGCGTTCGTCCGCGCCCACGGGTCCAATGGCCACGGTGCGGGTGATGTCGGTGGTGCCGTCGATATATTGCCCACCCGAATCGACGACCAACAGGTCACCGGGCAACACCTTGCGGTTGGTTGCTTCGGTCACGCGGTAATGCATGATGGCACCATGCGGCCCGGCCCCGCAAATCGTGTCAAACGATATATCCAGCAACGCATTGGTGTCGCGCCGGAACCCTTCCAACGCGCGCACGGCGTCAATTTCGGTCAGGGTGCCCTTGGGGGCCTGCGCGTCCAGCCACGCCAGAAACCGGACCATCGCCGCGCCATCGCGCAGATGGGCCTCGCGCATGCCGGCAATCTCGGTCGGGTTCTTGCGGGCCTTGGGCAGGATGCAAGGGTCGGCACCTTCGGCCACATGGTCTGCGGGCAGGGCATCGCGCACCGCTTGGGGGACGGATTTGGGATCAATGCGGACTGGGCCGGGGGTGGCGGCCAAGGTGGTCAGAAACTGACCCGCCGGGGCCACAGTGACATCCGGGCCCAGATGTTCGGTCAATCCATCGGCCTTGCCCGGACGGCAAAACAGGGTGCAGGTGGCATCCCCGCGCACAATGGCAAAGGATTGGGGGACGGGGTTCTTTTCAATGTCGCGGCCCCGGATGTTCAACAGCCAGGCAATGCTGTCGGGCAGGGTCAGAACGGCGGCGGCATGGCCTGCCTCGCGCAGGGTGGCGGCGATCCGGGCGCGTTTGGCGGCGTGATCCTCGCCCGCATGGTCCAACGGATAAACGGCAAACGGGGCGGCAGGCGGGGCGGGGCGGTCTGCCCAGATCCGGTCCACCAGATTGGGCAGGGCGCGCAGGGTGATCCCCTTGGGCGGCAGCACGGCCTGCAACTTGGCGATGTCCTCGACCGTGTGCAGCCACGGATCAAACCCGACCACGGCACCGGGGGCAAGGGCCTCCGCCAGCCACGCCCCAAGGGTGGTTTCGGGCCAGTTCACAGGGGTGAAATGCGCCAGATCGACCTGATCGCGCACCTGCAACCGATAGCGGCCATCAATGAACACGCCTGCCCGGTCCATCAACGCGGCGCAAAACCCGGCGGACCCGGTGAACCCGGTCAACCACGCCAGACGGTCGTCACAAGGGGCCACATATTCGCCCTGATGGGCATCGGCGCGGGGAATGACAAAGGCATCGACGCCCTCAACGGCCATTTGGGCGCGCAACAATGCCAGACGGGCGGGACCCTGTTCCGGGCTGGCACCGGAGGTGAAATTCTGGAACATCGGTTCTCCCCTTGTGGCGTGATGTGGCACCCCGGACCGGACCCTACCCAACCCGGCGGGCGACCTTGTTCATCCCCAGAACCCGGGCGCGTTTGCGGGGGTCACTGTCAAACAACCCGGCCAATTGTTCGGTCATCGCCCCGGCCAATTGTTCAACATCGGTGATGGTGACGGCGGTGTTGTAATACCGGGTCACGTCATGGCCAATGCCGATGGCGATCAATTCCACAGCCTTGCGCCGTTCGATCATGGCAATCACATCGCGCAGATGTTTTTCCAGATAATTGGCGGGGTTCACGGACAATGTGCTGTCATCCACCGGGGCACCATCGGAAATCACCATTAATATCTTGCGCTGTTCGCGGCGGGCGGTGATCCGGCGGTGCGCCCATTCGAGCGCCTCGCCGTCGATGTTTTCCTTCAGCAACCCTTCTTTCATCATCAGACCCAGATTGGTCCGGGTCCGGCGCATCGGGGCATCGGCGGATTTATACACGATGTGGCGCAGATCGTTCAGACGGCCGGGCTGCAACGGGCGGCCATCCGACAGCCACTTTTCCCGGCTCATGCCGCCTTTCCACGCCTTGGTGGTGAACCCCAAAATCTCGACCTTGACGGCACAGCGTTCCAGCGTGCGGGCCAGAACATCGGCACAGATGGCAGCGATGGAAATCGGGCGGCCGCGCATGGACCCGGAATTGTCCAACAACAACGTCACGACGGTGTCGCGAAACTCGGTGTCTTTTTCGACCTTGAATGACAGCGGGGTGGTGGGGTTGGCAACAACGCGGGCCAGACGGCCCGCGTCCAGAATGCCTTCTTCGCGGTCAAATTCCCAACTGCGGTTTTGCTGAGCCTGCAAACGGCGCTGCAACTTGTTGGCCAACCGGGACACGGCCCCCTTGAGCGGCTCCAACTGCTGATCCAGATAGGCGCGCAGGCGGTCCAGTTCGGCAGGCTCGGCCAGATTCTCGGCGCCGATCTCTTCGTCGAAATCGGTGCGATAGACGGTGTATTTCGGGTCCGCGTCGGAATGGGGGGCAGGGGCGGGCGGCTCTGGCGGGGCCTCGCCCTCGGGCATTTCGGCCTCTTCGTCGAATTCGGCATCGGCCATGTCGTCCATGGACACATCGGCCTGCGCCTCGTCCTGGGTATCTTCCTGACTTTGCTCCGGGCTGGCGTCGGCCTCTTCGCTGTCGGCATCATCGTCGCCGTCGCTCTCGGCGTCGCTGATGTCGTCATCGTCGGTTTCGGCCTGATCGTCGGACTGGTCCTCGTCCATATCGGGGTCGTCGCCCAACTGGTCACCATAGCCCAGATCGGCGATGATCTGCCGGGCGACCTTGGCGAATGCCTTTTGATCGGCCAAGGCCCCGGTGATGGCGTCCAGAGTGCCCGCCGCCTGATCCTCGATAAACCCGCGCCACAGGTTCATGACGTTATCGGCACCCTTGGGCAGGTCGCGACCAGTGGCGAGGTGGCGGACAAGGTATCCGGCAGCAACAGACAACGGGGCGTCGCTGGCTTGGGTGATCTGGTCGTAACCCTTGCGGGCGGCCTCATTGGCGATCTTGGCGTCGATATTGCCTGCGGTGCCGGGCATATATTGGGCGCCCACGGCCTCGACCCGGGCAGCCTCCATCGCGTCATACAGGTCGCGGGCCATCTGGCCTTGAGGCATGTAGCGGTTGGAAATGGCGGCATCATGGAATTTGTGGCGCAGGGCAAAGGCATCGGCGGTGCCGCGCGCCAACATCACCTCGTCGCGGGTCATGCGGCGGCTGACCTGCGGCAACCGCACGCTGTCGTTGGACATGCCGGGGGGGTCCACCGAAAACGTGACGGTCAGTTCGGGATCGTTCGCCAGCACCTTTGTGGCCTCGGCAAGGGCCTTTTTGAACGGATCAGCAGGGTTGTCGGTGGGTTTGGTCATGATCCGTCTCGCTCAGGGCGCGCGGCAACCCGCGCAACGGGATGTAGGGTGCGTGATTTCACGCACCTTTCCATCACTTCATCGCCATGCTTGCCGCACTCTCCGGCAGCTCCTCGGCAAAGCAACGCTGATAGAACTCGGCGACGGTCTGGCGCTCCAGCTCGTCACACTTGTTCAGGAACGACAACCGGAAGGCATAGCCGACGTTGCGGAAAATCTCGGCGTTCTGGGCCCAGGACAACACGGTGCGGGGGGACATCACGGTGGACAGATCGCCGTTCATGAATGCGGTCCGGGTCAGGTCGGCGACGGTGACCATCTGGCTGATCGTCTTGCGGCCCTTTTCGGTGTTGTAATGCGGGGACTTGGCCAGAACGATCGCGGTTTCGGCGTCGTGGGACAGATAGTTGAGAGTGGCGACCAGCGACCAGCGGTCCATCTGGGCCTGATTGATCTGCTGGGTGCCGTGATACAGACCCGTGGTATCGCCCAGACCCACGGTGTTGGCGGTGGCGAACAGGCGGAAATAGGGGTTCGGGGTGATGATCTCGTTCTGATCCATCAGGGTCAGCTTGCCATCATGTTCCAGCACGCGCTGGATGACGAACATCACATCGGCGCGGCCAGCGTCGTATTCGTCAAACACGATGGCCACAGGATTGCGCAACGCCCACGGCAGGATGCCTTCGTGAAATTCGGTCACCTGCACGCCATCGCGCAGCTTGATCGCATCCTTGCCGATCAGGTCGATCCGGCTGATGTGGCTGTCCAGATTGACGCGGACGGTGGGCCAGTTCAGGCGGGCGCCGACCTGTTCGATATGGGTGGATTTGCCGGTGCCGTGATACCCTTGGATCATCACGCGGCGGTTGTAGCCATAGCCGGCCAGAATCGCCAACGTGGTGTCGGGGTCAAATTTGTAGGTCGGGTCGATGGCGGGCACACGTTCGGACGGTTCGGCAAACCCCTTTACCTTCATGTCGGTGTCAATCCCGAACACCTCGCGGACGGACACGTCCTCGGTCGGTTTCGCGGTCTTTTCAAGGGTGCCGTCGGCCATGTCGGTATCGCTTTCTGTCGGTCGCATATTTTCGGGTTCGGGGTGCAACATATCGTGGGGGTCAGCAAGGGAAAGGGCAAAGTTGACGGGGCGGGCAGGGATTGCCTTTGCGGGCAAATCCGGCAACCTTGGCCACAGGATTTTAGCGTCAGCAAAGACAGGCCATGACCGCATGACAACCCCCGCAGACATCGAATCCATGATCGGCCGCATCGCCTTGGGGGACAAGGCGGCGTTCGCGGCGCTGTATTCGGCGACATCGGCGAAACTCTTTGGCGTGGCCTTGCGTGTCTTGAACAATCGGGCCGAAGCCGAGGACGCGATGCAGGAGGTTTTCGTCAAGGTTTGGCGCAACGCAGCCCGCTATCAGATCAACGGCCTCAGCCCGATGACGTGGCTTGTGACGATCACGCGGAACCATTGCATCGACCGGCTGCGCGCCCGAAAGGCTGCGACGGGCGACATGGATGAGGCCGCCGATATCGCCGATGCCACGCCGGGTCCCGAGGCCCTTGCCATCGCCGCCTCCGAACGGGGACGGATTGCCGATTGCATGGCGCAGCTTGCACCCGACCGGGCCGACGCGGTGCGTCGCGCCTATCTGGAGGGGGAAACATATGAAGAGCTGGCACAGCGGTATGCTGTCCCGCTCAACACCATCCGGACGTGGCTTCGCCGCGGTCTGCTAACGCTGAGAGAGTGCCTGTCATCATGAATGACCTGGACGAAACCGAAGAATTCAAGGCGCTGGCCGCCGAATACGCGCTGGGGCTGTTGTCCCCCGCCGAAACCGCCGCATTCGAGGATGCGCTGTCGGGGGATCCCGATCTGCGCGACCTTTACGCCCTTTGGGCCGAGGATTTCGCGGCGCTCACCGCTGGGATCGACCCGGTGGAGCCGCCGAAACGGGTTTGGCAAAACATTGAAACCACACTGTTTCCGGCCAATCCAGCCACCGCGCGGACATCCTTTCTGCAACGGCTGGGGATCATCCCGGCGTCGCTCGTTGGTCTTGCGGCGGCGGTAGCGGTGCTGGCCTTCGTGGATTTCGGGGGCCTTGTGAACACGCCCTTCCGGCCCGCCTATCAGGCACAAGTGGCCGCCGCCGATCAAAGCCTGATCGTGCTGGCGGGCTACGACCCGGCCCAAGGGACGCTGCGGGTGGAACGGTCGGCAGGCGGGGCACGGGATGGCCGGGTTCTGGAACTTTGGGTGATCGCCGGGGACAATCCGCCCGTGTCCCTCGGGGTGCTGCCCGACGCGGCACAAACCGACATCACGATCGCGCCGGACCTTTACGCCGCACTCGAAGGCGGGACATTGGCGATTTCGGACGAACCGCCCGGCGGCTCACCCACCGGGGCACCCACCGGGGACGTGCTGGCGGTAGGACCCCTGACACTCCTGTGACGGGGCGCGCGGACCTTGGCCAACTGCAGGACTCCGGGCGTCGCGGTCCCATCGCTGTCGTAACACAACAGGAGCCGCCCCATGACATCGCCTGACACCGACCTGACCATTTCGCGCGCCCTTGCGGCATCGCCTGACCGGGTCTGGGCAGCATGGACCACGCCCGAACATCTTGCGAAATGGTGGATCCCCGAACCGATGGACTGCAAGGTGGTCACGCTGGACGTGCGTCCGGGTGGCGGCCTTGTCACCCAGATGCGCGAACCGGGGGGCAGTTTTGTGCCGCACCTGACGGCGTGTTTTCTGGATGTGGTCCCGCAGCGACGTCTGGTCTGGACCACGGCACTGGCCCAAGGGTGGCGGCCGATTGATCCATGGCTGGCGATCACGGCCACGATCACGCTGGACGCGGAACCGGGCGGAACGCGGTATACCGCGCATGTGATGCACAAAACGGCGGCCGATTGCCTGAAACATCAGGATCTGGGGTTTCAGGATGGCTGGGGCTTGGTCATCGACCAACTGGGAAAACTTCTGGAAACGCTGAAATAACATCCTGCCGGGACATTTTTCACGCCTCACGCTCCTGTGATCGAAAAATCGCCTCTCGCCTGAAACTCTCCTCCGCGCGCTCTCGTGGCTACTGGTGATCCCGGCAATGACGCCCGGACATCCACCAGAACGGAGCAGACATATGTCCCTCAAAACCCTTCTTGCCGCCACTGCGGCCTTTGGCCTCTCCACTGCGGCATTTGCCGAAAGCCATGCGATGGCGAACCCCGATGTGGGCGGCGCGGCCATGTTCGCGGACAAGAACATCATCGAAAACGCGGTGAACTCTGCCGACCACACCACGCTGGTGGCCGCTGTTCAGGCGGCGGGCCTTGTGGAAACGCTGTCGGGCGAAGGTCCGTTCACCGTGTTCGCGCCCACCAACGCAGCCTTTGCAGCACTGCCCGCAGGCACGGTTGAATCGCTGCTGCTGCCGGAAAACAAGGACGCGCTGGTCAAGATCCTGACCTGTCACGTCGTGGCCACCAGCGCCCTGTCGGACGCGATCATCGGCATGGTCAACGACGACAACGGCAAACACCCGGTCCCGACCGTGGGCGGCTGCACGCTGCAGGCGACCTACATGGGCGACGCGATCATGATTGAGGACGAACAAGGCAACGTCGCCAACGTCACCATCGCCGATGTGCGCCAGTCCAACGGTGTCATCCACGTCATCGACAAGGTTCTCTTGCCGGCGATGTGATGAACCGGGCGTGAGGGGGGGTGTCCCCATTACAGCCCTCTCACGTCCGCGTGCGCCGTCCCCATTCTACTGTCCCGGGGGCGGCGCATCCTGTATTTCAGACATGTATCGTCAAAAGGAGTTCGCGATGAACCGCCGCCAGTTTACCCTCACCAGCCTTGCAGCCCTCGTATTGCCCAGCGCCCTGCGCGCCCAATCGTTCGAGGTCACCCGGACCGACGCCGAATGGCGGGCCATGCTGACCGACATCCAATACAAGGTCATGCGCGAAGAAGGCACCGAGCGGGCCGGGTCCAGCCCGCTGGACAAGAATTACGCGGCGGGCACCTATGCGTGCCGGGGCTGTGATCTGCCGCTCTATGCGTCCGAGGCGAAATATGACAGTGGCACAGGCTGGCCGTCGTTCTTTCAATCGCTCCCCAACGCCATCGGCACCAAAGAAGACCGCAGCCTGTTTTCGCTCCGGACCGAGGCGCACTGCCGCCGCTGCGGCAGCCACCTTGGGCATATCTTTGACGACGGCCCGGCCCCCACGGGCAAACGGCATTGCCTGAACGGGGTCAGCCTGACGTTCCTCGCGGCGTAGTAGCGTTCTATACCTCGGGCTGTCGCCCGGCCCCGATGGGGCGGCGGCCCAACAGGCGCAACGTGATCCCGCGCCCCCAGACCATCCACGGATACATCCACGCGGCGCGGCGGGGCGACCGGAACAACGCCCGGATCACCCGGTTGAACCATCCGCGCTCGCCCGACATCGCGGCCAACAGAACTACGGCGGCATCGCCGTAATGGTGCTGTCCGTTGAATTCCACCAACATCCCTTGATCAAGGTCATAGCCCATCGCGGTGGCGCGCGCCGTGGCGTCGGCGTCGTCGCGGGCGTTCACCAACCGGACCGGACCCACCTCGGCGCGCAACCGGGTCAGACGCACAAACGCCGAACAAAACGGACAATCGCCATCATAAAGGATTGTCATGCCGGTTTGGGCGGGCGGGCTTGTGGGCAACTGTTCCATGCGCTCAATCTATCCGCCGTGCCGGGCAAATGTATAGGCGCAGGGTTTACAGGCGCGTCCATACACCGCTGGTTTATGGCCCGCGATCCCGGACTTTGGCAGGGTGGTCTGATGACCATCCGACCAAAAGGACAGCATTGCCATGTCAAACGTCGCCACCTTTTCCGCGCGCGCGCCGCGACCCTCCTCCTCGGCCCCAGCATCCTGGACACAGGCGATCCTTGGGGCCATGGCGCGGCCCATCAGCCCGCTGTCCCTCGCGGTCATCCGGATACTGTTCGGGGCGATCCTGCTGTGGGATTGTTTTCGCTACATCAACGCGGACCGGATCCGGCGGTATTACGTCGATGTAGAGATGACGTTTCCCTACTTTGGTCTGGACTGGCTGCAACCCTTGCCAGCCCCCTATATCTACTGGGCTTGGGGGATGGTCGGGGTCACGGCGTTCCTGATCATGATCGGACTGTTCACGCGGGCGGCGCTCATCGGGTTTCTGACCCTTTTTGGCTACTTCTTCTTGTTGGACCGGACCCAATACCTCAACCACAACTATATGGTGCTGCTCTATGCGGCGTTGCTGGCGCTGGCACCCTGTAACCGGGCGCTGTCGGTGGAAGCGTGGCTGTGGCCGGGGGTTGGGCGGGACCGGATCGCGGCGTGGCCGGTTCTGGCGATCAAACTTCAGACGGAAATCATCCTGATCTACGCCGGGGTCGTCAAGATCACGGACGACTGGCTGCGGGGGGAACCCTTGCGGACATGGTTGTCCGGGCGACAGGATGACATCTGGTTCGGGGGGCTGTTCCAATACGACTGGGCCTTTGTCGCGGCGGCATGGGGCACGGTCGGGCTGCACATCCTTGGCGCGCCATTGCTGCTGTGGCACCGGACGCGGCTTTTGGTGTTCGTGGTCTACGCAGGGTTCCACATCTCGAACGCGACCCTGTTCAACATCGGGATTTTCCCATGGATCACGATTGCGATTTCGACAATCTTCTTTGCGCCGGACTGGCCGGCACGGGTGGTGCGACGGGTGGCGGGGGCGATGCATCTGCGGGCGGACCCGGCCCCGCCTCGGGACACAGGCCGGGTGGGGGGGCGGCTGTCGCCTGCACTCCTCATCGTGCTTGGGGTCTGGTTCGCGGTGCAAATCGGGCTGCCCCTGCGGCAGGCAGCATTTCCCAATCTTGTGGGCTGGACAGGGGATGGGCACCGGTTTTCATGGCGGATGCGGATCTACGACCGGGACGTAGACGGGCGATTCACCGTGGTCAGCGCGGACGGCACGCAAACATGGTTGCTGGACACCTCGGACTTTCTGAACGGGCGGCAGGCGCATGTGGTGATGACGCGGCCGGACCTGATCCACGATTTCGCAGGGAAACTGGAACAAATCTGGGCGGCCAACGGGTATGCGGACGTGGCGGTCTACGCGGACATCCGCAAATCGCTGAACAGTCGGCCCATGCAGGCCTATGTGGACCCCGGCACGGACCTGACGGCGGTCACCTACAACCTGTTCGGGCCGGATGACTGGGTTCTGCCGTTGCAAACGCGGGCGGCGGAAAACATCGTGGCAGCGTGGGTGCCTCCCTTCCCTTTGCAACGGCCCTAGGGCGGGCGTTGCCAGTCTGGCAACAGTGTCATTCCGGGCCGGGCAAGGTCAGCCACGATCACGCCACAATCCTCCAGCACTGGCAAACAAGGACAAGGATACCTTAATGCGCGGCCAAAATGGCAAACGGCGGGTGTTGACCGATGGCGAAGGGTGCCTTGCCCTCGCCTATCTCATTGTTGCGCTCTTTGGGGCGGGGATGGCGTTTGTCACGGTCACGCAAATGTCGGGCGGGTCGATCCTTGAACGGTCCATGTCGCTCTATGAACGCTGGGTGGTGCTGACGGGCGGCATTGGTGGGGTGGGGGCGCTCTATCTGGCGGGGGACAAGATGGGTCAGGAGGGCCTCGTGGGGCACCTGCGGGCACTTCCGGCGCTGGTCTGGGTGTCGTTCGTGGGGGCGCTGATTTCGGGCACTCTGGCGCTGCCACTTTATGGGACCATGTTCGGGCCGTTCACGCTGGGGGTCACGCTGGCGGGGGCGCCGATCCTGGCGGTCCTGTGGTTTGCCAACCTGATGGCGGCGCATGTGCTGATTGCGGCGTGGCGGGTGGAACGGTCGGCGCTGTTCCACCGGGAAAAACTGGACCGCTCGGTACGGGTCGGGCGAACGGCGTAACCGTCAGTCGCGGAAATTCCGGCTCACCTTGATCTGGTCCCAGGCCCACACGACTTCGGCCAACTGATCCTCCTGGCTGCGGTCGCCGCCGTTCATGTCAGGGTGCAGCACCTTGATCAACGCTTTGTAGGCCTTGCGGATTTCCTGCTTGGACATGGTGTCCTGCGCCTCAAGAATTTCCATCGCGCGGCGTTCGGTGGGGGGCAGACGGCGGCTGCCGGACATGGCCTTGCCGGGGTTGCGGGTGGCATTGTCGCCCAATACCTGATGGGGGTCGTCCACGCCCAACCGGGCCCAGGCGCGCTGTTCCTCGGATTTCTTGCCAAACGGCTTGGTGGGGCGTTCCCACACGCGGTCCTTGTCCACCTGTTCCATGAATTCCTGTTCGGTCGCCCCGTCAAAGAAATTCCACTTCAGGTTATATTCGCGGACGTGATCGCGGCAGAACCAGAAATAATCATCCAGAATGTCGGGGGATTTGGGGGCGCGGTATTTGCCCGAATCTTCGCATCCCGGATGGTCACACACCCGGGTCGAGGTTTCAAACGCACCAGACATGCCACGGCGGCCACGCGGGTTCTTCTTTTTGGACGCCGACACTGACATGTCGAAGCCAAATGGGTCTGATTTTGCCATCGCGTTCCCTTTCCGACTCGGACATGTGAGTTTAAGCCGTGGAGCGACAGATAGAAGGGGGTCAGGAAAAATAATGGCACTTGCAAATGAGATAGAAGCCAGATTGCAAACCGCACTCGAGCCCGATTGGCTCGAAGTGATCGACGAAAGCGAAGGGCACCGGGGCCACGCAGGCTATCAGGATGGCGGCGAAAGCCATTGGCGGGTGATCATTTCCACGCGCCGTTTCGACGGCATGACGCGGATCGCGCGGCACCGGGCGGTGCATGACGCGGTTGGGGCGGACATCATCGAACGGATCCACGCGCTGGCCATCGACATCCGCTAGGGGCAGTTATTCGGCGGCGACCTTGGGTTCGGCGATGGAAGGCGGGGGGGCGGACAGGGTAGGGTCGTCCATCGGCGCAACGGACGCTGCGGCCTGTGGTGGGATCGGGTCCGGGACAGGGGGCGCAATCATCATCGGCGCGGGGGCCGGCTCTGCCACGGCCTTGGCGCGGCGAAACACCAGCATATTCTGGAACGTTGTGGTTTTACCTGTCAGGCCAACCCGTTCTTCACACGGCAGGGTATCCGCGCGGATATATTCCCACCCGTCCGCACCCAGCGGGTTCATGATCGCCTCCAACGTGGCAGCAAACCGGGCCTCGGTGGTTTTGACACCGCGAACCTTGTCACCCCGGCGCGGGGCCGGAACAACCTTGTATTCATACTCTGCCATCGTGAAACGCTCCCAGCCGCTGGTGATCACTTTAGACAAGAAACACCAGATTTCCAAGAGGTTGCATCGCGACCTTAAATCAACACTTGGGCAAATGGGTTCCATACACCCCTAGATATTGACAGGCTCAATTGGCGGTCAGGCTGTCCAGATAGGCATATATGTCCGCGGCATCCTGCGCGCTGCGCACGCGATACGACATCTTGGACCGGGCGCGGCGATCCCCCGTCACGGTCCGCAACCAAGCGGTTGGGTCACGCAAATAGGGCACAATCGCGGCTTCGTCCCAAATGGCACCAGCCTCTTGCGCTGCGGTGAGGGACATTGAATAGGTGTATCCCTCGACCGATGCGACAGCCGTTCCCGTCACGCCCCACAGGTTGGGACCGGTGCGGGCGGTGCGTCCCGCATGGACCGCCCCGGTGTCGTCCGCGATCACATGGCAGGTGACGCATTGCCGCTCAAACGACCACGCGCCCGCGTCAGGGTCTCCCGTGGGCAGGTCCTCGGCCAGAACAGGCGACGCACCCAAAAAGGCGGCAGCGGTGGCGCAGCAGATCATCGACGGTGTGTGGAAATTCATCATTGCGGAAACGTAGTCACGGCGATGGCGCGGCACCAGTGGCCCGCGCCAAACGGTCGCGCCGCGTGCGGGTTCGCCGCCGACAACCGCAAAAACGACACCGACGCAATACCGTCGCAAAACCGACGCGATATCCACGGCGCTATTCCAGCCCCAACCGGGCCATGACGAGGGCATTCACCGCCGCCGGATTCGCCTTGCCCCCGGTGGATTTCATCACCTGTCCCACGAACCACCCGGCCAGCTTTGGGTTCTGTTGGGCCTTGGTGACCTGATCGGGATTGGCGGCGATCACGGCGTCCACGGCGGCCTCGATCTCGCCTGTATCCGTGACCTGCCGCATCCCACGTTTCTCAACGATATCAGAGGGTTCACCGCCTTCGGTATAGACGATCTCGAACAGATCCTTGGCGATTTTTCCGTTGATGTCGCCGCTTTGGATCAAGGCGATGATGCCGCCCAACTGATCCGGGGTGACAGGGCACTCAGCAATGTCGCGGCCATCCTTTTTCAGGCGGCCAAACAATTCGTTGATCACCCAATTGGCGGCCAACTTGCCATCTCGGCCTTGGGCAACCTGTTCAAAATAAACAGCATTTTCGGCCTCGGCGGTCAAAACACTGGCGTCATACTCGGTCAGACCAAAATCGGCCATGAACCGGGCCTTCTTGGCATCGGGCAGCTCGGGCAGGTTGGCGGCAATGTCATCAACCCACGCCTGCTCAATCTCCAGCGGCAGCAGGTCAGGATCTGGGAAGTATCTGTAATCGTGGGCTTCTTCCTTGGACCGCATCGACCGGGTTTCGTTTTTGTCGGGGTCATACAGGCGAGTTTCCTGCACCACGGCCTTCCCATCCTCGATCAACGCAATCTGGCGGCGGGCCTCATACTCAATCGCGGCCTGAATGAACCTCATAGAGTTCATGTTCTTGATTTCGCACCTTGTACCAAGGTGGGAAAAATCCTGTGTTTCCTGATACTTCTCGTATTGACCGGGGCGGCAGACGGACACGTTCACATCGGCCCGCAGGTTGCCGTTTTGCATATTGCCATCGCAGGTGCCCAAATACCGCAGGATCTGGCGCAGCTTGACCACATAGGCGGCGGCTTCTTCGGGGCCACGGATATCGGGGCGGCTGACGATTTCCATCAACGCCACACCGGTCCGGTTCAGGTCCACGAAACTCATCGTGGGGTCCATGTCATGGATCGACTTTCCGGCGTCCTGTTCCAGATGGATACGCTCGATCCGGACCCGGCGGGCGGCGCCGTTCCCCATTTCAACCAAAACTTCACCTTCACCCACAATCGGATGATAAAGCTGGGAAATCTGGTATCCTTGGGGCAGGTCGGGGTAGAAATAATTCTTGCGGTCAAACGCTGACCACAGGTTAATCTGCGCCTTCAGGCCCAGACCTGTCCGCACCGCTTGGGCCACGCAACCTTCGTTGATGACAGGCAACATGCCGGGCATGCCGGCGTCTACAAAGGCCACGTTGGAATTGGGTTCCGAGCCAAAAAGGGTAGACGCGCCCGAAAACAGCTTGGCGGCGGTGGCGACCTGCGCGTGGACTTCTAGCCCGATCACCAGTTCCCAATCGCCGGTGGCACCTGCGATCACTTTGGGCTTTGGGGTGGTATAGGTCAGGTCCAGCATGGCGCGTCCTTTCGGAATATCGCCGCCTGTCTAGGGCCAGTCCGCCATGGCTGCAAGGGTCCGCGCGTGGTGGCTTTGGTCGCGGTCACATGGGCAAACCATCGCCGATGCGCGGCCCGGCCCCCAACTCTAAACTTCCCATAGATAAGAAGCTGGATGCAACCACCAGATATAGATCAATTTTTCTGTTGCCGGGGGCCTGTTTCACGCGGCATTCTGCGGCCCATGGTTCTGGCAAAGTTCATCCTGGGGGGGATATTTGCCGTGGCATTCGGGGGGTGGGTTGCGGCGCAAACGC
>JBGSIZ010000353.1:0-6082 GCA_041742255.1 Marivivens sp. | reverse complement strand
TTGCGGGCTGGGACAGCCGGGCGCTGGCGGCACGGCGGCTATCGTTCGATGACCGCTTCGGCTTTGCGCCCGACATGATCGAGGCAGCGGCAGCAGGCTACATCGTCTACGACCCCCGCGAACCACTGGACGCAATGCACGCCGCCTTGTTCCGGCGACCGGGGGTGGTGGGGCTGCCTTTGCGGGGGGCAGGGGAAAAACTGGACAGCACGCTGGACGCGCTCAACATCACCACATCGCTGATCGGGCAGGCGATGGCGGGAACACTGTCACGCCACAGCCTTGCGCCCCTCTGGCGAGGACGGCGGGACAACCTGCCCTACCTGCGCAACATTCTGGCGCGGCTCGAGGCGTCGGGCCGGCTCACGCTCGCAGCAAAGGTCTGCCGGCACGTCCTGACCGGCCGCACCCGCCCCCACTTCGCGCGCAGGCTGGAAGCAATCACAGCACAACTGGCAGCGCGGGCGGATCAGGCAGGGACGTAGCCTCGGCCCGCCCCATCTTTCACACGCCTCGAACCACTGTTCAGGAATACCGACTGGCCACAATGCTTGGAAATTAGAAAAACGTGTATCATGCTACCGACGCACGACTACACCAGCAGCAGGTCACAGAATGAGCGCACAACCAACCCAACCGATCCGATTGTCTGAAACTCCCGGCCTCTACTCGGCACAGGGGTTGAGCTGGCCTGAACTCGTGAAAGAATTCCATTTACACTCGGATCCTGCGAAATTTGATCAAACCGACCCGATCCTTCAAGCCCGCCTGTTCGAGATTAGATTTCTACTTGGGATCAGCAAAGGCGAAATACCGTCTATCGACGATGACCCGGCATGCCAAGTAGAACCATAAGACCGAAATCTCCGGGCCTCTTTGACAAGGCACTGACGTTCACTTGCACCACCAATCTCCAAGGCGCGTTCGGGAAACTAACTGTGCCAAAGCACCGCACGAAGAGGGGCCGGTTCTCTCAAAACCCCACCGCATCAGAACCGGCCCCGCAACCCGAACCTTAACCCTATGGTCAGGCCCGCGCGGCCATGCTAGCAGGTCTGCCATGCCAGATCGTGACCTCACACACCTGACCCTGCGCCGTCCGGATGACTGGCACCTGCACCTGCGGGACGGGGACATGCTGCGCGCGGTCCTGCCCCATTCGGGGCACTTCGGGCGGGGGATCATCATGCCCAACCTCGTGCCGCCCGTGGTGACGGGGGCACAGGCGGCAGCCTACCGGGACCGCATCCTTGCGGCACTGCCTGACGGGCAAACCTTCACCCCGCTCATGACGCTTTACCTGACCGAAGACACCGACCCGGACGATGTGGCCATGGCACACGCGGACGGGATCGCAACGGCGGTCAAACTTTACCCGGCGGGGGCCACGACCAATTCGGCCTCCGGCGTGCGGGATTTCGACAAGGTGCGCCCGGTTCTGGAACGGATGGCGGACATCGGCATGCCGCTGTGCGTGCATGGCGAGGTGACGGACCCCGACATCGACATTTTCGACCGCGAGGCGGTGTTCATCGACCGTGTGCTGAAACCGATCCGCAAAAAGGTGCCGGACCTGCGGATCGTGATGGAACATGTGACCACGCAGGACGCGGTGGATTATGTGCGCGACACGCACAAAAACCTCGCGGCCACGATCACCACGCACCACCTCATCATCAACCGCAACGCGATCCTTGCGGGGGGGATACGTCCACATTTCTACTGCCTGCCCGTGGCCAAACGGGAAACGCACCGGGTGGCCTTGGTGCAGGCGGCGGTGTCGGGGGACGGGCGGTTCTTTCTGGGCACGGATTCGGCGCCGCACACGGACGCCAACAAACTGCTGCCGTGCGGCTGTGCCGGGATTTTCTCGGCACCCAACACGCTCTCCTGTCTGGCCGAGGTGTTCGAGGCCGCAGGCAAACTCCGCCAGCTTGAGGCGTTCGCGTCGCTCAACGGTCCCCGGTTCTACGGTCTGGACCCCAACCCCGACACGGTCACACTGGTCAAAGGCGACCCGGTCCCCTACCCCGCGCAGATCGACACGACCGCAGGTCCGGTGACGGTGTTCGACCCCGGTTTCCCGCTGCATTGGCGCGTCGAAACCCCGTAAACCAAACCGACGCGATACCGACGCAAAACCGACGCGAAATCCAAAGCCGCTAAAGGACCCGCCATGATCCCCTCCTCCTACCCGTCCAAAGAAGACATGGCGCGGCTCACGGCCAGCATGCTGATTGAAATCGGGGCAATCCACTTCAACGCCGCCGAACCCTTTACCCATGCCTCGGGCAAAAAGGCACCGACCTATATCGACTGCCGCAAACTCATTTCCTACCCGCGCATCCGGTCCACATTGATGGATTTCCTGTCCGTTACGATCCTGCGCGAGGCGGGTTTCGAATCGTTCGACAACATCGCGGGCGGTGAAACGGCGGGCATCCCCTTTGCGGCGCTCGTGGCCGAAAGGCTTGCGTTGCCAATGACTTATGTGCGCAAAAAACCCAAAGGATACGGTCGCAATGCGCGCATCGAGGGGGTCATGACCCCCGGCCAGCGGGTGCTTCTGGTCGAGGACCTGACCACGGACGGCGGGTCCAAACTGTCGTTCGTGGACGCGATCCGGGAAACCGGGGCCACCTGTTCGGCGACCGCCGTGATCTTTTTCTACGGGATATTCGAAGGCGTGGAACAATCGCTTGCGGCGCACGGCGTGCAGTTGTTGCACCTGTGCACATGGTGGGACGTTCTGGCAGAAGCCAAGGCGCGGCAGGCGTTCAGCGCGGAAACCCTGACCGAGGTCGAATCCTACCTGCGCGACCCCGCCGCATGGTCCGCCGCCCGGTCGTAAAGGCCGCTCGCCCTACCAAATCTTGACATTTTGGGCTGCCGGGCCCCATGATACAGGGGGCGCGTAATCCACAGGTCATCCACAGCTTATACAATTTGCCCGCCGCCGCGACCGGGTTGTAAGACGGCCAGACCAATGACGGGCTGGGCCAAGGGGATGCAAACCACATGAACACGATCACCTCTTTCAAGACCGCCCAGACCGATGGCACCCCCGGTGATGTCGCCGATCCGATGCCCCATTCGATCGAGGCCGAACAACAGCTTTTGGGCGCCATCCTGACCAATAACGACGTGTTCGACCGGATCGCGTCGATCATTGGCCCGCAACACTTCTACGATCCTGTGCACGCCCGCATCTATGAAACGGCGGCGGCGCGGATTGCCAAGAATGCGCTGGCCTCGCCCGTCACGATCAAGACATTTCTTGAGGACGACGAGGGCCTCAAGGAACTCGGCGGCCCCGCCTATCTCGTGCGGTTGGCCGGGTCGGCAATCTCGGCCTTCGCGGCGCGGGACTATGCGCAAATGATCTATGACCTCGCCGTGCGGCGGGAACTCATTCTCGTGGGGCGCGATATTTCCGCCAAGGCTGGGCGGGTCGATGTGGCCTCCGAACCCCGCGAACAAATCGTCGAGGCGGAACAGGCGCTCTATAAACTGGCCGAACAGGGGCAATCGGACAGTGGGTTCCAATCCTTTCTCAAGGCCGTGACCGAGGCCGTCAATTCCGCCAACGCCGCCTATCAACGGGACGGCGGGCTGTCGGGGATCTCCACGGGGCTGGTGGACCTCGACAAGAAACTGGGCGGCCTGCACCCCTCCGACCTCCTGATCCTCGCCGGGCGCCCCTCCATGGGCAAAACGGCGCTGGCGACCAATATCGCCTTCAACGTCGCGAAATCCTACAAAAAAGGGCGCAAACCCGACGGCTCTGAGGGGGCGGTGCAAGGTGGCGTGGTGGGGTTCTATAGCCTCGAGATGTCCGCCGAACAGCTTGCCGCGCGGATTCTTTCTGAAGCGTCCGAGGTGCCATCAGAACAAATCCGGCGCGGCGACATGACCGAACAGGAATTCCGCCGCTTCGTGGACGCGGCCAAGGCGCTCGAATCCTGCCCGCTCTATATCGACGACACACCGGCCTTGCCCATCAGCCAACTCGCGGCGCGGGCGCGGCGGCTCAAACGGACGCACGGGCTCGATGTGTTGATCGTGGACTACCTGCAACTGGTGCGGGGCACGGGCAAGAACGAAAACCGGGTCAACGAAATTGCCGAAATTTCGATGGGTCTCAAGGCGATAGCCAAGGAACTGTCGATCCCTGTCATCGCCCTGTCCCAGCTATCGCGTCAGGTCGAAAGCCGCGAAGACAAACGCCCCCAACTGTCGGACCTCCGCGAATCGGGGTCGATCGAACAAGACGCCGACGTCGTGATGTTCGTCTACCGCGAGGAATATTACAAAGAACGCGAAAAACCGGGCGAACACGAAATGGAAAAAATGGCCGCGTGGCAGGCCGAAATGGAACGGCTCCATGGCAAGGCCGAGGTGGTGATCGGCAAACAACGGCACGGCCCCATTGGCACGGTCGATTTGTCGTTCGAGGGCAAATTCACCCGGTTCGGCAATCTTGTGAAACCGTGGCAACAGGACGGCGACAGGAACTTCTGACGCGCCGCATTGCGGTTGCGTGGCGCACCCTTATGTTACCCCAAACAATGGCCTCATCGGGGACACCATGACTGACCACCTCCACCCCTCCCCGTCCGAGGCGCGGGGCCTGCGCAACGCCCGCGATCTGGAATCCCATCTGGCATGGCTCGACAGCATCAGCGGCGTGGCCTTGGGCGTCTTGTCGGTGGCGTCGGGCATCTACACCTACCTTGGGGTGTCGTCGCTTCTGGATGACAACGGCGCGCTGTCGGTCTTTGCCGCACTCGCCTATTCCATTGCAGTGTCGGTCGCGATTTTTGTGTTCTGGTCCTACATGATGCGGCTTTTGCCGGCGGTGCGCACGGCGGGGGCGCGGGTCGGTCTTGTGCTGGCCATGCTGTTGGGGTCGGCGGCGATTATTGCCATGTCGTCGTGGCTTAACGCGGCGGCACTGGCGGGGGCAGCGGCGGTCGAACAACACCTCGCCAACACCGTGCAGGACTACCAGACCGCGCTGGAACAGGCCGACAAGGTGACGCAATCGGCGCAAAGCCTCGCGCGGGACGTGGCCCGTGTCCGCACCAGCTTTCAGGATCTGAGCGAACAAGAGGCCACAGGCCAGCTATCCGGTTTCGCAGGCCAAGGGGCGGTGTTCCGCCTCCTGCAACAGAAAACCGATGAACTGACAGCGCTTGAAACGCTGATCACCGACCAGCAACCGCAGGTCGAGGCGGCCTTTGCCGAAGGCAACGACATCCTGTCCCGGATGCGGGCATTGACCGTGGAACGCGGCCCGGTCGAGGCCCGCTCGGTCCTGTTTTCCGAAGAAGCCGTGCGTTTGGCCAACGTCATCACCCGGTTGCGGCAACTCTCGGTGGCGGCCTTGGTGGAACGGGCGGCCAGCGACCTGTCCGACAGCGTGGTTCTGCCCGCACTGGATGGCACCAACGCCACCACGCGGGACGGGCAACAGGCCACCATCGACTCGGTGCTCCTTGTCCTGCAACAACGGGCCGAGGGGTTGCGGGCCGCCGCCCAAGAGGTCTCCGCGATGCCGCCCCCCGCCGACATTTCCTATACGCCGATTTCTGCGGCGGATGCGGTGATCCTCTATGCGGGTAACTTTGTGCCATCCTGGGCCGGGGCTATCGCGATTGACCTGTTGCCCGCAGTGCTTGTTCTGATCCTTGCCGTGACGCAGTCGGCGATCCGGCACGGTCGCGATGGCACCGAAACCGAGGACAGCATGACCCTGACCGAATTGCGGGCCGCCCTGCGCGCCGCCCGCCAGATCGAGGCCGGGTTGCACGACCTGCCCGATGACCCGCTCTCGCCCCGCGCACCTCCCGATGCCTGACACTGGCCAAAATCCCGACGCGGATCAAACGCCGCAAACCGCGCCCTTTGCTGCACGGTTTTCCACGCGCCGGGTGCTGTATTGGATGCTCGGGCTGCAACTGGGGATCGCGGGGCTGATGGTGCTGACCAACGCCTTGCCGGCCCTTGTGGCGCTGTTTCAAACCTCGGACGCGGCCCCGCTCACCGAACCCGCGCAACCGGGCGACCAGACACGGCGCTA
>JBGSIZ010000352.1:0-2668 GCA_041742255.1 Marivivens sp. | reverse complement strand
TGTGCTGCCCGGCGCGGACGCAGGCCCGGTGCAGGTCACCGAAGGCCCCGTGCCCGAATTGCAACTGGTTGCCGTGCGTGCCGCATGGGTGCGCGTGCGCGCCGCTGATGGCAGCGTCATCTATGAAGGAGTCATGAACGCCGGTGATACTTTTGTCGTGCCGTCCACCGAGGAAGCCGCCACGTTGCGCGTGGGCGAATCCGGGGCCGTGTATTTCGCCGTCAACGGTGTTCATTATGGCCCCGTTGGCCCCCGTGGAACCGTCACGTCCAACGTCGCCTTGGCAGTCGATACACTGACCGCTGCCTATACCGTGGCCGACATCACCCAAGACGATGATCTGGCCGCCATGGTCAATGTGGCCGAGGTTCAGGCGGGCGAATAATGCCCCCTGCGGACGGGTCGCCCGTTGCCACCATCCCCCACTGTGACTAGGTTCAGGGCAGGCCGCTTTGACAGGATCTGACCCGATGTCGCTCAATTATATTCGCCCGTGGCGCAATATTTACCGCCGCAAGTCCCGCCAGATCATGGTGGGGTCGGTGCCCGTTGGCGGTGATGCCCCGATCACGGTGCAGACCATGACCAACACCCTGACCACCGATGTCAAAGGCACGCTAGGCCAGATCATCCGCGCCGCCGACGCAGGTGTGGACATCGTCCGCGTGTCAGTCCCCGACGAGGCGTCCGCCCGCGCCATGAAAGAGATTTGCCGCGAAAGCCCGGTGCCGATCGTGGCCGACATTCATTTTCATTACAAACGCGGGATTGAATCCGCGCTCGCCGGGGCCGCTTGTTTGCGCATCAATCCCGGCAATATTGGCGACGCGACCCGCGTCCGCGAGGTTATCAAGGCCGCCCGTGATAACAATTGCTCCATCCGGATTGGCGTCAACGCCGGGTCGCTGGAAAAGCATTTGTTGGACAAATATGGCGAGCCGTGCCCCGATGCCATGGTTGAGAGCGCCTTGCATCATATCAAGATATTGCAGGACAACGATTTTCACGAGTTCAAGATAAGCTGCAAGGCGTCCGATGTGTTCATGGCCGCCGCAGCCTATCAACAACTGGCCGATGCCACCGATGCCCCGATCCATCTGGGCATCACCGAGGCTGGCGGGTTGACCAGTGGCACCATCAAATCCGCCATCGGGTTGGGCAATCTGTTGTGGATGGGCATTGGCGACACCATCCGTGTAAGCCTGTCCGCCGACCCCGTCGAGGAGGTCAAGGTGGGGTATGAAATCCTGAAATCCCTTGGCCTGCGCCATCGCGGTGTGAACATCATTTCCTGCCCGAGCTGTGCCCGGCAAGGGTTTGATGTGATCAAGACCGTCGAGGCCTTGGAAAAACGGTTGGAGCATATCAAGACCCCGATGAGCCTGAGCATCATTGGCTGCGTGGTGAATGGCCCCGGCGAGGCGTTGATGACCGATGTCGGGTTCACTGGCGGCGGGGCAGGGTCCGGCATGGTGTATCTGGCTGGCAAGCAAAGCCACAAGTTGAGCAACGATCAGATGATCGACCACATCGTGGAACAGGTCGAAAAGAAGGCCGCCGCGATTGATGCCGCCGAGGCTGCTGCCGCACTCGCAGGGCAAGCCGCACAGTAGGCCGCCGGTCGCGCTGTTAGATGCAAGGCCGGTCCCGACCGACGATGGGGACCGTATCATTCGCCAATTGGAAAAGGCCGGTCCCGATGACCGGCCTTTTTGTGTTTCGGCGACCTGACTGTGTGTCAGCCGTCGTTGCGCACCACCGTCACAAGTTTCTGCATTTCGGACAACGGGACGTAGCCCCGCATCATCTGGTCTTGCAAGACAAAGGTCGGTGTCCCGCTGATCTGCATCCGCTGTGCCAGTGCCGCGTTTTCGGCCAACACTTGCGCCACCTCTGGCCCGGCCGCCCGTTCCAGGAGTGGTGCCGGGTCAAGGTCAAGCGTTTCCGCCAGCCGCCCCAGCGAGTCCGCTGTCATGTCCCCCCGCATCGCCATGAGCGCGTCGTGGATGTCCCGGTACACCGTGTCCCCGTGCAATTGTTGCACCGCCACCGCGAATTGTGCGGCCAGCACGGATTGTTCCCCAAGGATCGGCAATTCCTTGACCACCCAGCGGATGTTTCCGTCCGTTTCCAAAAGCGCGTCCACCTCGGGTGCGGCCCGCCGGCAATAGCTGCACCGGTAGTCCATGAATTCCACCAATGTGATGTCCCCGTCCGGGTTGCCGCCCACATAGGAATATCCGTCATTGAACAGCGCGTCCGCGTTGGCCGTGGCCAGCGTCATGTCGGTTGCCGCCTCGGCCTCGGCTTGCCGCGCTTCCAGCACGCCGATGGCTTCCATCAGAACCTCGGGGTTATCCAGCAGATAGGCCCGCACCTCGGCCCGGAAGGCGTCCCGTTCGGTGGGTGTCATGGCATTGAGGTCCAGCGCCAGGGCCGGGCCGGTGAGGGTGAGCGCAAGGCCCAAAGCGGTCAGAAGGGGGCGCATGGTTATCTCCGTTGTGAGTTTTCAGTCGCATCAAGCACGTCCTGTGCCCGCTGCCAAGGGGCCGATCCGCGCGGCAATTGGTCCACCGCCCGTTGCGCATGAAGCGCCGCATCTGCCCCCCGTCCGATCAGCGCATAGCGTTCCGCCGTGGCCAGCGACGCCATGCCCGGTTGCCCGGTC
>JBGSIZ010000351.1:0-26534 GCA_041742255.1 Marivivens sp. | reverse complement strand
GGCACCGCCATCGCAAAGATCAGGACCGTCGCCCAGACCGCACTGACGTTTGCCACGGCCAGCCACGGCGTCCCGAGCGCCAGACTGACCAGCAAAGGCCCCCGCGCCGCGTTCCAGCCCGCGTCCTGTGGTCGTTTCCACAGACCGAACACTGCCGATACCACCAGCCAGCCATAGATCAGGCCCCAGATCGCAAAGGCGTAGCCTTCGGGTTGGATCGGTGGGTCGATTTGCGGGACCGGGAGTTGGTCCGCCCGAAAGCCCGAGAAGGGCGAGGTGAATGCAGGCGAGACCACAAAGGTGATCGTGAACAACAGGGTAAGCAGTGCGCGGAACGGCATGACGGGCCTTTTTCTGGTTGGGGCAGGTCGGGTTTTCCCGGCTTGACCGATTGGCCTGCTGCCGTGACCATTGGGGTATCCGGTTGGCGGACATGGCTGTCGGGCATGGTGGAGGCAAGCGATTGAAACGGATTGCGATTTTTTGCGACGGCACATGGAACAGGTCCGATGCCCCGCACCCTACCAATGTGGTGCGCATGGCCCAAGCCGTCAAGTTGACCGCCGCAGATGGCCGCAGCCAACAGGTGTTTTACGTCATGGGCGTGGGCACCGGGCGCGGATCGAACGCTGTCGCCCGGTGGGCCGACCGGATGTTGGGCGGCGCGCTTGGCTGGGGATTGACCGAGAATATCGAGGATGCTTATCGCGCCTTGGTGTTCTGTTATGAACCCGGCGACGAATTGTTCATCTTTGGATTTTCGCGGGGGGCCTATACTGCCCGGTCGCTGGCCGGGTTGATCCGGTCCTGTGGCATTCCCCCCCGCGAAAATGTTCACCGGGTGGGCGAGGCCTTGGCCCGGTATCGCGCCCGGACCCCGCAGACCAAGCCCAACGACCCCGAGAGTTTCCTGTTCCGTGCCGAATTCGCCCCCTATACCGCCACGTCGCAGGAAGAATGGAACTGGCGGCAGGCGACCCGCCCTGGCATGTGCCATTTGTTGACCATCCACTATCTGGGCGTGTGGGACACCGTGGGCGCGTTGGGCGTGCCGGGGTTTTGGATGGCAGCCCCGCTGGTCAATCGGCAGTATCAGTTTCACGATGCCGATTTGTCCCGGTCGGTGCTGTCCGCCCGCCATGCCGTGGCGATTGACGAGCGCCGCAAGACGTTTCCCCCCACGTTGTGGGACAATCTGGATGACCTGAACCGCCGCGCGTTGGACTTGGGCGACGCCCCTTGGCCCGAAGGTGCCGAGGAGAGATGGCCCTATCGGCAGGAATGGTTCCCGGGCGATCATGGGTCCGTTGGGGGTGGCGGCGACCGCCAAGGGTTGAGCGCCTATACCTTTGATTTCATTGCCCAAGGGGCCAAGGCGGCCGGGCTGGACCTGCGTGACGAGGTAATCGCGTCAGCGACCCGGCCCGCCAATATCCGCGAGGCGTTGGTGAATAAACCGGGCGGTGGATTGATGGCCCGCCTGATGCGGTTGCAAAGTGCCTACCGTGCCGGCCCGGACCGCGTGCAGGATGTGGCCCGCGCGACCGCCGACCGCATCGCCTGCGACGCCACCTATCGCCCCAAGGCGCTGGCCCGGGTCATCGACGCGATCCAGCGCCGGTTGGGTGGCCCGTCACAGTAGGACCTCCGCACCCCTGTTTTTGTTGCAGTTGAGCGACGTCCAGACCCCGACCAGATGAAAGCCATTTAGGGATCAGACAAATCCATTGCGGAATGGTTCACAGAAGATGAATTTTTTGATTGTGGCTTACCGAGTTTCATTTTTGATCTCAAAGCTGAAGTGTAAGCACATGAAAAATTCACTATCTCTCGCTGCCGTCTTGCTGGTCGGTGCGACCACTGTGGGCGCACAGGAATGGGTCGGTTCTGCCGAGGGCGGTCTTTTTGTCACGGGGCGGACATCGGCCGACACGGACATCGCAGAACCAAGTTACACCGGAATTTGGTTTGGCGGGCAGACTTCGACCGAAGTCGGTGGTTTCTGACTGTCGCTAGATGGCCGTTACGAAAATATCGACGATGAGGGCTATGATGATACCTATGTGACGGGCCCTGTTCACAACGGAAATGTCGGGTTGCATTTTGGCAAGGAAACCGGGTCGCTTTATGTCGGTGCTTTTGCTGCGGCAGGATGGTTTGACGGTTACGATTCCGATGAGCCCATGGTTGGGCATCTTTACGGCGTTGAGGCCGGCAAAACGTTAAGCAACAATGTTTTTGTCTATGCCCAGATCGGAAAAGGCGAAGCCATCGGCGACCCCGGCGACAATGAGTTCATCGGACTGGTCGGGCGCATTGGCGGTTCTTACCAGATCAATGACAAATTGCGGCTTGGCGGTTCGTTTGAAACTGGTCGGTCGAACGAGTGTTTCGTTGATTGCGGTGATCAGCCCGGGCAGTATTTCGGTCTGACCGTTGATGCGCAGTATGCGATCGTTGGTCAAACGAGTCTTGTTGCGACATTGAGTGGCTTGCGGGTCGAGGATTATGACGATCCGGACACGGGCACGGATGTGTCCCTTTTCCTTGGTGTGCGCCAGTCGTTTGGCGGGTCTGACCCGCTTTCTGCGATGAACACGCCAATGCAGATGTTCCGTGCTGCCGGTTACATGGAAACGCTGGACTGAACAGGTTTGCGCGAACCGATTGCAACAGGCCGGGCATAGTCCCCGGCCTGTTCTTGATCAGATCAGGATGCCGTTTGCCGTGATCCGGGTTTTGCCCCCCAGATAGCGGTGCAGGACGTCCGGAAGGACCACCGACCCATCCGCCTGTTGGCCGTTTTCCAGCACCGCGATGAGCGTGCGCCCGACTGCGAGGCCGGACCCGTTGAGCGTGTGAACGTATTCCGGTTTGCCACCGCCCGAGGGTTTGAACCGGGCGTTCATCCGCCGCGCCTGATAGTCGCCACAGGTCGAAACCGACGAGATTTCGCGGTAGGTGTTCTGCCCCGGCAACCAGACCTCCAGATCGTGGGTGCGGCGCGCGCCGGCCCCCATATCGCCCGCGCACAGAACCATGGTCCGATAGGGAAGCCCAAGTTTTTCAAGGATATTCTGCGCCTGCGTCGTCATGCGGGCATGTTCCGCCTCGGATTGATCCGGGGTGCAGATGGTCACCATTTCGACCTTTTCAAACTGGTGTTGCCGCAGCATCCCGGAGGTGTCGCGCCCCGCGCTTCCTGCTTCGGATCGAAAGCACAGGGTGTGGGCTGCGAGCCTGCGGGGCAGGGTGGTTTCGTCCACCGTTTCGCCGTGGACGGTGTTGGTCAACGTCACCTCAGCGGTGGGGATAAGCCACCAGCCGTTGGTGGTTTCATAGCTGTCTTCACCGAATTTGGGCAACTGCCCGGTGCCGAACATCATTTCGGGCAAAACCAGCACGGGCGTGATGGTTTCTGTCAGCCCGTGATCGTCCACATGGGTGTCCAGCATGAACTGTGCCAAGGCCCGGTGAACGCGCGCAACCGCCCCTTGCAACAGGACGAAGCGGCTGCCCGACAATTTGGCCGCCGTGGTGAAATCCATACCCGTTTGCACGGCAGAAAGTTGATAATGTTCAACAGGTTGAAAGTTGAACGACCGGGGTGTGCCGTGCCGGTGAATTTCCACATTGTCGTGTTCGTCGCGGCCGTTTGGGACGTCCGGGTAGGGCAGGTTGGGGATAGTCAGCAGAAGGTCCGTGAGCGCCTGATCCTGCGATTTGGCCTGTTCGTTCAGCGCCGCGATTTCGGCCTTTTTGGCGGTGACGAGTGCGCGGAGCCGGTCAAATTCGGCGTCGTCGCCGCGCGCCTTGGCGGCACCGGCGTCGCGGCTGGCCTTGTTCTGGTCGGCTGTTGCAGATTCCGCTTGGAAAATCAATGATCTGCGGGCCTCGTCGATGGCCAGAATCTGGGCCGAAACCGGGGCCAGACCGCGCCGGGACAAGGCCGCGTCAAAGGCTGCGGGGGTGTCGCGGATGGCGCGGATGTCGTGCATGGGTCTGGTCCTTTTGGGCGCGAATTTGGCCCTTCATATGCAACAGAAACGGCGCGCCGGGAAGGGGCCGCGGGGCGCTGGATAACCCGTCGGTACTGCGTCGGTATCCCGTCGGTGTCGTTTTTGCCATTTTGGGGGGCCGGGTTGGCCCCCGCCCCCCCTTGTGCCTGTGGTTCCTTCGGCCCATATCACGCCCAAAGGTGCTGCTGCCGTTGCCATTCCGGTGGCCCGGTATTAATGTGCCGCGACTTTGCGGGGACGCTGTGCGCGCCTCGCCTGAAATCACAAGGGATTGTCCATGCAAGGCTCTGCGCTCGCTCAACTGCCGTTCATCATCGCGATTTTTGCGATCATGTATTTCTTTCTGATCCGTCCGCAGCAGCAAAAGCTGAAGGAACATGCCAAGATGGTGCAGGCCCTGCGCCGGGGCGATCAGGTGATTACCCAAGGTGGCGTGATCGGCAAGGTGACCAAGGTCAAGGACGACAACGAGGTCGAGGTCGAGATTGCCACCGGTGTGACCATCCGCGTGGTCAAGTCCACGATCACCACGGTGATGAACAAGACCGAGCCCGCGAAAGCCTGATCGGCCTTCTGACCCGCATCCGACCCTGAAAAGGCCGCGTTTGATATGCTCCACATTTCTGTTTTTCGTCAGGTTCTGATTGTTCTGACGTGTTTGTTGGGGCTGACCCTTGCTGCGCCGAACCTGATGTATGACCGGGTGGAGCGCCACAATGACGCGGTCAAAGTGATCGAGAGCGGCCAGACCGATGCCGCACTGGAGGCTGAGGCCGCGCTGTATCCCGGATTTCTGCCCTCTGGTTTGGTCAATCTGGGGTTGGACCTGCGAGGTGGTGCCCATTTGTTGACCGAAGTGCAGGTTGAGGATGTGTATGCCAGCATCATGGACGGCATGTGGCCCGAAGTGCGCGATGTGTTGGCCGCCGAGCGTGACACGCTGGGGTTTGTGACCCGCGAGGAGGCCCCCGCTGGCGTTCTTCGCGTTCGGATTTCCGAGCCTGCCGGGGCTGCCCGTGCGTTGGAACTGGTCCGAGGGTTGGCCCGACCGGTGGTCAGCCTGACCGGCGCGGGGGCGTCCGACATCGAGGTGACCGCCGAGGGCCCCGTTTTGACCATCCAGATGAGCGATGCCGAAAAGGCCGCCACCGATGACCGCACGATGCAGCAATCCCTTGAAATCATCCGCCGCCGGATTGACGAGGTTGGCACCCGCGAGCCGACCATTGTGCGCCAAGGTGCCGACCGGATTTTGGTGCAGGTTCCCGGTGTCGGGTCCGCCCAAGAGGTCAAGGATATTATCGGCACGACCGCCCAGTTGACGTTTCAACCCGTTGTGGGCCGCACCGCCAATGCCACCGACCCCGCCGGTGCCGGGAACGTCATCTTTCCATCGCTGGACGAACCGGGCGTGTTTTATGTGCTGGAGCGCACCCCCGTTGTCACCGGCGAGGAGTTGACCAACGCCCAGCCTGCGTTTGATCAGAATGGCCGCCCCGCCGTCAGTTTCACTTTCAACGCGGGCGGTGCCCGCAAGTTTGGTGATTTTACCGCCGCCAATGTCGGTGCCCCCTTTGCCATCGTTCTGGATGACGAGGTGATTTCCGCCCCGCGCATCAATGAGGCCATTCGCGGCGGGTCCGGGATCATCACTGGCGATTTCACGATCGAGGAAAGCACCAACCTTGCCGTTTTGCTGCGCGCGGGCGCGTTGCCTGCCGAGCTGACGTTTATCGAGGAACGCACGATTGGTCCCGAATTGGGGCAGGACAGCATTGACGCCGGAAAGGTTGCCGCCCTTGTGGGTATGGTCGCCGTGGTGGTGTTTCTGGTGCTGAGTTACGGGTTGTTTGGCGTGTTTGGCGCGGTGGCCCTGTCGATCAACGTCGGCCTTATCTTTGGTGCGTTGTCGTTGATCGGCGCCACCCTGACCCTGCCGGGGATTGCCGGGATCGTGTTGACCATCGGTATGGCCGTGGACGCCAATGTGTTGGTGTTCGAGCGTATCCGCGAGGAATTGCGCACCGCCAAGGGCCCCGCCCGCGCCATCGAATTGGGATATGAACGCGCGTTGTCCGCCATCGCCGACAGCAACATCACCACGTTGATGACCGCTGCCATTCTGTTTTGGTTGGGGTCCGGCCCGGTGCGCGGGTTTGCGGTCACGTTGGGGATTGGCATCATCACATCCGTATTCACCGCGTTTTTCGTCACCCGTCTGTTGATCGTGTGGTGGTTCCAGCGCCGCCGTCCGAAAACCATCGAGGTCTGATCCCATGCGCCTGCGTCTTGTTCCGGACCAAACGAACTACAACTTTTTCGGCTATGCCCGGCTGACGTTTGGCGGGTCGGTTGTGTTGTTGGCCGCCTCCATCCTGCTGTTTTTCACGGTTGGATTGAATTTCGGCATCGATTTTCGGGGTGGCACCACGATCCGCACCGAATCGTCCACGCCGCTGGATGTGGCCGCCTATCGCGCTGCCCTTGCCCCACTGAACCTTGGTGATGTGGCCATTACCGAAGTGTTCGATCCGTCGTTCCGTGCCGATCAGAATGTGGCCCAGGTCCGAATTCAAGCCCAGGACGGCCAGGAGGCCGTGACCCCCGATACCCTGCGCCTGATCGAGGCCGCGCTGGTGTCCGCCGATCCCGCCATGATGATCCCGTTTCCGTCCGTCGAGAGCGTGGGCCCCAAGGTGTCCGGCGAATTGGTGTGGTCTGCCGTTCTGGCCTTGTTGGGCGCCATGACCGCCATTGTCATCTATATCTGGTTGCGGTTTGAATGGCAGTTTGCCGTGGGCGCCGTTGTGGCCTTGATCCACGATGTTGGTTTGACCATCGGGTTGTGGGTTGTGTTTCAGTTCAAATTCGATCTGACCACGGTTGCCGCGCTGTTGACCATCGTGGGCTATTCCATCAACGACACCGTGGTCGTGTTTGACCGCGCCCGCGAAAACCTGATCAAATACAAGCAGATGCCGTTGATTGACGTGCTGAACCTGTCCGCCAATGAAACCCTGAGCCGCACGTTGATGACGTCCGGCACCACGTTGATTGCCTTGATCGCGTTGTTGATCCTTGGCGGCGATGTGATCCGGGGGTTTGTGTTTGCCATCACATGGGGCATTATCGTGGGCACCTATTCGTCGGTGTATATCGCCAAGAACATCGTGCTGATGCTGGGCGTCAAACGCGACTGGTCCAAGGACAAAAAGCCGACGGGCAACCAGTTCATGGACATTGACGCCTGAGGGCAGGGGGCCGGACCGATGCGCCTGAACGAAGTCAAATATTCCGACGCGGTTCCGGTGGACGGCTATGGCCCCGGGTTTTTCCGGGTGGCCGGGGTCGTGCATACCGGGCCGGTGATGATTGTGGCGGGCCGTGTCACGCCGTGGGGCGGATATGACGATGTGGCCCCGTTGCTGGATGCCGCCCCGAACCTTGATGTTTTGTTTGTGGGCACTGGCGCGGACATTGCACATGTCCCCGCCCCGTTCCGCACCGCGTTGGAGGAGGCCGGGGTGGGCGTGGAGACGATGGCGTCCCCTGCCGCCTGTCGCACCTATAATGTGCTGCTGTCCGAGGGCCGCCGCGTGGGCCTTGCCCTGATCCCGGTATGACCCTGCGGGTGCAGTCCCTGAGTGTGGAGCGCGGTGGCCAGCCCGTCATTGCCGGCCTGTCGTTCGAGGTGGCCCCCGGTGCCGCGTTGATCCTGCGCGGACCCAACGGGATTGGCAAAACCACCGTGTTGCGCACGCTTGCCGGGTTGCAGCCCCCGGTGTCCGGCACGATTGACTACCCCGAGGATACCGCCGCCTATGCCAGCCATGCCGATGGCGTCAAACCCACCCTGACCGTGACCGAAAACCTGACGTTCTGGGCGCAGGTCTATGGCCGCGCGGTGCCCGGGAGCGTTTATGCCGCGTTCGATCTGGACGCCTTGCGCGGGCGCGAGGCGGGCACGTTGTCCGCCGGGCAAAAGCGTCGGTTGGGTCTGGCCCGGTTGGGCGTCATTGGCCGGGCCGTGCTGTTTCTGGATGAACCGACTGTATCGCTGGACCGGTTTTCGGTGCAGATGTTTGCCACATTCCTGCGTGACACCCATTTGGCGGCGGGCGGCATTGCCGTGATCGCCACCCATATTGATCTGGGTCTGGATGCCCCCGAATTGGACCTGACCCCGTTTCGGGCCTTGGCCACCGACCGTGGCGGCAGTGACGAGGCGTTTTTGTGAAGGCCCTGTTGATCCGGGATCTGCGGTTGGGCCTGCGCGCGGGCGGCGGGTTCGGCCTTGGGCTGGCGTTTTTCCTGATCGTTGTCGTGCTTGTTCCGTTTGGCGTGGGGCCAGAGGCCGCCGTTTTGACCCGCATTGCCCCCGGTATCCTGTGGGTTGCCGCATTGCTGGCCGCGCTGTTGTCGCTGGACCGGATTTTCGCGTTGGATTTCGAGGATGGGTCGCTGGCGTTGTTGGCGACGTCCCCGTTGCCGCTGGAAGCCGCCGCAGTGGTCAAGGCGCTGGCCCATTGGATCACGACCGGGTTGCCATTGACGCTGGCCGCCCCCGGATTGGGGTTCTTGTTGAACCTTGCGCCGGATGCTTATTTTTATTTGCTGGCGTCGCTGGCGCTTGGCACGCCTGCATTGTCGATCATCGGCACGTTTGGCGCGGCGTTGACCGTTGGATTGCGCCGGGGGGGCCTGTTGTTGTCATTGCTGGTGCTGCCGTTGTATATCCCGACCTTGATATTCGGGGCTGAGGCAGTCCGCCGCGGTGCGGACGGGTTGGCAACCGCCACACCGATGGTCATGTTGGCGGGCATCACGGCGGGGGCCTTTGCCCTGTTGCCGTTTGCCAGTGCTGCGGCGTTGCGCGTGAATTTACGCTAGGGGGGACGATGTCGATCTGGGAATATGCCAATCCGAAAAAGTTCATGGCGACCACCGCCCCGGTATTGCCGTGGCTGTTTGCGCTGGCAGCACTTGCCATGGGGGTTGGGTTGGTCTGGGGTTTCTTTCTGACCCCGGATGATTTCCGCCAAGGTTCCACCGTCAAGATCATCTATCTGCATGTTCCCAGCGCCCTGATGGCCATCAATGCGTGGTTCATGATGCTGGTGGCCAGTCTGATCTGGTTGGTGCGCCGTCATCATGTGTCCGCCCTTGCCGCCCGCGCCGCGGCCCCGGTGGGCATGGTGATGACCCTGATTGCCTTGTTCACGGGGGCCGTGTGGGGTCAGCCGATGTGGGGCACATGGTGGGCGTGGGATCCCCGGCTGACGTCATTTCTGATCCTGTTGTTGTTTTACCTTGGCTATATCGCCTTGTGGGAAGCCATCGAGGATCCCGACACCGCCGCCGATCTGACATCCGTTTTGTGCATCGTGGGTTCGGTGTTCGCGGTGCTGTCCCGCTATGCCGTCAATTTCTGGAACCAAGGCTTGCACCAAGGCGCGTCGTTGTCCTTGGACAAGGAGGAAAACGTGGCGGACGTGTTTTACATCCCCTTGCTGGTGTGTATCGCCGCGTTTGTCCTGTTGTTCATCGCGTTGGTGATCCAGCGCACCCATACCGAGATCCGGCTGCGCCGTATCCGCGCCCTTGAAGGCCGCGCACAGCACGCAGGGAGGGTTGAGGCATGATCCCCGATCTGGGCAAATATGCGGTTTCCGTTCTGAGCGCCTATGGCGTGTCCATCCTGTTGCTGGTGGCGTTGGTCGCGATGAGCGCGCGGCGGGCCGCAAGTGCGCGCGCCCGTCTGTCCCGTGTGGAGGCCCGAGTGGAGGACCGCAAAGATGGCTAGGGTATCGTGGTTGATGATTGTGCCGGTGGTGTTTTTCACCGCTATTGCGGGCCTGTTTCTGGGTGGCATGTTCTGGGGCAACCCCGAAGATGTCCCCTCTGCGTTGATCGGCAAACCCGCCCCGGCGGTGCCTGTGGACGCCTTGCCCGGCACCGTCCAACTGACCGATGCCGATTTGCGCAGCGGTGCTGTGACGGTTGTCAATTACTGGGCGAGCTGGTGCCCGCCCTGCCGCGCCGAACATCCGACCCTGACCGCGATGGCCGCAGACGGCGTGCGCGTGGCGGGCATCAATTTCCGCGATCAGGCCGACACCGCCCGCGCCTATCTGGAGGATGAAGGCGACCCGTTTTTCGCCATGGCGTTTGATCCGCGCGGCCGCACGTCCATCGACTGGGGTGTCACTGCCCCTCCCGAGACGTTCATCGTGGACGGCGATGGCACGATCCTGTTCCGGTTCGCCGGCCCCCTGATCGGGAGCGATTATGAACAGCGGTTCCTGCCCGCCCTGAACGCCGCGCTGGGTCGATGACCCGCCTGCCGGCGTTCAAGAGTTATGACATAAGGGGCCGGTTCGGACCCGAAATTGACGGCGCGCTGGCCTACCGGGTGGGCCGCGCGTTTGCCCGCGTGACGGGGGCGCGGGTTGTCGTCACGGGCCGGGACGCCCGCGACAGTTCGCCAGAGTTGAAGGCAGCGTTGAACCGTGGGTTGGTGGCCGAAGGTGTGGCGGTCATCGACCTTGGCCTGTGCGGCACCGAGGAAGTGTATTACGCCACAGACCACTACGGTGCCGGGGGCGGGTTGATGGTGACCGCGTCCCACAATCCGGTGGGGGACAACGGGATCAAGCTGGTGGGGCAGGGGGCCCGTCCGCTGTCCGGACCTGCGGGGTTGCAGGCCATCCACGATATGGTGGTCGCCGATGCCTTTGGCCCGGAGCGGCCCGGTGGACATGTGCGAGAGGATACCCCGCGCGCCGCTTATGTCGCCAAGGTGCTGTCATTTCTGGACCCGGCCCCGATCCGGCCGATGAAGATGCTGGTCAATGCCGGGAATGGGGCGGCTGGCCCGACATTTGATGCGCTGGCGCAAGGCCTGCGCGCGCGAGGTGTGCCGTTTGTGTTTGACCGGTTGTTTCATGACCCCGATCCGACCTTTCCCAACGGCATTCCGAACCCGTTGTTGCCGCAGAACCGACCAGTGACCGGGGCCGCCGTGCGCCGCATACGGGCCGATATGGGGGTGGCGTGGGATGGCGATTTTGACCGCTGTTTCCTGTTTGATGAAACCGGCGCGTTCATCGACGGGGAATATGTGGTGGGGTTGCTGGCGCAGGCATTTCTGGCCAAGGAACCGGGGGCGGCCATTGTCCATGACCCACGGGTGATCTGGAACACCGTGTCCATTGTGGCCGCAGGCGGCGGGCGGGCCGTGCCGACACCCACCGGTCATGTCCACCTCAAGGCCATGATGCGCGAGGTTGACGCGGTTTATGGCGGCGAGATGTCGGCGCACCATTATTTCCGCAATTTCATGTATTGCGACAGCGGCATGATCCCGTGGCTGTTGGTGGCTGAACTGGTGGCGCGGTCCGGTCGCCCGTTGTCCGCCCATGTGAAATGGATGCGGGATGCCTATCCGTCGTCTGGCGAGATCAACTTTCACCTGTCGGATGTGGTGTCCGCCGTGGCCGCATTCGAGGCGCGGTATGTGCCACAAGCGGTGGCAGTGGACAGGCTGGATGGGATCAGCCTTGATATGGGGCGGTGGCGGGTGAACTTGCGAAGGTCCAATACCGAGGCGGTGCTACGTCTGAATATAGAGGCCAAATGGGACGCGGACCTAGTTGCGGCCAAGGTCGAGGAAATCCGTCAGGTGCTGCATGGTGCGGTGGCCTAGGGCGATGAGGGGCGCAGGGGGCGCTGCCCCCTCGGGCCGCTGGCCCTCACCCCCGGGATATTTGACGCACAAAGGCAGCATAATTTAAGTCAAATTGTCGGTGCATCCCTGCCGGGTGCCGGGCGTCTGTGCCTTTGTGCGTCAAATATCCCGGGGGTGAATGGGCCGCAGGACCAGAGGGGGCAGCGCCCCCTTTTTCTGGCGACGGGCATGGCCCGGCGCAAAACGCCCCCACTTGGGGGGCGTTTCGACATGAGTGCGGCAGGGATCAGCCCGCCTTGGCGAGGTTGCGCAAGACGTAGTGCAGCACGCCGCCGTTTTCGACATAGTCGATCTCGGGTGCCGTATCGATCCGGCACTTGATCTGGATCGTGCGGCTGGTGCCATCCCCATAGGTGATGTGGCAGGGCACGGTGTCGAGCGGGGCAACCGTATCGAGGCCATCAATGCTGATTGTTTCGTCGCCTTTGAGTCCGAGCGAGGTGCGTGTATCCCCGCCTGTGAATTCGAATGGGATCACCCCCATGCCCACAAGGTTGGACCGGTGAATCCGTTCAAAGCTTTCCGCGATCACCGCTTTGACCCCCAGAAGCGCCGTGCCTTTGGCCGCCCAGTCCCGGCTGGACCCGGCCCCGTATTGTTCCCCTGCGAAGATCACCAGCGGCGTGCCCGCCGCCTGATACGCCATTGCCGCGTCAAAGATCGAGGTTTGCACCCCGTCCGGCCCCACGGTATAGCCGCCTTCGACGCCGTCCAGCATTTCATTCTTGATCCGGATGTTGGCGAAGGTGCCCCGCATCATGACCTCGTGGTTGCCCCGCCGCGAGCCGTAGGAGTTGAATTCCCGCACCGGCACCTGACGGTCCACCAGATACTGCCCGGCGGGTGTTGTGTCCTTGAACGAACCTGCCGGCGAGATGTGGTCTGTGGTTACGAAATCCCCGAGGATCGCCAGCACCTTGGCCCCGCGCAGGTTGCTGATCGCCCCTTTGTCCTTGCCCATGCCCCGGAAGTAGGGCGGGTTCTGGATATAGGTCGAGGTTGCCGGCCAGTCGTAGGTTTCGCTGTCTGTGGTCTGGACCGCTTGCCATTTTTCATCGCCTTTGAACACGTCCGCGTATTTTTTCTGGAACGCGGCCCGTGTCACGGTCGCCTGCACCAGATCCGCGATTTCCTTGTTCGTGGGCCAGATGTCCCGCAGGTAGACCGGACCATTTGTGCCCATGCCCAGCGGTTCTGTCGTCAGGTCGATGTTCATATCCCCTGCCAGCGCATAGGCCACCACGAGCGGCGGCGAGGCCAGATAGTTGGCCCGCACATCCGGAGAAATCCGCCCTTCGAAATTCCGGTTGCCCGACAGCACTGCCGCCGCCACGAGGTCCCCGTCGTTGATCGCCTTGGAAATTTCAGGTTGCAGGGGGCCAGAGTTGCCGATGCAGGTGGTGCAGCCGTAGCCCACGAGGTTGAACCCGATCGCATCCAGATCGTCCTGCAAACCCGCCGCGCCAAGGTATTCCGAGACCACCTGACTGCCCGGTGCCAGTGAGGTTTTCACCCAAGGTTTGCGCGTCAGACCAAGCGCGCGCGCCTTGCGTGCCACCAGCCCCGCCCCGATCATGACGTAGGGGTTGGACGTGTTGGTGCAGGACGTGATCGATGCGATCACGACCTTGCCCGACGACATGGTATAGGTTTCCCCCTCGACCGCGACTTCCTTGCCTTGCGGCCGTTTGAACGTCGCCTCCATTTCACGGGCGAACCCGGCCTTGGCATTGGTCAATGGCAGGTAATCCTGCGGCCGTTTGGGCCCCGAAATGGCCGGAACGATGGTTCCCATGTCGAGGTCAAGCGTGTCGGTGTAGATCGGCGCGTAGTCATCCCCGCGCCACATGCCGTTGGCCTTGGCATAAGCCTCGACCAAGGCGATCCGGTCTTCGTCCCGCCCGGTCATGTGCAGGTAGCGAAGTGTTTCGTTGTCGATCGGGAAGAACCCGCAGGTGGCCCCGTATTCCGGTGCCATGTTTGCAATCGTGGCCCGGTCTGCCAGCGGCAGGTGATCCAGACCGTCGCCGTAGAATTCCACGAACTTGTTCACCACCCCTTTGGCCCGGAGCATTTCCACCACTTTGAGCACCAGATCGGTCGCTGTTGTTCCTTCGACCATGGCGCCCGTCAGGCGGAAGCCAACCACCTCGGGGATGAGCATGGACACGGGTTGCCCCAGCATCGCCGCCTCGGCCTCGATCCCGCCGACCCCCCAGCCCAGAACTGCCAGCCCGTTGACCATCGTGGTGTGGCTGTCCGTGCCCACCAGAGTGTCCGGATAGGCCACCTGCGCCCCTGTCTGATCGGTGTCCGTCCAGACCGTTTGCGCCAGATATTCCAGATTGACCTGATGGCAGATCCCCGTGCCGGGCGGCACCACCCGGAAGTTGTTGAACGCCTTTTGCCCCCATTTGAGGAAGGTATACCGTTCCATGTTCCGTTCGTATTCCCGGTCCACGTTCATCTGGAATGCCCGCGGATTGCCGAATTCGTCAATCATCACAGAGTGGTCGATCACGAGGTCCACCGGGTTGAGCGGGTTGATCTGTTGCGCGTTGCCCCCGAGTGCCTTGATCCCGTCCCGCATCGCCGCGAGGTCCACGACCGCCGGCACGCCGGTAAAGTCCTGCATCAGGACCCGCGCTGGCCGATATGCGATTTCCCGTGGGTTCCGCCCGCCGTTGGTTCCCCATTCCGCAAAGGCCCGGATGTCGTCCACCGACACCGAAAAACCCCCATCCTCGAACCGGAGAAGGTTTTCCAGAACCACCTTGAGCGCTGCCGGAAGCCGCGAAAAGTCCCCAAGGCCCGCCGCCTGTGCCGCCGGGATGGAGTAGAACGCCACCGACTGTGTGCCGACGGTGAGCGTGCTGCGTGTCTTGGCAGTATCCATGCCAACGGTAACGGTCATTCTGAGGTCTCCGAAATGGGGAAAATGCAACGGTTGAACGAGTTGTGCCCCATGCGGGCAAGGCAATCAAGGGGCGGTGTCGCCTATTTGTATACCATTGCACACAATTGATGCCAAGTCCGAAAACACCGATCAGCGGGCGGACAGGTGCGACCCAAGTGCAACGCTCGCGCTGCCGTCGCGATTGGTTGATTGGTTATTTCAGCCCCCCTGTCTTAGACCGCTGACAACTCAGATGAACAGGAAAATCCATGACCCGGCTGTTGCACACCTTGTCCTTGATGGCCGCTTTGATCGTGCCTGCGATCGTGCCTGTTGCCGCGCAGGCCCAGCAGAACCCGGTGGTGGTGGAATTGTTCACGTCCCAAGGGTGTTCGTCCTGTCCCCCTGCCGACGAAATGCTGGCCGAGATGGCCACCCGCGACGATATTATCGCCTTGGCCATGCATGTGGATTACTGGGATTATATCGGCTGGAAAGACATCTTTGGCAGCCCCGAACACACCCGTCGCCAGAATGGATATGCCCGTGCTGCAAGCGCCGACACGATCTATACCCCGCAGTTCGTGATTGGCGGGCAGGATCATGTGGTGGGTGCCAAGGCGATGGAGGTGATGGACACCATCCGCGCCCAGTCCAGCCGCGACACCGGGGTCCAAGTCACGATGCGACGCGATGGTGCCCGGTTTGTTATTGAGGCGCAGGCCGACCGCCCGTTTGCCCGCGCCGCCGTGGTGCAGATTGTCCGGTATACCCCGAGCCAGTCCGTGGATATTCGCCGGGGCGAAAACGCGGGCCGCCAGATCACCTATCACAACATCGTCACGAGCATGGCCGTGATTGGCGAGTGGGATGGTCGCAGCCCGTTGCAGGTGCAGGCCAATGCCGCTGGCAATTCCCCCGCCGTGGTGATTGTGCAGGCCCCGGGCCATGGTCCCATTCTGGCCGCTGCCCGGACCCGGTAACCGGTTTTCGCGTCAGGGTTTCCAGCGTCGGTGAACCCAGAACCATTGTTCGGGGTTTGCCGCGATCCGGGCCTCGAGCCGCGCGTTCATGTCTTGTGTCATGGACACCGGGTCGGTGTGCGCAATCGCGTCTTCGATGGCGATTTCAAAGCTGACGCCGTCCGGTTGCCGGATGCCAAAGTAAGGCAGGATCAGCGCGTCGAATTTCAACCCGATATCCGCCGCCGAGGTGGCCGTTAGGGCCGGATGCCCCAGAAAGGGCAGAGCCACCCCTGCCGCAACCCGCACGTCAAACAGGAGTGTGCCCATCCCGCCGTCCTTGAGCAGGCGCGAGAAACCGATGGTTCCTTTGCGTCCTTGTTCAAAGACCGGGCCGGAGAGGTCTGTCATGGTCGCCGCATAGTGGCTGTTCACGTAGCTGTTTTTCATCGGCCGGTAGAGCCCGCCAATGCTGTGTCCGCGCCGGGTCAGCACCTGACGGGGGGCTTCGTGGTTGCCGAAATGTCCGGTGACGAACAGGACGGGCCGCCCGGTGGCCACCGCCGCGTCCAACAGGCCCAAGCCCGGTCCGGTGACCGCCGCCGATTGCAGCCGGTCCCCGAATTCTGCCCCGGAGTAGTTTTCAATGATCGTGCGCCCAAAGTTGTCCAGCACACCGTCCGCGATGGCCCGCCGCCGCGCCGGGTCCATGTCGGGATAGATCATCGCGAGGTTGGCCAGTGCCCGCCGCCGATACCCCGCCACCGGACCCACCACCCGCCGCAGGATCGCCCCCATCCGCGCCAGCCGTTGTTCATAGGGCAGCCGCATGAGGCTGTGGATCACCGCCCGCAGCGCCCGGTCTGTCAACCAGTCGGTGACGCGGTTGCGGTCCGTGGTGGGTTTGCGTTTGGCGGTCATGGCCGGAGCATTACCGGGCGGGGTGCTGCCCGGCAAGTATCGTTCGCCTAGGGTGCCAAGGGCAGGCCGGTGCCGATCATGCAGTCGCGGGTCACAAGGCCCGCCAAGGCCGCCGCATCCATCCCGTCTGTGCCCGCAGGCCGCGCGGGCAGCACGATATAGCGCATGTCTGCCGTGCTGTCGTGGACCCGGATTGTCACGTCCGCGCCCAGTGTCACCCCGAATTCCGCCAGCACCGCACGCGGTTCCCGCACGGTTCGTGACCGGTACGCCCGCGATTTATACCAGTCGGGCGGCAGTCCCAGAAGGTTGCGCGGGTAGCACGAACACAAGGTGCAAACGATGATGTTGTGGATTTGGGCCGTGTTTTCGACTGCGATCAGGCGGAGCGGCCCGATGTCGAACCCCATGTCGCGGCTGGCCATGCTCGCGTCCGTCAAGAGCCGCGATTTGAACGCCGGGTCGGTCCAGGCGCGGGCCACGACGGCGGCCCCGTTGGCCGGGCTGCGCGCATCCATCACGTCAATCTGCCGGGCGATGGTGGCGGCCGTGGTCACCCCTTTGTCGATGAGGAGTTCCCGCACCGCGATTTCCAGCGTTTGCCAATAGGTTAGCGGCGTGTCGTCATCTGCCCGGTAGGGGTGCCCCGAGGGTGAGAGGTGGTCGTGATCGTGGTGGTCATGCGGCATCAATCGAGCCTTTCGAGCCAGTGGCCAAAGATTTCGGCGTCCAGCGTGTCGGTGGGCGTTTCGGCCATGTCCCCCCAGACCTCGGCCATGGTGAACCGGACCCGGTAGAGGTCCGTGCGCGCGCCGGGCAGGCCGTAGGCCAGCGTTTCGGGGTTTGGAAACGGCCCGAGCGCCCGTTCGATCACCCCCGTTTTGCCCCGCAGATAGGCCGGGGTGCGCACATGGCCAGGGGGCATGTAGGTGTGGACCCGCACCCGGGTCATGGCGTGGTGGGCGGCGTTGTGGCCGTGCCGTAGGTGTCGCCGCGCGCGGTGATTTGCGCCATTTTGACGGCGAGGTCGTGGGTTGTGTATACCCCCGACTCGATCAGGTTTTGGTTGATGGCCGCGATCCAGCGTTCGTAATAGGTGAGCCGGTCAAAGGCGTCTGGCCCCATGTCCTCCAGCACGCGGCGCAGGCCGTCCACGGTAAAATGCCCCGTGGACGAGCCGATCACCATGAGCGCGTCGACCCGTTTTTCCCAAAGCGAAAAATCGTGTTGGTCCTGCGGGACGGGGCCGGCGGGGTCGCCGCCCATGTCGTGCCAGCGGCGGGCGTCTGGGGGGATTGTGTTGGTCATGGGGTCAAGGTTAGGCCCGCGCCCCCGGCGTGTCCATATGGTTGCGCAGGGGTGTGTCAGTCTTCGGGTTCGTCGGGGGTCCGTAGGGTGATTTCCCCGGTTTCGGCCTGTTCCCGGATCGCGGAAATAAGCGCGGTTTGCGCGGTTTCGCCTTCGGACTTGCGGACCCGTCCTTTTTCCCCGATCTCCTCGGTCAATTGTTCTGCCATTCGTTTGGACATGTTGGAGAGGATGAAATCGGCGACCTCTGCTGTGGCCCCGCCGTCTCCTTTGGCGGCGGCGAGGGCGGTGACCAGAACCGCCCCTTCGACGGCGCGCACGACCTTGGGGACATCGCCCGCCGCCAGCCGTGCGGGGATGTCGAGGAAGGTAAAGATGGATTTGCGGACCTTGTCGGCAAAGGCCGGATCGGTGTCGCCCAGCCCCGCCAACACGTCATCCCGCGTGGCGGCCGGGCTGGAATTCAGGATGGCGCCAACCCGTTGGAACGGCGCCTGCGCAAAGGCAGTGGCGCGCGGTGTGCCGTATTCGGTGGCCAATGCCGCCCCGATCCGCGCCACCGCGTCGGGGGCCACGCCGGAGGTCTGGGAGATCGCATAGGTGATCCGCCGCGCCCTGTCGCCGGGTAAAAGGCTGAGCAATTCCGCGGCCTTGGCGACGGGGAGTTTGGACAGGGCGATGGCGCAGACCTCGATGCTTTCGGTGGTCATGAGGGGGACCAGATCGGCGGGGGCCAACGCCAGAACCTGTGCCCACGGGTCCGCGCCCCGGGTGTGCGCCGTTTCTTCGCGCAGGCGGGCGGCGGTTGCCGGGCTGATCTGGTCGGAGAGGGCGGCCAGCGTTCCCTCTACCCCGCCGGAGGGGACGAGCGCCACGGTGTCCAAGAGCGCCGCAAACTCCAGCGCCACAAGGTTGAGTGTGGTTTTGTCGATCAACCGCAGGCGCGACAATTCCCGTGAGAGGTCAAGTTGCGCCGTTTCTGGTAGTTTGGACAGCCCGATCCGCTGTCCATCGGCCAGCAACATTTGCACGATCATCGCAGCCTTGCTGCGACGGGGGATGTTGGACAGCGGTGGTGTGGCCTGCGCGGGCTTTGTCATCGGGGGTCCCTTGATCCGGTGGCCCAGATTTAGGCGGCAGGGGTGAAGGAAAGGTTAGCCCGCGACAGGGTTTGGGTCAGCTGGTGGTTTGAGGCACGCAGGTGCTGGTGGCGGCGTCCCATGCAGTGCCTTCGACGCACGACATCGCCTGCGTTTCGCCGTGATCGCCGCTGCATCCCATGGGGCCTGCGAGCGCAAGACCGGGGAGAATCGCAAAGGCGGCAGAGAAAAAGAGAGCCGGAAGGCGCATGATTGTCTCCTGTTGATGAACACGCAGAGCGTGCCGACAGGATGACGTCACGTCAACTGCGCGGCGGTCACGGGTGCGTGAACGAGATCGACATCTTGCGCAAAACCTCGCGGGTTTCGGGCGACAAGGTGCCCGCGCTGGCGGTGGTGTCATGCATCTTTTCGCTGATTTCCATGATTTCGGCGATTTCCGCATCGGTGAATTCGCGGTCTGTCCGGGAAAAGCCCATCACGCTGCGCGACCCCATCCGTTCGATGGCTGCGGCAAAACCATAGTTCATTCCAAAGGCTTTGGCCCGTTCCAGCACGCCTGCGGGGTCATCAGCCGCAAGATCGGTCCAGCGAATCCAGCCGTTGTTGGAAAAGGTCCATGCGACGATCGGGTCCTTCATCAGCAGACCTTCTTGAGAGTAGACCTCGATCCAGTCTTTGGAGTAGGTTTGGAACAGAAAATCAGACGTCGTGAATTTGACATGGAAGGCCATGGCGTAGCCCGCCGGTGCCAGCCCTTGCAGGTGTGTCAGACATTTCTGTATTTCCGTTTGGTGATCCATCGCGTGATTCCACTCGCTTTATGGTTGCTCAACACTCGTCTGACACCCTAGGAGTGGTTACCTTTCGCGGGCCACCGCACAAGGCACCAGAACAACAGGTTTTCGCGCGCGTGTCGAGACCCGAGGAACAATGTATGAATGACGATCCGTCACGAGGGTTAATTGCGGATTTGGCCCCTGTCGGCTACTACCTTGCGTTGCGGGTCGGGTTTGCCTTTCCGTTGGAGGAGGTCAACGCGTTGCCCCCCGATTGGGTCGCGTTTTACACGCGGGAACGGTTCATGTTGTCCGATCCGGTGATTCGCTGGGTCTATGCCAACACCGGGGCCATCCGGTGGTCTGCCATCATCGACCCCGACAAGCGCGATGTGATGGCCAAGGCCCGCGCGCATGGTCTGAACTATGGCGTGGCCATCTGTTGTTTCGACAGCAATTCGGGGGGCCAGCGGTCGTTTGGATCGTTCGTGCGCCATGATCGCGAATACCGCGATGACGAAATTCTGGTTTTGACCCAATATGTCAATCGGTTGCACCGTGAAAAGGCTCCACCGACCAATGTCACCCAAGCCGAGCTGGAGGCGCTGCGGATGGTCAAGGATGGTCTGCGGCTCAAGCAGATTGCCTATGATCTGGGCGTGACGGAGGGTGCCGTAAAGCAGCGATTGAAGAACGCCCGTGTCAAGCTGGGTGCCCAGACCGTGGCGCAGGCGGCCACGATGGCCCGCGAATTCGGGTTGCTGTGACCCGCTGTCGGCTGCCCGGCGGTGTAGGGATCGCTGTGGTGTTAACCGGATCATAACCTTAGTTAACAAGATACACGTTATGGTTGCAACATGATGTGGCTGATCATCCAAAAATATCAATATATTGGTGATGCCCAGTTAACAATCGATTCAAATCGTTGCTAAATGAACTCTCCATTAAGGAGAGCAACCATGGAAAATATCACCTTTGACTTGTTGGGGCAGCACCGCCATGGCGCCGCCTTTCGTGACTATCTTGCCTTGCGCAAGCGGTTCTTTGTCGATGCCCTGCATTGGGGTATTCCGCATGATGCGACCGTGGAAATGGACCAGTATGACAACCCGCTGGCCCATTATTCGCTGGTGATCCGGGATGGCGAGGTGTTGGCCGGTGCCCGCGCGATCCCGACCACCGCGAAATGGGGCGATCACAGCTATATGCTGCGCGATGCGTCCCGCGGAAAGCTGAGCAAGATCCCCGCGCTGGTGTCGGGCGATATCCAGAGCCCGAAGGTGTGGGAATGCAGCCGGTTGGTGATTTCCGAAACCGTCACGTCCATGTCCGAACGTATCCGCGTTCTGGGCCTGATCTGTGAGGGGCTGGTGGAGATTGCCGATACGACGGGCGGGCAGACGTTGATGACCCTGTCCAACCTGTGGTTGTTGCGTGCCCTGAGCAAGCTGGGGTATGATGCCGAGCTGATGTGTGAACCCTATGTCAACGACGATGACGGCCACAAATATGCGGTCATGTCGATGTCGGCCACACGGATGACCCCCAAGCTGCCCCATGCCACCCATCGCCCGCAGCCGACCCCGGTGCATGCGCCGCCTGTGGCCTGACCCGCACGGCCTTCACCCCGAATGCCTGACCGTGGGGGGCAGGCACCGGGGAGGCGGCAGGCGGTGTTTCAGTCGCCGAACACCCGCCGGAAGATCGTGTCGACGTGTTTGGTATGATAACCGAGGTCGAATTTGTCCTCGATTTCCGCAGGGGTGAGCGCCGCTGTGACGTCTGGATCGGCGAGGAGTTCGGTTTTGAAATCCGCCCCGTGTTCCCAGACCCGCATCGCGTTGCGCTGCACAAGGTGGTAGGCGTCTTCGCGGCTCAACCCGGCTTGGGTCAGCGCCAAAAGCACCCGTTGCGACATCACCAGCCCGCTGTATTGGTTCATGTTGGTCAGCATGGTGTCCGGGTAGATCACCAGTTTGTCGATCACATTGGCCAGACGGTTGAGCGCGAAATCGAGCGTGATCGTCGCATCCGGCCCGATCCCCCGTTCCACCGAGGAATGCGAGATGTCCCGTTCATGCCAGAGTGCCACATTTTCGAGCGCTGGCACCACGCACATCCGCACCAGCCGCGCCAGCCCGGTCAGATTTTCCGTCAACACCGGGTTGCGTTTGTGCGGCATCGCGGACGAGCCTTTTTGCCCCGGTGAAAAGAATTCTTCGGCCTCGCGCACTTCGGTTCGTTGCATGTGCCGGATTTCGATGGCCACGTTTTCGATGCTGGACGCGATCACCCCAAGGGTCGCAAAGAACATCGCGTGCCGGTCGCGCGGGATCACCTGCGTGCTGATCGGTTCTGGGGTGAGGCCCAGCATCTTGCACACATGGTCTTCGACGCTGGGGTCGATGTTGGCAAAGGTGCCGACCGCCCCGGAAATGGCCCCGGTCGCGATTTCGGCCCGTGCGTTGACCAGCCGCGCCCGGTTCCGGTCCATTTCCGCGTAGAACCGCGCGAATGTCAGCCCCATGGTCGTGGGTTCCGCGTGGATGCCGTGGCTGCGCCCGATCCGCACCGTCATCTTGTGTTCCAGCGCCCGCCGTTTGAGCGCCCCGAGGAGTTTGTCCATATCCGCCAGCAAGAGGTCCGCCGCCCGCACCAGTTGCACGTTCAGCGTGGTGTCCAGCACGTCCGACGACGTCATCCCCTGATGGACGAACCGCGCCTCGTTCCCGCCGATGTGTTCGGCGAGGTGGGTGAGGAAGGCGATCACGTCGTGTTTGGTCACGGCCTCGATCTCGTCGATGCGCGCCACGTCGAATTCCACGTCACGCGCCGACCAGACGGCCGCCGCGCTTTCCTTTGGGATGACCCCGAGCGCCGCCTGAGCGTCGCAGGCGTGCGCCTCGATTTCATACCAGATGCGGAATTTGGTGGCGGGTTCCCAGATGGCGGTCATTTCGGGGCGGGAATAGCGGGGGATCATGGCGGCGCCTTGTGGTTTGGGAACGGTTGGACGCCTCTTAAGCCGCGCGGGCCTGTGTCACAAGCGGGCAGGGGCCGCGGTGGTCCGGTCCCACCCGCAAAATGGGCTCCTGTATTCAGGGCCATCCCTGTTTTTCTTGTGTTAAGACATGCCGATGAGGGGCTGCGCCGCCGATTCGATCCGACGGCACCGGCCTCCGTGTCAGGAAGGGGAGCCTGAGATGATTATTTCCAGATTGTCCGCGCAGGATTTTGTTGGTCAGTGGCAGTTGTCCCGCCGGATTGAAGACCGGCAGTTGAAGGCAGAAGGCGAATTGACCGGGCGTGCCGTTTTGATCCAAGCCGCTCCCGATGTTCTGGACTATCGCGAAAGCGGCGAGTTGCGTTATGCCGATGGTCCCCCGTTGGAGGCCAGCCGCGCCTATCGCTGGTTGTTCATGCCCGGTGCCGTGGCTGTCACGTTTCCCGATGGCCGCCCGTTTCACGATTTCACCCCGGCGGGTGCCGAGGATGGCACCGACCATTTGTGCGGAAGTGACCTCTACCGGGTCCGGTATGATTTCACCCGCTGGCCCCAGTGGCAGGCTGTGTGGTCCGTCAAAGGGCCGCGCAAGAATTATACGTCCGTATCGGAATATGCCCCGATCTAGCCAGCCGCAGGGGGCGTTGGCGCAACCAGACTTGCGCGGGGGTCCGCCCTGAGGCACACAGGTGCCAATGTAACAAGCAGACGGGAGGAGCGGCGCAATGGCCCTCACACTCAACGACAAGGCCTTGGTCGAGGCATTCGGCGCATCCGAGGGCACAGCCCTGCGGATCAAACAGGTGGTTCTGGTGATTGCCGGGATCGCCTTGTTGGCGGTTGCCGCCAAGATCAAGGTGCCGATGTGGCCGTCGCCCGTGCCGATCACCATGGGCACGTTTGCCGTGCTGGCGTTGGGTGCTGCCTATGGTCCCCGGTTGGGTCTGGTCACCATTCTGGGCTACATGATCGTCGGCGCGTTGGGGTTTGACGTGTTTGCCGGGTCGTCCGCCGAAAAGTTCGGCTGGGGCTATATGATGGGCGGCACGGGTGGCTATCTGGTCGGTTATGTCCTTGCCACGGTGTGGTTGGGATATAGTGCCCGGATGGGCTGGGACCGGTCGGTGGTCATGATGGCCATGGCGATGATCGTGGCAAATGCGTTGATCTATGTCCCCGGTCTGGCGTGGTTGTATCAGGTGGTCGAGGTCGGCGGCCTGTTCAACCCGGAAAAGTTTGCCAGCGTCTGGCACCAGACCATGATGTGGGGCATCACCCCGTTCCTGATCGGCGATGTCCTCAAGCTCGCGTTGGCCGCCGTGTTGCTGCCCGCCTTGTGGAAGATCGTGGGCCGGGCCCGCGCCTGACCCATTCTGACGGACTTGTAGACAATCAGGAGGGGCGGGGCCGGTGGCCTCGCCTTTTGTTTGGGGAGGCCGGGCCGTGGTGCGTGCGGTGCTGACATTTGTGGCGATCTGCGGGGTGATCGTGTTGACCCTGAGCCTGTTGGGCCGATGGGTGCCGATGGGCGATGCCTTGGCCGTGGTGCGCGTGCATGTGCTGGTGTTGGCTGTGCCCGTTCTGGTGGCTCTTGTCATGGCCGGAGGGGCCGTCCGCGCCGGGGTGATCGCCGTGCCGGTGCTGGCCGTTCTGGCCGTGACTGTGTGGCAGTATCGTGGACCGGCCCCCCGGATGCCCGCCGAGCCGTCTGGTCGCGTTGTGACGTTGTATCAAAAGAACCTGCTGTGGAATGGCGCCGATCCCGCCGCCATTCTTGCCGATATACTTGCCAGTGATGCCGATATCGTCACGTTGCAGGAAACGTCCGAGCGCAATGCCGTGGTCGCGGACGGTCTTGCCGCTGCCTATCCGCATCGGTTGACCTGTTCCACGTCGGGCAATGGCGGCATTGCCTTGTATGCCCGGTGGCCGTTGCGCCAGCCCGGCGAACGCTGTGCCTTTGCCAATGGGTTGGTGGTGGCCGAGGCCACGTTGCCGGATGGGTCGCGGTTGTGGATCGGATCGGTTCACCTGAATTGGCCGTGGCCCTATCGTCAGGCCCGGCAGATGCCCGGTATTGTGGAGCGGCTGGCCAGTCTGGATGGTCCGGTGGTTATTGCCGGTGATTTCAACATGGTCCCCTGGGGCAGTTCCGTCCGCCGCGTGGCCCGTGCCGCTGGTGTTCGTCGGTTGGGCCAGTATTGGACCACGTTTCCGCAGTTTGGCCGTGCCATGCCCTTGCCCATTGATCAGGTGTTGATCCCGCAAGGTGCCGCCGGACGGCTGGAGGTGCGCCCGTTGTTGGGGTCCGACCATCTGGGTCTGTTGGCCCGGTTTGCGTTGCCCCCGGTTGGCGACGCCTAGGAGGTTTGCATGACCGGGCCCGTCATCCTGCAACGTCATTTACCCGATCTGCAACGCGCGGTGGCTGCCGCCCGGTTGCCTGCCATGCGTCCTGTTCATCCCGGATCGTGGGTCACTGTTGATGATGCCTATGCTGCGCAAGTGGCTGAAAAGGCCCGGTTGATTGCCGCCCATCCCGAGCGGGTGATGGCCGCTCTACCCGAGGCCGAGGCGGCGTTGGCGGAATTGTTGACCGTGGTTCTGGCCGATCTGGCGGGTCGTCCGGATTTTGGGTTTGAGGACGGCGCGGTCGTGTGCCCGGATGGTCGCCGCGTTGTGCCCGATGTCCATGAGCCGCTGTTGACCCTGTCCCGGTTGGTGCAGGAGGATTTGTGCCTGCTGCAAAAACACGGTGACGAGCATGTGCTGACCGCCGCCTTGTTGTGCTTTCCCGCGAGTTGGACGCTGGCCGAAAAGATTGGCCACCCGTTGGTGCGCATCCATCGCCCCGTGCCCGACTATGACCCCGGCATTGCCGCCCGCGTTCAGCGGATGTTTGACGGGGTGCAGCCCGGCCGCCCGATGTGGCGCGCCAATTATCTGCGCTATGACGATGGCACGTTGTTCTGGCCCCGCCGCGAGGCCGATCCAAAGCGCGTGCATCGCCCCGATGCCCCCTATGAACGCAGCGAACGTCAGACCGTGTTGCGGTTGCCGGGGACCGGGGCCGTTTTGTTTGCCATCCATACGACCATCGCGCTCGCCCCCTAGTTCGAGGGCATTTTGTTGATGCTGTTGGGTTCGATGAACACGTTTGGAATTTCAAACATCCCGGTAAACTGCATCAGGCCAAAATAGAGCAAGAGTGCCAGCCCGATCCGGAGGGGCAGCAGAAACGCCGCCCGGTTCACGGCCTTGTAGAGCTGGATGATGGATTGCGCGCCGGCCATGATGCTTTGGCCGGTGGTTGAGCCGACTGGTCGCCGGGGCGCGGGGGCCGCGGCTGTGATGGGGGGTGCCACGTCTGGGCCGCGCGATCCCGCCCGTGTGCCGATCCTGATGGGCGGCGCGGGCGTTGCCAAGCGGTTGGCGGGGTGTCGCGTGTCGAGGGGGTGGTAGGGTTTCATGAGCTTGTCCCCGAGGTATCAGCCCAGAAGGGTGAGGAAAGGGTTGGGGTAGCCCGCAGAGTTGAGCCCCAGAAAGGTGCCGGTAACGGCCAGAACCCGGCCACCGACGCCGAGGTCTTCGCGCCCCATCAACGACATTGCCATCATCGAGGCCCCAACCGGCAGCGACAGCGCCAGAACCGACAGGTTCACCGCATAGGTGGTGGCCCGGTAGGTCAGGGGTTTGGGGGAGGATGCGCAGGTGAGGGGGTCATTGTGGTCACAAAGTGCCGCGCGCAAGACCCGGTGGTGCAGGGACTGTGTCGCGTCGCGACCAAGGCGGGCGTGG
>JBGSIZ010000350.1:0-28232 GCA_041742255.1 Marivivens sp. | reverse complement strand
GTCCTCACGGCCTTTGGGCGCAGGCGGCCGGGCGCGAGGCGCAGCACACCGTGGCGGATTTGCGGGCACAGGCAGACGCGGGCCGTCCGCTGAGTCGCGTGGATTACGCCAACCTGTTCAACAGCATTCTAGGCACCAAAGAGGTGCGCAACCCAGACACCGGCCACCCCAACATCCTGTTCTGGGGCACGCTCGAGGCGCGGGTGCAATGCGCCGATCTCGTCATTCTGGGCGGCATGAACGACGGCATCTGGCCCGAACGGCCACAGCCCGATCCGTGGCTCAACCGTCAAATGCGGCACGAGGCGGGGCTGCTTTTGCCCGAACGCCGCATCGGTCTGTCCGCGCATGATTATCAACAGGCGGTCGCCGGGCGCGAGGTCTGGATCAGCCGGGCCATCCGGTCCGAGGAGGCGGAAACTGTGCCCTCCCGCTGGCTCAACCGGCTCAGCAGCCTGTTGTTGGGGCTAAAGGACCAAGGGGGCATAGCCGCCCGCGACGCCGCCTTGGCCGAAGGCAACCGGTGGATCGCGGCGGCACAGGCATTGTCGCAACCGGATGCGCCGGTGTCCCCTGCCCAGCGTCCCTCCCCTCGCCCGCCCGTAGCGGCACGCCCCCGGACGCTCGCCGTCACGGACATCGCCAAACTGATCCGCGACCCCTTTTCCGTCTATGCGCGACGGGTGCTTGGGCTTTCTGCGCTCGACCCCCTTGTCGGTTCCGCCGACGCCCCGATGAAAGGGACCGCCCTGCACAAGGTGCTGGAGGTGTTCGTAAAAACCGGCATTTCACCCGATGACCCTACGGCGCGGAACACTCTGATGGACATCGCGCAGACCGTGCTGACACAGGAATGTCCGTGGCCCACCGCGCGGCGGCTCTGGCTGGCCAGTGTGGACCGTTTTGCCGATCATTTCCTGACCGACGAAACAGCGCGGCGCAGGCTTGGCGCGCCCACAGCATTTGAGGCATGGGGAGAGATTCTGTGCGACGGCCCGAATGTGACGCTCAAAGGCAAGGCAGATCGGATCGACCTCACCCCGGACGGCAACGCGGTCATCTATGACTACAAAACGGGCACGGCCCCTACACCCGCGCAGCAAAAACACTTTGACAAACAACTGCTTGTCGAGGCCGCGATGATCGAACGCGGCGCGTTCAAGGATATCGGGGCACGCCCCGTGGCCGACGCGATGTTCATCGGGCTTGGGTCCAAGCTCAAGAATGAACACGCCCCACTGGACACCATTTCGCCCAGTGAATTCTGGCACGACCTCAAATCGCTGTTGCTGGCATGGCAAGACCCGGATCGGGGCTATTCCGCGCGGTTGGCGCATTTTCAGGATCGGCAACCGTCCGATTATGACCATCTGTCGCGGTTCGGCGAATGGGACATGTCCGACGACATCGCGCCACAGGACCTCATATGACCCTGACCAATCAAGCCACCGACGCCACCAGCCGCCAGAACGAGGCGTCGATCCCAACCGCCTCCACATGGCTGTCGGCAAACGCGGGGTCAGGCAAGACGCGGGTGCTGATCGCCCGCGTTGCTCGTCTGTTGCTGGGCGGGGTCGATCCGCAAAACGTGCTGTGCCTGACCTATACCAAAGCAGCGGCGAGCGAGATGCAGAACCGCCTGTTCCGCAGCCTTGCCGCGTGGTCCATGCTGGACGATGCGGCGCTGTCTGCCGCCCTTCGTGACATCGGCGAAGACGGGCCGTTCGCCCCCGAAACCCTGCGCCTTGCCCGGACGCTGTTCGCCAAGGCGATCGAAACACCGGGGGGTCTGCGGTTGCAGACCATCCATTCGTTCTGTTCCGGCCTTCTGCGGCGCTTCCCGCTCGAGGCCGGGGTCAGCCCGCAGTTCACCGAAATGGAAGACCGGGCCGCCGAACGGCTTCGGGCCGAGGTGCTGGAAGGCATGGCAACCGGGCCGGACCTGCCGCTTCTGGACGCCCTCGCACGGTATCTGACCGGCGAAGACAGGTTGCTGAAACTGACCCAAGACATCGCGCGGCGGTCGGATGCGTTCCGCACAATGCCGGACCCTGCAAACCTTTCGCAACTCTTGGGGCTGGCGCCCGATGCGACACGGCAGGACGCGCTCGACATCGCCTTCGCCGGACACGAGGCCGATATCGTTGCGGCGGCGCAGGCGGTCCGGGGAGATGTTTCGGCATCCTATAAAACTTTCATAGACGCGCTTCTTGGCCTCGATCTCAAATCGCCAGACAACGAGACCCTTGAAACGGTCTTTTCCCTCTTTCTCTACGCCGACCGGAAATCGTCGAAATCCGCCAACTACCCGCAATCGAATCACAAAAACGCTGTCGTGTCCTTTGCGCCATTCATCGACGACCTGCACGACTGGATGGACAGGACCATGACCGCACACGACCAGCTGCTGGCCATCGCCGCCCGCGACCGGCTTGCCGCACTTTATGCCTTTGGGCACGCCTTTGTCCGGCTTTACGACGCGCGCAAACTTGGCTCCGGTCTGGTGGATTTCGACGATCTCATCAACAAGGCGCGGCAATTGCTGACAACGCCCGGGCTGGCGCAATGGGTGCTGTTCCGGCTGGACGGGGGCATCGACCACATACTGGTGGACGAAGCCCAAGACACCAGCCCCGCCCAATGGGAGGTCATCCGCGCGCTGGCCAGCGAATTTTCCGCAGGCGAAGGGGCAATGCCCGACCGTCGGCGCACCATCTTTGTGGTCGGCGACAAGAAACAGTCGATCTATTCCTTCCAGGGGGCCGACCCCGCCGGATTTGACCAGATGCGGCAGCATTTCGACAGCGAACTGAACCGGATCGGGCAACAGGTGAACGCGCTGCAACTGGCACATTCGTTCCGGTCATCGCCCGCCATTCTGCGGGTTGTCGATGCGGCCTTTGCCGGGGACCGCGCGGCGGGTCTGGACGACACCCCGATCCAGCACATCGCGTTCAAGGATGCGATGCCGGGCCGGGTGGACTTGTGGCCCGTTCTTGAAAACGAAACCGTGGCCAAAGATGACCCCGATTGGCGCACCCCAATCGACCGGCCCAGCCCCACGCGGGCCAACGTCCGGCTGGCGCGGCATATCGCAGCGGAAATCGGGCGGATGATCGCCACGGAAACCATCCCCGTCGAGATAGGCAAAACGGGCGTCTTTGCGCGCCGTCCGGTTCGGGCGGGCGACGTTCTGATCCTTGTGCAGCGGCGGTCGGACCTGTTCGCGGAAATCATCCGTTCCTGCAAGGCGGCAAACCTGCCCATCGCCGGGGCGGACCGTCTGAAACTGGGCGGCGAACTGGCCGTGCGGGACATCGCCGCATTGCTGAATTTCCTGGCCCTGCCCGAGGATGATCTGTCGCTTGCTACCGCCTTGCGGTCCCCCTTGTTTGGCTGGACAGAACAGGACCTGTTCACGCTGGCCCACACCCGGCCAAAAGGCAGGGTGCTGTGGCAGGCGCTCCGACAGGCAACTAACCACCCCGAAACGCTCGCCATTCTACGCGATCTGCGGACACAGGCGGATTTCTTGCGGCCCTACGACCTGATCGAACGCATCCTGATCCGGCACGACGGTCGGCGCACCCTTCTGGCCCGTCTGGGGGCCGAGGCGCAGGACGGCATCGACAGCCTGTTATCGCAGGCGCAAAGCTATGAACGCGCCGCCGTGCCCAGCCTGACAGGGTTTCTCAGTTGGCTCATGACCGAGGAGGTCGAGGTCAAACGACAGCTTGACAGCGCCAGCAACCAGATCCGGGTGATGACCGTCCACGGGGCCAAAGGGCTAGAGGCGCCCATCGTGTTCCTGCCGGAATGTCAGTCGCGGCAGCTTGAGGTGCGGGATGAACTGCTGGTCACAGCCGGCGGCGTCCTGTGGAAGTCCAACGCGCCCGTGCGGCCACCGGCCGAGGCGGACGTGATCGCGGCCAAGATGGAAAAGCAAACCGAAGAAAGCCGCCGCTTGCTCTATGTCGCCATGACGCGGGCGGAAAAATGGCTCATCGTCGGGGCCGCAGGCGACGTCGATGACGGCGACAAAAGCTGGTATGGGGTCGTATCCGGCGCACTCGATACCCTCGGTTCCGCCATGATAGACACTGAAATCGGCCCAGCACGGCGGTTTGCTATGTTGGATTGGGACGACCTGCCGCTTGCCCTACCGGAATCCCCGGAACCGCCACTGCCCGCCATGCCCGACCTTGGGCCAGTGCCCGCGCCAGACACCGCCACCAAAGCGCTGTCCCCCTCTGACCTTGGCGGGGACAAGGTTTTGCCCGGCGAACCCGGACTGGACGCCACCGACACCGCACTAATGCGGGGCCGGGTTTTGCACCTGTTGCTGGAACATCTGCCGCCCGTAGCGCCCGAAAACCGGGCCGCCCACGCCCGGCTTTTGTTGAAAGCCGACCCCGATGCACAGCTGTTGGGGGACACGGACGCACTGATTGCACAGGCGCTGGGGGTTCTGTCCGAGCCCGCTCTGTCGGCCATATTCACCGGCGTAGCACTCGCCGAGGTGGACATCACGGCAACCCTGCCAGACCTGAACGGGCGGCGCATCCACGGCGCAATTGACCGGCTGTTGATCGGCCCAGACACCATCACCGCGATTGATTTCAAATCCAACCGGGTGGTGCCCGACACCGCGCACGACATCCCCGAAGGTCTGTTGCGGCAAATGGGGGCCTATGCTGCGGCGTTGGCGCAGATTTACCCAAACCACCGGATCGAAACGGCTATTTTATGGACAACACAGGCCACATTGATGCCAATACCGCCTGATCTTGCGTCAGCCGCGCTGTTGCGGGCCGCACAGGCTTGACCATCTCCGGGGCCATGCCTACCTTCCGGCTCCAACATACCAACACCCAACATCGCGCTTCAAACAATGCGCCAAGGAGAAAACCGATGGCAACCGTAGCAGTCACAGACGCCACATTCGACGCCGAAGTCCGCCAGTCCGATATCCCCGTCGTGGTCGATTTCTGGGCGGAATGGTGCGGCCCCTGCAAGATGATCGGCCCGGCTCTGGAAGAGTTGTCCGAAGAAATGGCGGGCAAGGTCAAGATCGTAAAGGTCAACGTGGACGACAACCCGAACTCTCCGGCGCAAATGGGCGTGCGGGGCATCCCCGCGCTGTTCCTGTTCAAGGGTGGCGAGGTCGTGGCAAACAAGGCCGGGGCAGCACCCAAGGCCGCATTGGCCGACTGGATCAAATCGTTGATCTGATCCAACGCCCGCATCAGATCAAAGGGCGCCCCGGTGGCGCCCTTTTTGCTGTCCGGGTTGTAGGCCCCTCGCGCCATGTCCATATTGGCCCCGACACACAACAGGACGGCACCCATGGCAAACAACGATTTTCCCGGCTGGCACGGCACCACGATCATCGGGGTCCGCAAGGGCGGCAAGGTGGTCGTGGCCGGGGACGGGCAGGTCAGTCTGGGCCAGACGGTCATCAAGGGCACGGCCCGCAAGGTCCGCCGCCTGACCCCCGGCGGGCATGACGTTGTTGCAGGTTTTGCGGGGTCCACGGCGGATGCCTTTACCCTCCTTGAACGGCTGGAGAAAAAGCTGGAGGCGACACCGGGCCAACTCGCCCGCGCCAGTGTCGAACTGGCCAAGGATTGGCGCACCGACAAATACCTCCAGAAACTGGAGGCGATGCTGATCGTCACCGACGGCACCGACTTGTTCGTCATCACTGGCGCGGGCGATGTTCTGGAACCCGAACACGGGGTCGCCGCAATCGGGTCCGGGGGCAACTACGCGCTCGCCGCCGCACGGGCGCTTATGGACAGCGATCTGGACGCCGAAGCCATCGCGCGCCGCGCCATGGCGATTGCGGCTGAGATTTGCGTCTACACCAACGGCAATCTGACGGTAGAAAGCATCGCAAAATGACCGACCTCACCCCCCGCGAAATCGTGTCTGAACTCGACCGCTTTATCATCGGGCAAAAGGACGCCAAACGGGCCGTGGCCGTGGCGCTGCGCAATCGGTGGCGGCGCAAACAGTTGGGCGATGATCTGCGGGACGAGGTGTATCCCAAGAATATCCTGATGATCGGGCCAACCGGAGTCGGCAAAACCGAAATCTCGCGCAGGCTGGCCAAACTCGCGCGCGCCCCCTTCCTCAAGGTCGAGGCGACCAAATTCACCGAGGTCGGCTATGTCGGCCGCGACGTAGACAGCATCATCCGCGATCTCTTGGACGTGGCCATCGCCCAAACCCGCGATTTCATGCGGGGCGAGGTCCGCGCCAAGGCACAAGCCGCCGCCGAGGATCGGGTCATCACCGCCATCGCCGGCACCGACGCCCGCGAAGGCACCCGGGAGACGTTTCGCAAGAAACTGAAATCGGGGGAACTCGACGCCACGATGATTGATCTGGAGGTGATGGACACCTCCAACCCGATGGGTGGCATGGACATCCCCGGCCAACCCCAGATGGGTGGCCTGATGAACCTCAGCGAAATGTTCGGCAAGGCATTCCAGCGCTCCGTCAAAAAACGGCTGACCGTCGCAGAAAGCTACGAAGTGCTGCTGTCCGAAGAGGCCGACAAACTGCTGGACGATGATGTGGTCAAAAAAACCGCAATCGACGCCGTGGAACAAAACGGCATTGTTTTCCTTGATGAAATCGACAAAGTCTGCGCGCGGGCCGATACCCGCGGGGCCGATGTGTCGCGCGAAGGGGTGCAGCGCGATCTGCTCCCCTTGATCGAGGGCACAACGGTCAGCACGAAACACGGCCCGGTGAAAACCGACCACGTTTTGTTCATCGCATCGGGGGCGTTCCACGTCGCCAAACCGTCGGACCTTTTGCCGGAACTACAGGGGCGGCTGCCCATCCGGGTGGAACTGCGGCCCCTGACCGAAGGTGACTTTGTGCGTATCCTCACCGAAACTGACAACGCGCTGACGCTGCAATACACGGCACTCATGGGCACCGAAGACGTGACCGTGGATTTCACCACCGACGGCATCGCGGCACTCGCCCGGATCGCGGCACAGGTGAACGAAGCGGTGGAAAACATCGGTGCGCGCCGCCTTTATACGGTCATGGAACGGGTGTTCGAGGATTTGTCGTTCACCGCCCCCGACCGCGCCGGCGACAAGGTCACGGTCAACGCCGACTTTGTCGAGGAACATCTGGGCGCGTTGTCGCGCTCCACGGATCTCAGCCGCTATGTGCTTTAGGGGTTTCAGCCCCCTGTGATCCGGGCCATTCAGGGCGGGCAATCACGGGGCCCGCCAATGGACTATCTCCGCTTTCTTCGGGACAACGCGCGTTTCCTTGCGGCGGGGGCGTTGTTGTCGTTCCTGTCCTCGTTCGGGCAAACCTTTTTCATCTCGATCTTTGGCGGGGAAATCCGGGCGGCCTTCGGATTGTCGAATGGGGATTGGGGGACAATCTACACCATCGGCACAGGGGCATCAGCGGCGGTCATGCTCTGGGCCGGCGGGCTGACAGACAGGTTCCGGGTCCGGGCGCTTGGCCTCATTGTGGTCGGTGGCTTGGGATTGGCCTGTGTCGGCATGGCCTATGCGCCGTCTGTCCTGACGCTCACGCTCGTCATCTTTGCGCTGCGGTTTCTGGGTCAGGGCATGGCCAGCACCTTGGCGATCATTGCCATGTCGCGCTGGTTTGTGGCCACGCGGGGGCGGGCGCTCGCCATCGCCACACTTGGCTTTTCATTGGGCGAGGCTGTGCTGCCGCTTACCTTTGTCTGGCTCAAACAGGTGTTCGACTGGCACGATCTGTGGGTCGCGGCGGGGGTGTTCTGCCTCCTGATGTTGCCGGTGATCCTGTGGCTCTTGGGTCAGGAACGGACGCCACAATCGGTGGCGCAATCCAACAGTTCCACCGGCATGGACGGGCGGCACTGGACCCGGCAGGATGCGTTGCGGCACCCGCTGTTCTGGGCACTGGTTCCGGCGCTGGTGTCGTTCCCGGCCTTTGTGACGGCATTCTGGTTCCATCAGGTCCATTTCACAGAGGTCAAAGGCTGGGATCACCTGTCACTGGTGGCGGTATTCCCCTTGGGAACGGCGGCGTTCATCGGGTCCACATTCCTTTATGGTTGGTTGATCGACCGGTTCGGATCGGCGCGGCTGTTGCCGGTCTACCTCATTCCGCTGGCGCTTGGGTTTGTGTGCCACTGGTATGCGCCCACGGTGGCATGGTCGGCGGCGGGGGTAATCCTCATGGGGCTTGCGGGCGGGGGGCAGGCCACATTGCCCTCGGCCTGTTGGGCAGAGTTTTACGGCACGCAACATCTGGGCACTATCAAATCGGCGATTGTGGCGCTGATGGTGCTGGGGTCGGCGCTTGGCCCCGGTTTGTCGGGGTGGTTGATTGACGGGGGCATGGACCTGCCCGTGCAATTGCTGATCTATGCAGCGGTCTTTGTGGCCTCCGCCATTGGCATGATCCCGGCCCTGAACGCGGCGCGCGGTCGGTTAACGACGGCGTAGATAAACGTAATAGGCACCGTGCCCGCCATGCCGGATATGGGCGGCGGTCACCTGCATCACCACTTGGCGCAACGGCGGCAGGTTCAACCACTGCGGCACCTGATGGCGCAACACGCCAAACCGGGTTGGGATCGGGCCACCATCGTCACGGTCCTTGCCCTTGCCCGTGATCACCAGAACCAGCCGCTTTCCCTCTGCCGCCGCCATCAGGATGAACGACTGCAGCGCAGGGTGGGCCTCGGACACGGTCATGCCATGCAGATCAATCCGGCCTTCTGGGTCCAACTTGCCACGGGTCATGCGGCCATGCTGTTTGGCGTCCATCTGGATAGGGGCGCGGGACAACCGTTCCGGCAACGACGGGGACAAATCATGGGGGCGGCGTGCATCGGCCTTTTGTCCAATCCGGAATGACCGGGGAACCGGATCCGGGATCGGGTCGGGGTCGGGCATCTGGCGGCGGGGCTGTGGCGCGGGTTCGGCCGCGACCGATGGGGGGGCCGGGCGTTGTTTGTTCATCGGCGTCGTGCGCTGGGCAACCAGATCCCACAACGCGCGGTCTTCTGGGGTCAGGCTGCGGGGGCGTCTCATGCCACTGACCCACCGGATTTGGGGCGCAGAACGATCAGGCGACCGGGGGCATTGATCCGCCCGGCAATATCGCCCGCCTGCGGCCCGGTGCCCACGAAAATATCGGCCCGCTGCGGCCCCTTGATCGCGCCACCAATATCCTGCGCCACCATCAGACGGCGCAGGGGGCCGGGGGCGTCGGTTTCAATCCAAACCGGGGACCCCAGCAGGATATGGGCGGGATCAACGGCGACGGTGCGCATAGGCGTCACCGACGCGCCCAAAAACCCCAACGGCCCCTTGTCCGCAGGAACCTCTGTCACCTCGCGGAAAAACACATAGCTCGGGTTGGACCACAACACCTCCTGCACATCTTGGCGATGGGCGGCGGCCCAGTCCCGGATGGCGTCGGTGGTCAGGGCCTCGACAGGGATCGCACCACGCCGCACCAACTCCTGCCCGATGGACCGATACGGATGGTTGTTCTTGGCGGCAAACCCCACCCGGATCGTCTGCCCATCCGGCAGCCGTATTCGACCAGACCCCTGCACTTGTAGAAAAAACACCTCCAACGGATCGGCCAGCCACGCAATTTCGGACCCCTGCAAGACGCCTGTCGTCTCGATCTCACGGCGGGCCAGCCACGGGGCGCGCAACGACGCATCAAGGGGGGCGCGGTAAATGGCACAGGGAAACGCCGGGGACGGGTGCAACGCACCCTCCAACTCCGGCTCGAAATACCCGGTGAACAACGGGGCCGCGGACCCCTCAATCAGAACCGGATCAAACCACGTCTCGAACCATGCGCGGGCATCGGTCGGCTCGGCGGCAGGCACCTCGTCCCACTCCGGCCCGGCCAGATGGGGACGGGTTTCGTTGAACACGGCCCATGCGGCGGCATGATCGTCCTGCGCCCATCCGTCCAGATCGGCAAACGACAGGGTCGTGGTGGTCACAGGCACGGCGTTTCCTTTGCCTGGGCAGGGTCAGCCCCCGGTCGCAACCAGAATCCAGTTGGGATCATCAGAGCCAAGAGTGCGGGCAAACGTCCAGACATCCTTCTGACGCTTGATCTCGGTCTGGCTACCCTCGACAATATCGCCGCCACGGTCACGCACCAGATAGGTCAATTCACCGGTAAATCGGACGGCAATCTCGCCCTCTTTGGTGACGTCATCAAACGTGGCCTCGTGAATACCCAGATCGCTGATGCCGATAAACGTGGCGTCAACCTTCAGACCCTCGGCCTCGCGGGCGGTGACACCATCGGAAAAGGCGTCATAGACATCATCGGAAATGAACGGGCGGATGCTCGCCAGATCGCCCTTTTCAAAGGCCATCAGGATCATCTCATAGGCACCACGGGCACCTTGCAGAAATTCGGCCACGACAAACGACCGATCGGTGCGTTTCATGGCGGCCAGCGCCTTGGCGGTGTCGCTGTTTTCAATGGCGTGATCCAGAACGTCCAGATCGGGACCGCCCTCGATCACTTCGAAATCACGGGTGCGGCGACGGCTGGTCTCCACTGGTATGGCAGGCTTTTCATAGCCTTCGCGGGTGCCCAGAACACTGCGCAGACGCAGGATCAGAAACACGGCAATACCCGCAAGCACCAGCAATTGGATCAGGGGAGAATTCATCGGGTCCTCTCAGACAGGGCATGGAAACAACGTCGGCTGACCCTTATGTAGGTGCTGGGTCGGGGCAAGTCCACCAGTGACCCGGAAAGGATCAAGGTGCAGCATGTGGCTATTCGCAGCATTCGTCGCCATCCCGTTGATCGAGATTGCGTTGTTCATTCAGGTCGGGGGGCTGATCGGGCTTTGGGCGACGCTGGGGATCGTGATCGTCACGGCGATTTTGGGGTCGTTTCTGGTGCGCCAACAGGGGCTGCGGGAAATGAACCGCCTGCGGGCGTCGTTCTCGACCTTGTCGGACCCCGGCGAACCGCTGGCAAACGGGGCGATGATCCTGTTTGCGGGGGCGCTCCTGCTCACGCCGGGGTTTTTCACGGACACGGTCGGGTTTCTCCTCCTGATCCCACAGGTGCGGGCGGCAGCATTCCGGTGGATCAAGGCGCGGGTGACGGTGGCCAGTTTTGCCATGGGCAACAAGACACAAGACAACTGGGCACCGCACGGCACGGGACGCGACACCATCATCGACGGCGACTACGAAGAAGTGCCCCCAGACGGGCGGACCACGCACCAACCTTCGGGCTGGACACGGCATTAACCACCCCAAGGCATTGAGGCGCGGGAAAAGGGCTGCTAGGTAACCATCAACGCAGATTTTCCGCAAATGGACCAAGGACAGCCCAATGGCCGACGATACACAAAACGGCGCAACCGCCGCCGCCCCCACAACATCCGCGCAACCGCCGCAAATCACCAGCCGGGTTCTTGCGCAATACACGCGGGATATGTCGTTCGAAAACATCCTCGCACAAAAGGGGATCCAAGGCGACGCAGCCCCCGAAGTGTCGGTCAAGGTGAACCTTGATGCGCGCAAACGGGGCGGCGACAACCAGTTCGAAGTGATCACAAAAATCGTGGTCAATTCGGTCGCCAAGGAAAGCCGGGCACCGCTGTTCGTGCTTGAACTGGAATATGCGGGCCTGTTCCACATCGAAGGCGTACCAGAGGAACAACTGCACCCCTACCTGCTGATCGAATGTCCGCGCCTGACCTTCCCGTTTATCCGCCGTATCGTCAGCGACGTGACGCGGGACGGGGGCTTCCCCCCGCTGAACCTTGAAACGATTGATTTTCTGGCGCTTTACCGCAACGAACTGGCGCGGCGTGTGCAGGAACAACAGGCATCGGGCGAAAAAGCGAACTAACGCCCTTTCAACCAGACGGCATCCTCGCCAAGGCCCGCGACGAATGCGTCGTGGGCCTTTTGTTCGTCCGGGGTCAACCGGGGGGGCAACGGGACAGGGCGGGGCATCGGGCGCCAATCGGCATCGGCCACGGCGCGGGTCGGGTTGCTTTGGTTGGTGGACAAGGCAAAATCGGGTTGCCTGCCCCCGATCAGTTCCAGATACACCTCGGCCAGAATTTCGCTGTCCAACAACGCGCCGTGCAGGGTGCGGGCGGAATTGTCGATATCAAACCTGCGGCACAAAGCATCCAGTGACGCGGGCGATCCGGGGAATTTGCGGCGGGCCATGCCCAGCGTGTCAATGGCGCGGTCAAACGGCAGATCGGGCAGACCCATCCGCTTCAACTCGAAATTCAGAAACTTCATGTCAAAGGCGGCGTTGTGAATGACCAACTTTGCATCGCCAATGAAATCGACAAACGCTTGCCCCACGGCCCGGAACACAGGTTTATCGCGCAGCGTGACCTCGCCCGCGGCAGCAGGGCGGGGGGTGTCCAGCAAGTCAGGGCCAATACCGTGGACGTCAAACGCGCCTTGGGGCATGGACCGTTCGGGGTTGATATACTGATGATAGGTGCGGCCCGTCGGCACATGGCCGATCAGTTCAATCGCGCCAATCTCGACAATGCGGTCGCCTTCGTCAGGTTCAAACCCGGTGGTTTCGGTGTCCAGAACAATCTCACGCAAGGGCATCGGCGCGGTCCTTTCGTATGTCGGCCAACACCTGTTTCACGGCCTCGTGGGCGCTGTCCAGCGACAGGGTTTCAATGACCCATTTGGCGCGGGCGCGTTTTTCGGTATCGGGCATCTGGCGGGACAGGATCATGTCAAACTGGGCCGGGGTCATGGTGCCACGGTCCAGAACACGGGCGCGCTGGACCTCTGGGGGGACAGACACGACAACAACGGCGTCACAGATGGCATCGGCCCCGGTTTCAAACAGCAGCGGAATGTCCAACAGCACGACATCGGCGGTCGCAGCATCCAGAAACGCGCGGCGGTCGGCGGCAACCATGGGATGCACAATCGCCTGCACGCGGTCCAGAACAGCGGGGTCGGCGGCGATCAATTCGCGCAACCGATCCTTGGACACGGCCCCGTTTTCGATGGCATCCGGCAGAATTTCGGCCAGCACAAGGGCAGCAGCGCCACCGACGGAATACAGACGGGATACCGACGCATCCGCATCCCAGACCGGAACACCATATTCGGCAAACATCGCGGCGGTGGTGGATTTGCCCATGCCAATGGACCCGGTCAGACCCAGAACATAGGTCACGCCAGAACCGCCGCGCGGGTGTCGTCATCAACCTCGGGACGGACCCCAAACCAGCGTTCAAAGGCGGGAACGGCCTGATGGATCAGCATCCCCAACCCATCCACAGTGACGCACCCAGCGGCCTCGGCCTCGATCAACAGCCTTGTGCGCAGCGGGGAATACACCAGATCGGTGACAACGGTGCCGGGGCGCAACCCATCCAGCGGCACGCGAAATTCGGCGGCCCCGGTCATGCCCAATGACGTGGTATTCACCACGGTCGCGGCTTCTTCCATCAGATTCCCGGCCTGCACCCAATCGATAACATGAACGCGAGTGCCAAATTCGGATTGCAGGGCGTCCGACTTCGGACGGGTGCGATTGGTCAGCAAAACCTCGCGAACCCCCACCTCCAGCAAAGACGCAATAACAGCGCGCGCAGCCCCCCCAGCACCCAGAACCACGGCGGGTCCGGCATCGGGACGCCATCCGGGGGCACCGGCGCGCAAATTGGCCACAAACCCGTAACCATCTGTATTATCGGCGTGAATCGTGCCATCCTTGCGAAAGATCAACGTGTTGGCGGCCCCGATCAACGTGGCGCGGTCGGTGATCTTGTCGGCCAGATGCAAGGCGGCGACCTTGTGGGGTATGGTAATATTACAGCCGACAAACCCCATCTTGGGCAAGGTGCGCAACACCTGTTCCAGATTGTCAGTCTCAACATGCAGCGGGACATAATCGCCCGATATGCCATATTTGCGCAGCCAATGACGGTGCAACCGCGGGGAACGGGAATGGGCAACAGGATTGCCCAGAACGCCAGCCAATGGGATGCGATGATCGGTCATAGGGCAAAGATTGCGCGTTGGCGAAAGTAAGACAAGAGGGGCAACAGAGGCAGGCCCAGAACGGTGAAATAATCGCCCTCGATTGCGGAAAACAACCGGGCGCCTTCGGCCTCCAGCATGTAGCACCCGACGGCCCCGGCCACATCGGGCCAGACGCGGTCCAGATAGGTGTCAATCTCGGCGGGGGTCAGGGGATGCATGGTCAGACGGACAGTAGCAACAGTGCGCCAAACCGGGCGGGCGTTTTCATACACAACGGCGGCGGACAACAGGGTGTGGGTCTGGCCGGACAACTGCGCCAACAGATCGGCGGCAGCATCGCGGGTCGCCACCTTGGACAGGGCGCGGCCCTTGAACTCCAACACCTGATCGCAGCCCAAAACCACACGGTCAGCAAATTTCTCGGCAACCTTGCGGGCTTTCATTTCGGCCAAAGCGTCGGCAAAATCGCGGGGTCCAGCGCCGCCAGCCTCAAGAGCAAGACGAATGGCCTCCTCGTCCACACGCGGGGGAACAGTGTCAATCTCAAGCCCGGCAGCACGCAACAACTGCGCCCGAATGGGCGAGGTGGAGGCCAGAACAAGCGGAAACGCCATGTGGATAAACCAAGGGTAAAGACCGGGACAATTGCCGGACAAGGTGTGATCGTTTTAGGGATATGTCCGCGGACGGGCAATGGGCCGGGATAACCAGGGACAGGCGACCCGGTTATCCTGTGTGGACATGGATAAACCAAGGCTGGGGACGACTCGGGGCGGGAACAGCAGAACGGGAAGACTCAAGAGAGCATTGAGAAAAATCTTCTGGAGTAAACTATTGAATATATTCACTTAAAATTCTCTGATTGGTAAATAATCAATCGTGAAAAAACCGCCGGCCTGTGGATGATCCGGGGGATTTCATGAAAACCCCAAGTTATCCACGCGACAAACAACATCATCTTTTCTTTCTATCTTTAATCTTTATTTAAGTAAGAAAGAAAGCAGGGGGAGCGGAATGCAGGAGTTTCTGGCAGGGGCCTATCCTTGGATCAAGGTCGGGCATGTGGTGTCGGTGATTTCGTGGATGGCGGGCATGTTCTATCTGCCACGGCTGTTCGTGTATCATGCGGAAACAGCAGCAGTCGGGTCAGAACTGGATCAGACGTTTCAGGTGATGGAAAGCAAACTTCTCAAGCTGATCATGACTCCGGCGATGATATCCAGCTGGGTGTTCGGTCTGATCCTGATCGGGATGGGGGCGTTTGACTGGGGGTTGGCGTGGTCGTGGATCAAATTGGGGTCAGTGATCGCGATGACGGGGATGCATGGATGGCTGGGGGCGCGGTGCAAGGACTTTGAACGGGGCGAAAACACACGGACGGGGCGGACGTATCGGCTGGCCAACGAGGTGCCGACAGTGTTGATGCTGGTGATTGTGGTCATGGTGATCGTGCGGCCGTTCTAAGGCAGTGATCCGGGGCAGATTGACAGGATCAGGCGCAGGGCCTATCAGACGCATGCCTCCCGTCCGGGATGGTGGCTCCGATCCATAAACACACCTCTGGCTGCGCTGGGCGCGGCCATGACAGGGATACCGCATGTCCGAACACCGCCTGAACCTTGCCGACCTCAAGGCAAAAAGCCCCAAAGACCTCTTGGCGATGGCCGAAGAGCTGGAGATCGAAAACGCATCCACCATGCGCAAAGGGGACATGATGTTCTCGATCCTGCGGGAACGGGCGGATGAAGAATGGATCATCGGGGGGGACGGGGTTCTGGAAGTGTTGCAGGACGGGTTCGGCTTCTTGCGCAGCCCCGAGGCGAACTATCTGCCGGGGCCTGATGACATCTACGTCAGCCCGGAAATGATCCGGCAATATTCGATGCGGACGGGGGATACGGTTGACGGGGTGATGCGGGAACCCAATGACAGCGAACGCTATTTCGCGCTGACCTCGGTTGAGACGATCAATTTTGAAGACCCGGAAAAGGCCAAGCACAAGGTGGCGTTTGAAAACCTGACGCCGCTGTATCCAGAAGAACGGCTGAAGATGGAAATCGAAGACGATCCGACGATCAAGGATCGGTCAGCACGGATCATCGACCTTGTGTCGCCCATCGGCAAGGGGCAGCGGGGGTTGATCGTGGCACCGCCGCGGACGGGGAAAACGGTTCTGCTGCAGAACATCGCCAACTCCATCGCGACCAATCACCCGGAATGTTACCTGATCGTGCTGTTGATTGACGAACGGCCCGAAGAGGTCACGGACATGCAGCGGTCGGTCAAAGGCGAAGTGGTGTCGTCGACATTCGACGAGCCGGCGACGCGGCACGTCGCAGTGGCTGAAATGGTGATCGAAAAGGCCAAGCGGCTGGTGGAACACAAGCGGGATGTAGTGATCCTGCTGGACAGCATCACGCGGCTTGGGCGGGCGTTCAACACGGTTGTGCCATCGTCGGGCAAGGTTCTGACCGGGGGCGTGGACGCCAACGCGTTGCAGCGGCCCAAGCGGTTCTTTGGGGCGGCGCGGAACATCGAAGAAGGCGGATCGCTGACCATCATCGCCACGGCGCTGATTGATACCGGCAGCCGCATGGACGAGGTGATCTTTGAAGAATTCAAGGGAACGGGCAACAGCGAGATCGTGCTGGACCGCAAAGTGGCGGACAAACGGGTTTTCCCGGCCATGGACATCCTGAAATCCGGGACGCGCAAAGAGGATCTGTTGGTGGACAAGATCGACCTGCAGAAAACCTATGTTTTGCGGCGGATTCTGAATCCGATGGGGACGACGGACGCGATCGAATTCCTGATTTCCAAGCTGAAACAGACCAAGACGAATTCGGACTTCTTCGACTCCATGAACAGCTAACCGGGATCGCCGGTGCATGGACACAATCTTTGCCCTTGCGACCGCCCAAGGTAAGGCCGGCGTCGCGGTCGTCCGATTGTCGGGGCCGGGTGCGCATGCAGCGGGTGAAACGCTTGCAGGTGCCTTGCCGGTTCACGGGCGGGGTCTGCGGGCAATCCGGGATGATCTAGGTGGGCTGATTGATCAGGCGCTGGTGCTGACATTCGACCAAGGGCGCAGTTTTACGGGCGAACCGGTCGTGGAACTGCACTTGCATGGCAGTGCGGCCATTGTCAAAGAGGTGCTGCGGGTTCTGGGCAACCTGCCGGGGCTTCGAATGGCTGAAGCAGGGGAATTCACGCGGCGGGCGCTTGAGAACGGTCGGCTGGACCTGGCGCAAGTCGAAGGTCTGGCGGATCTCATCGACGCCGAGACCGAGGCGCAGCGCAAACAGGCCGTGCGGGTTTTGACCGGGGCGATGGGGGCCAAGGCGGATGGTTGGCGACAACGCCTGATCCGGGCGGCAGCCTTGATCGAGGCGACAATCGACTTTGCAGACGAAGACGTGCCCGTGGACGTGACGCCCGAGGTGGTCGATTTGTTAGTGGTCGTTGTGCGCGAACTTCAGGAACAGGCACAAGGGGCGGCGATTGCGGAACGGATCCGGGACGGATTCGAGGTGGCGATTGTCGGCGCGCCGAACGTGGGAAAATCCACACTTCTCAACAGGTTAGCAGGTCGTGATGCGGCACTGACATCGGAATATGCGGGAACAACGAGGGACGTGATCGAGGTCCGGATGGACCTTGGCGGGTTGCCGGTGACAATCCTTGATACGGCGGGGGTCCGCGAAACGGCGGACGTAGTCGAAGGCATGGGGATCGCACGGGCGCTGGACAGGGCGGCTGGGGCGGACATCCGGATATTTCTGGTGGCTGGGGACGAACCATTGCCGATGGACCGGCAGGCGGATGATCTTGTTTTAATGTCGAAATCTGACCTTGCGGGGCCAGACGTGCGCGGCATTTCGGGGATGACAGGTGCGGGCATCGACACATTGATCGGGCATCTTCAAACGGTTCTGGGCGGCCGGGCGGCATCGGTGGGGGTCGCGGTCCGGGAACGCCACCGCGTGGCAATGGCGCGCGCGGCTGACGCGCTGATGGTCGCAGTGACGGGCTTGCAACAAAACCAAGCCAGCGACCTTGTGGCCGAGGATATCCGAACAGCGATACGGGCAGTTGACTCGCTGGTCGGAAGGATAGATGTGGATGATCTTCTGGGCGAAATTTTCGCGAGCTTCTGCATCGGAAAGTAAGGAGTGTTTCACGTGAAACAATCAAACTTTGACGTCATTGTCATCGGCGGCGGCCATGCAGGTGCAGAGGCGGCGCACGCATCGGCGCGGATGGGGGCCAATACGGCGCTCATCACGTTGACGCGTGCCTCCATAGGGGTCATGTCCTGCAATCCGGCGATTGGTGGCTTGGGCAAGGGTCACCTTGTGCGGGAAATTGATGCGCTGGACGGCGTGATGGGGCGGGTTGCGGATGATGCGGGCATTCAGTTTCGGCTGTTGAACCGGAAAAAGGGGCCAGCGGTCCAAGGGCCGCGCACACAGGCGGATCGGGCGATCTACCGGCGCCGGATGCAAGAGGAAACCGCCGCACAACCAAATCTGACGGTGGTCGAGGGCGAGGCGGTCGATTTATTGATGGATGGCTTGCGCGTCTGCGGGGTCGTTCTGGCGGATGGCGTATACCTTCGCGCGCGGGCTGTTATCCTGACCGCGGGCACGTTCTTGCGGGGGGTCATCCATATTGGGGATCTGAAATCGCCAGGTGGCCGGATGGGGGATAAACCGTCCGTGCGGATGGCGGAACGGCTGGACACTTACGGTTTGCCGCTTGGTCGGCTCAAGACCGGGACGCCGCCCCGTTTGGACGGACGCACAATCAACTGGGACATTCTAGACATGCAACCGGGCGACGACGATCCGGTGCTGTTTTCGTTCCTGTCAACCAAACCCACAGCCCGTCAAATTTCTTGCGGCATTACGCATACCAACGAGGCGACCCACGACGTGATTCGGAAAAACCTTGGCCGTTCGGCCATGTATGGCGGTCACATCGAAGGGATCGGGCCGCGCTATTGCCCCTCGATCGAGGACAAAGTGGTGCGGTTCGCCGACAAGACGTCTCACCAAATTTTCCTTGAGCCAGAAGGGCTTGACGACCATACGATCTATCCCAACGGCATCTCGACCTCTCTGCCGCAGGATGTTCAGGTGGACTATGTCCGGTCCATTGCCGGGCTTGAAAACGCGGTCATCCTGCAACCGGGCTATGCGATTGAATACGACTATGTTGATCCCCGCGCGCTCCGGCCAACGCTGGAATTGCGGGATGTGCCCGGCCTGTTTCTGGCGGGGCAGATCAATGGAACAACCGGATACGAGGAGGCAGCGGCACAAGGTATGGTAGCCGGGTTGAACGCGGCGTCAAAATCTCGGGGCGGGGCGGATATTCTGTTCAGTCGGACATCGTCCTATATCGGCGTCATGATTGACGATCTGGTGACGCGGGGCGTCACGGAACCCTATCGCATGTTCACGTCGCGCGCCGAATTCCGGCTGTCTTTGCGGGCGGACAATGCAGATCAACGACTTACAGCGTTCGGGCGGGACGTGGGATGCGTCACCGATCCACGCTGGTCCGCGTTTTCCGTCAAAATGGACGCGCTGACATCCGCCCAAGACGCGCTGGGCCAACAGACCATAACCGCGCGGCGGATTTCGGACCTTGGCGTGCCACTCAACCCCGACGGACCCACCCGGTCGTTGCTAGAGGCGATGGAACTCAACGAATTTGACGATGCACAGCTTTTGACCGCATGGGACGGGGCCGCCGATATTGCACCCGATATTCGCAAACAGGTTAAACGGGACGCGCTCTATGCGAACTACATTCTGCGTCAATCCAAAGACGTGGAAATCCTGCGTCGCGACGAAAATATGCTGATCCCTCAGGATGTTGACTACGCCTCAATTCAGGGGCTGTCGACCGAACTTGCCTCAAAAATGACACGGGTTCGGCCCGCCAGCATCGCACAGGCGTCGCGGATTGATGGCATGACGCCGTCTGCGCTCATGCTGGTGATGTCAACCTTGCGAAAGTTTGCGGCGGCAAGGTCGGCATGACGACGGCACAGGACCCCTTTCTTGCGCAATTTAATGTTTCACGTGAAACAGAGCAAACGCTGCGGGCCTATTGCGCACTGGTCGAAAAATGGTCGCCCGCGATCAACCTCGTCTCCCGGTCTGATCTGCCGCATCTCTGGGCTCGTCATGTGCTCGATTCGGCCCAGATATTCGCGCTGGCACGGGATACTGATACGCCTTGGGCCGACCTGGGCACGGGTGGCGGGTTTCCGGGCGTCATTCTCGCAATCATGGCCAATGGTGCCGGATGGCCCACACCATTTACGTTCATCGAAAGCGATCAACGCAAAACAGTTTTCCTGCGCACAGCGATCCGCGAATTTTCACTGTCGGCAACTGTCATCACGGACCGGATTGAATCCGCAACGCCGCTCGGGGTAGGGGCCATCTCTGCGCGCGCCCTTGCTGCCTTGCCAGACCTCCTTCCTCTCGCGCACCGTCATCTGGCGCCAAATGGCCGCGCATTCTTGCTCAAAGGCAAGTCAGCCCAACAAGAAATCAACGCCGCCCGCACGCATTGGCGCTTTGATCTGGTGATCGAGCCGAGTATCACCGACCCTGACGCTTGCCTTTTGGTTTTGGAGAATATCGACCGTGCGTGACCCTCTCCGTGATACCAGCCCAAGAATCATCGCGATCGCCAACCAAAAGGGCGGCGTGGGCAAGACAACAACATCAATCAACCTCGCGGCCGCTCTCGCCGAACTGGGCCAGCGTGTGTTGTTGGTGGACCTCGATCCGCAGGGCAACGCCTCCACAGGTCTCGGTATCCTCGCCGACAATCGTGCCGTCACGACCTATGATCTTTTGACCGGCGAGGCGCGTCCGTTCGATGCAATCCTCGAAACCGGCATTGAAAACCTTCTGATCGTGCCCTCCACAACTGACCTCAGTTCGGCAGATATCGAACTCGTCGCGACGGAAAAACGCAGCTTTCTTCTGCACGACGCCTTGCATCAATCCGCCATGGATGCCTTTGCGCTTGACTACATCTTGATTGATTGTCCCCCGTCTCTCAACATCTTGACCGTCAACGCTATGGTCGCCGCCGATTCCGTCCTGGTTCCTCTTCAAAGCGAATTTTTCGCCCTCGAAGGGTTGAGCCAACTCATGCTCACAATCCGCGAGGTTCGCCAATCCGCCAATCCGCGTCTCCGGATCGAAGGTGTGGTGCTGACCATGTATGACGTCCGCAACAATCTGTCCCAACAGGTCGAGGCCGACGCCCGCGAAAACCTCGGTGATCTGGTGTTCCGCACGATGATCCCCCGAAACGTCAGGTTGAGCGAGGCACCGTCCTTTGCCCTCCCCATCCTTCAATATGATACCGCCTCCAAGGGCAGCGCGGCCTATCGCGACCTCGCCGCAGAACTCCTGTCCCGCGTGCAGGTCCCATTGACCAAAGGAGCCTCTCATGGCTGATAAACCCAACAAAACCCGTGGCTTGGGCCGTGGTCTGTCGTCCCTTATGTCCGATGTCGCCTTGGCGGCACCCGCTGCCGACACCAACAATCCCCGCGCCGCCGAGGCGTTTTTGCCAATTGAACGGGTCCACCCAAACCCGAACCAGCCCCGCCGCACGTTCAACGACGATGCCCTTGCCGAACTCGCCGCCTCCATCGCGGAAAAAGGGATCATTCAGCCCCTCATCGTGCGCCCCCACCCGATCACGCCCGACGCTTACGAAATCGTCGCGGGCGAACGGCGCTGGCGTGCCGCACAGCGCGCCCAACTTCACCAAGTGCCTGTTCTCATACGGGAATTCACCGACACAGAAGTCCTCGAAGTTGCGATTATCGAGAACATTCAACGCGCTGACCTGAACGCGATAGACGAGGCCGCCGGGTATAAACAACTGATGGACCGCTTCGGCCACACCCAAGACGCGCTCGCCACCGCCTTGGGCAAAAGCCGCAGCCACATCGCCAACCTTCTCCGCCTGCTGAACCTGCCCGACGATGTGCAATTGCATGTGACCGAAGGACGCCTGACCGCGGGTCACGCCCGCACTCTCATCGGTAATCCGTTGGCGTCCGACCTTGCCCGGTTGATCATCCGCGACGGCATGTCGGTGCGACAGGCTGAAAACATGGGCAAAGCCAAGCCGGTCAAACCGCGTCGGCCCAATGCGGGGGGGTCCAAAGGGGCCAAAGATGCCGACACGGTCCAGCTTGAACAGGAACTTTCCGCCCAACTTCGCATGGGTGTCGCCATCGACCACGATGCAGGGGGCGAGTCCGGCAAACTCACCTTGTCCTACCGGAACCTTGGACAATTGGACGACCTGTTGCGCCTACTGTCTGGCGATTAACGGGGGTCAGGCCCCCAACAGATCCCGCAGGATCGCGTTGATCAACGGACGCCCCCGGTCCGTGACGCGCAGCCTTTCAGGGTCCGGCGCAATCAGGCCCATACCCTGCAACTCTATGATCTTGCTATTGAAAAACTCGGATCGAACCGGCAGCAGGTCGTCCAACGTAACCCCTTCGGCAATCCGCAACCCCATCAACACCCGCTCAGTCGCTTGCGCCACCGGGTCCAACCCCTCGCGCAGGGTTTCGCCCGTTCCGGTCGTTTCGACGGCACGCAACCACGCGGTCGGGCCCAGATGGGTCTCGGTTGCAATCCGCCCTTGTGGCCCCGGCAACCGCCCATGCGCGCCCGGACCAATCCCGGCATACAGACCATAGCGCCAGTAAATCAGGTTATGCCGGCTTTCCTGCCCCGGCTTCGCGTGATTGGACACCTCATAGGCCCCATATCCGGCGGCGGCGCACAGATCCTGGGTGATCTCATACATCTCTGCGCCTGCATCATCGGTCGGCAAACCGGGCAACTTGCCCACGGCATGCCGTTGCCCAAACGCGGTGCCGTCCTCGATGGTCAGTTGATACAACGACAGATGTCCAGCGGCGAGCGTCAGGGCTTCTGCCAGTTCCGCCCGCCACATATCGGCCGTCTGGTTCTGCCGGGCATAGATCAGATCGAACGACACCCGGTCAAACGTCGCAGCCGCCACAGCAAAGGCGCGGCGGGCTTCGTCAACCGAATGTAACCGCCCCAATGCCCGCAAATCAGGGTCTGATAACGCCTGAATGCCCAGTGACACCCGATTGACGCCTGCATCGCGATAGGCTCGAAACCGTCCGGCCTCGACCGATGTCGGGTTCGCCTCCAGCGTCACCTCAACATCGTTTGTCCACCGCCAGGTCTTGCGGACGGCCTCCATCACGCGGTCCACCACGGCGGGGTCCATCAGGCTTGGCGTGCCTCCGCCGAAAAACACGGTGGACAGCACCCGATCCTGCGTCTCGGCCCCAACCCGCGCAATCTCCGCGACATAGGCATCGGCCCAGCGATTCTGATCTATCTGGGCCGCAACATGGCTGTTGAAATCACAATACGGGCATTTTGACTGGCAAAATGGCCAGTGCAGATACAGACCAAACCCCGCGTCAGGCAAAACAACCAGCCAAAAGCAGGTTGAACGCGCGGGCCCGGTGGCTGATCTTGTTCTTTTCCCAACGGTCCATTTCACCAAAGGTCACGTCGTAGCCGTCCGGCTGGAATATCGGGTCATATCCGTGCCCCTGATCGCCGCGCATCGGCCACACGATCCGGCCCGGCATCACGCCCGCGAACACCTCGTCATGGCCGTCCGGCCACGCCAGAACCAGCGTGCAACAAAACCGAGCGGTCCGGGGTTCTGCGGCGCCGATGTGTTCCAGCTTGGCCCACGTTTCCGTCATCGCCCGGACAAAATCGCGGCCACCCGGCCCTTCGGCCCAATCGGCGGTGTAGATGCCCGGCGCGCCGTCCAGCGCGTCAATCTCGATCCCGCTGTCATCGGCCAGTGCGGGCAGACCCGTGGCCTGTGCCGCCGCATGGGCCTTGATCCGGGCGTTGGCGACAAAACTGTCGCCATCCTCTACGGGTTCCGGCAGCCCGTGATCCGCGTTTGAGGACAAGGTGATGCCAAACGGACGAAGAAGATCCTCCATCTCCTCCAGTTTGCCATGGTTGTGGGTCGCCACAACCAACGCCTTGCCCTCGAACCGCCGCATCACGCCACCGCTGCCAATTGGGCGGCCGCCAATTCCGCGGCACCCTTGTCGGCAAGGTCCAGCAACGTGGTCAACTGGTCCCGGCTGAACGTCGATCCCTCGGCGGACATCTGTAATTCGATCATCCGCTTGCCCATCATGACAAAATTGCCGTCTACCCCGGCTTCGCTGTCCTCGGCATAATCAAGGTCCAGAACCGGCTGGCCCGCATATATCCCGCAGCTGATGGCGGATACCGGAACCACCAGCGGGTCGCTGACAATCAATCCGGCTTTCATCAATTTGTTGACGGCCAGACGCAAGGCGACCCAGCCGCCCGTGATGGCCGCACAACGCGTGCCGCCGTCCGCTTGTATCACGTCGCAGTCGATCATGATCTGCCGTTCGCCCAGCGCGGACCGGTCCACGCCCGCCCGTAACGCGCGGCCAATCAGCCGTTGAATTTCCTGTGTTCGTCCGGTCTGGCCTTCTTTGGCTTCGCGACGCATCCGGGTGTTGGTGGCGCGGGGCAACATGCCATATTCGGCGGTCACCCATCCCAGCCCGCTGTTTTTCATGAACGGCGGCACCCGCTCGTCCACGCTCGCGGTGCACAGGACGTGGGTATCCCCAACCTTGATCAGGCACGATCCTTCGGCGTGTTTGGTCACCCCGGTTTCAATTGAAATCGGGCGCATGGTGTTTATCTCACGTCCGGACGGGCGCATCTGTGTCTCCTCGTTGGGTTGGGCATGGGATACGCGCCAGACGCGCGAAATCCAACCCCGATTGACGCCGGGCCCCGCATGGTTCTAATTGGGCTGCCCGTTCCGGCGCCGGAGACGCAGATGACTGGCAAGATGCCACTGATCGAAGAACTCAACGACCGCTCGCGCGAGGTGTTCCGCCGCGTCGTCGAAGGGTATCTTGAAACGGGCCTCCCCGTCGGTTCGCGCAGCCTCACCCGCACCATGGCCGAAAAGGTCAGCGCGGCGACGATTCGTAACGTGATGCAAGACCTTGAATATATGGGGCTTTTGGGTAGTCCGCACATCAGCGCGGGTCGGGTGCCCACGCAATCTGGCTTGCGGATGTTCGTGGATGGTTTGCTAGAGGTCGGCGATCTGAACGGCGATGATCGCAACGCCATTGACCAGACGCTTGGGTCAAACGACACCGACGTGTCCACCATGCTGGACCGGATCGGCTCGGCGCTGTCGGGCGTGACCAAAGGCGCCAGCCTCGTTCTGGCCCCCAAACACGAGGCGGCGCTCAAACACGTTGAATTTGTGTCCCTGTCGGCTGATCGGGCGCTTGTCGTGCTGGTTTTCGCCGACGGACACGTTGAAAACCGCATCTTTACGCCGCCGCCCGGGCAAACGCCGTCCTCCATGCGCGAGGCGGCGAATTTTGTGAACGCGCTCGCCGAAGGTCGGACCCTGACCGAACTTGCCCGCGTCATGGCCCACGAAATCGTCAACCGCCGTCAGGAGATCGACAAACTCGCCCGCGATCTGGTCGAGAGCGGTCTGGCGATCTGGGAAAACAAAGGCGAGACGACAGAGCGTCTGATCGTGCGCGGACGCGGCAATCTTCTTGCGGATTCTGAGAACGGCGTCGATCTGGACCGCATCCGGTCGCTGTTCGACGATCTGGAACGCAAACGGGACATCGCCCAGTTTCTGGACCTTGCCGAAGGCGGCGAAGGTGTGCGCATTTTTATTGGGTCCGAAAACAAACTTTTTTCGCTTTCGGGTTCAAGTCTCGTGGTTTCCCCGTATATGAACTCCGACCGCAAGATCATCGGGGCCGTCGGGGTCATTGGCCCGACACGTCTGAACTACGGGCGGATCGTCCCGATCGTGGACTACACAGCACAATTGGTCGGCAGGCTCCTGTCCGACCGGACGTAAAGAGGAAAAGAGATATGGCAGACCACAACGCCGACCCCAAATCGCTGGATGAACTGGCCGCAGAATCAGACGATCAGGTGGCCGAGGATCTTGCCGCAAGCGACACCATGGAACTTGAAACGCTCCGCGCCGAACGGGACGATTTCAAGGACCGGTTCATGCGGGCGCTTGCTGACGCTGAAAACACCCGCAAACGGGCAGACCGCGACCGGCGCGAGGCCGAAAATTATGGTGGCTCCAAACTCGCCCGTGATCTGCTGCCGGTTTATGACGGTATGTCGCGCGCGCTGGAAACCATCTCGGATGACCAACGCGCCGCCAATGCAGCCTTGATCGAAGGCATCGAACTGACCATGCGCGAACTCCTGAACGTGTTCCAGAAACACGGCATGACGCGTATCCACCCCGACGTGGGCGACCGGTTCGACCCCCTGCAACATCAGGCCATGTTCGAGGCACCCTTACCCGGCACCCGCGCAGGCGACATCATTCAGGTGTCGGCATCCGGGTTCATGCTGCACGACCGTTTGTTGCGGCCCGCCCACGTCGGCGTGTCGTCAATGCCAGCGGTCAAGAACTAGCGTCCGTGGCGTGCCGGATCACTCCGGCAACGCCTCCCGCAGCCGATAAATCAACGCCAGCGCGTCCTTGGGCGACAGGTCATCGGGGAACACATCGCGCAACATTGCCTCCACTTCCGAGGGCATGTGTTTCACGGGCGGCGCTGCGGCGACGGCGGCAAACAGGGGCAGGTCATCAATGATGGCCTTGCGCGTGCCGCCTTCGCGTTCGCCCTTTTCCAGCGCCTCCAGCACGACACGGGCGCGGTCCACCACCGATTGCGGCAATCCGGCCAACCGGGCCACTTGCACGCCATAACTGCGGTCGGCTGTGCCTTTGCGCACCTCGTGCAGGAATATGACGTCGCCGTCCCATTCCTTGACGGTCACCGTGGCGTTGTCGACGCCGGGCAGTTTGTCGGCCAGTTGCGCCATTTCGTGATAATGCGTCGCGAACAAGGCTCGGCATCGGTTCACATCATGCAGATGTTCCAACGTGGCCCAGGCAATGGACAACCCGTCATAGGTGGCAGTGCCGCGCCCAATCTCATCCAGAATGACCAGCGCGCGGTCGTCCGCTTGGTTCAAAATGGCGGCGGTCTCGACCATTTCCACCATGAACGTGGATCGGCCCCGCGCCAGATCATCACTGGCGCCAACGCGGCTGAAAATCTGGCTCACCACACCAATCCGGGCGGCGGTCGCAGGCACAAATGACCCCGCTTGGGCCAATATGGCAATCACGGCGTTCTGTCGCAGGAACGTCGATTTGCCCGCCATGTTCGGCCCGGTCAGCAACCAGATCGGCGTGACGGTCAGGGCGCAGTCATTGGCGACAAACGGCGTCCCGGATTTCCGCAGCGCCTGTTCCACCACGGGATGCCGCCCGCCGCGCACGTCAAACGCGCGGCTGTCGTCCATATCGGCGCGGACCCAATTGTCCTGCCGCGCCAGATCGGCGAGGGAGGCCGCCAGATCAAATTCGGCCAACGCGTGGGCCAACGCGCCCAACGGTCCGGCCTGTGCAACAATCGCCTGTCTCAGGCCTGAATAGAGCCGCTTTTCGATATCGAGCGCCCGCCCCCCCGCGTTCAATATCTTTGTCTCGATCTCGCTCAGGGGGACGGTCGTGAACCGCACCTGATTGGCGGTCGTCTGGCGATGAATGAACGTTTCGGACAACGGCGGGGTCCGCATCCGTTCGGCATGGGTGTCGGTTGTTTCAATGAAATAGCCCAGCACGTTGTTGTGCTTGATCTTCAGGGACGGAACCCCGGCCAATGCCACATACTGTGCCTGCATACCCGCAATCACGCTGCGGCCTTCGTCGCGCAGGGTCCGGGCCTCGTCCAGATCGGGGTCATATCCGGCAGCGATAAACCCTCCATCCCGGTTCAACATCGGCGGTTCTGCGATTAGGGCGGCGTTCAACAGCGCGAACAGACCTTCATGCCCTGTCAAATCCCCTGCGGCTTGGGCCAATGTCTCGGGCAACTCCACCTCGGCCAACAGACCGGCCAACCGGTTTGCCTCGCCAATCGTGTTGCGGATCGCGGCCATGTCGCGCGGCCCGCCCCGGTCCAGCGCAAGCCGGGACAATGCGCGGTCCACATCATGC
>JBGSIZ010000349.1:0-5315 GCA_041742255.1 Marivivens sp. | reverse complement strand
GTTTGGTGCGGGGGTTGGCGCGACAACTTCGGGACTGGCCGCCGCCTCGGGGCTGGGCGCCGGGGCCGCCTGTTCGGGGGAAGACAGCCCGCCAAACCCCGTCTCGCCAAAATTCGCACCCGAAAAACCAGCGGCAAACATATCGACAAACCCTATCTCGAACGGGGCGAAATCAATCGAAATGGGCGGGATCAACCGGGACAGATCAGGGAACATCCCGAACGGATCGCGGCGTTTCTTGGACTGGGCTTGCATCGCTACGCCTTGTCCCGCACCGCCAGTTGCAGATTCAAAACATCCGGGTCGGTCAGGCGCAGCTTGACCTTTTGCAACATGGCCTCGGGCGTGGCGGCCAGCTTGGCCGCGTCCACGGTCACGCGCAAACCATCATCGCTGATTTCGGAAATCGCACAGACCAGTTCCAATTCGACATCGGACACCATGAATTTCGGCACGTTAGGGTCCGAAGATGCGGCAATGAAATTGACGGACTCCACCTCGCGGCGAACGGCGGCGATGTATTCGGACAGGCGCAAATCCTCGGCGGGTTTGGCGGGGCCATCCTGCGGCTTGAACTCTTTGAACCTGTCGGGGGTCACAGGGGTGCCAATCTGCAAATCGCGGACAACAGAACCAAGGGTTGATGGGGTCGGGTTGCGGGCCATGATCGGCTCCTTTCAAATGGGACTACGGGCCTACTTGGTCTCGGGGATTTCGATTGACGCGGACAACCCCTCGCCAATCAGCCGGGCAAGGCGGCCATGCATATCGTCGTCATGGGTGGTGCGCAGTTTCAGGCTCACGGTCAGTTTGCCGTGGGTGCGGAAATTCCGGGTGACGGAACCGCCGCCCACAACACCTTTCAATACCGGGGCGGCCACCGCCCGGCCCGGCACGAACGCGCCCGCAAGCGGGGTGCCGGCAGCCTTTTGGGTGGCGGTCTTGTCCAGTTGGACATCAAGGGTCAGGTCAATGGTGGCCTCCTCGATTCCGATAGCGGGCAACTGGATCATCGACAGCAACGGGGCGCGGATGCGGGCCTCGCGGTCCACCACTTCGCCGGGGCGGGTAGGGTCGGGGATACTGCGGGTCATGCCGAACTCAAATTCGCGCAGCTTCATCGTGGGGACGGTTTTTGTGCCGACCTTGCGGGTTGACTCCTCCATCCCGTAGTCCAGCAGAAACTGGACATACTCGCGTTCCGCATCAATCTGGGCGGACTGGATCGCGCGGACCGGAGCACCCAGCAACGCGCCGATCTCATAATCGTCGTCGGTGTCGGCCATCGGGGGCCTCCTGTCTGGTCAATCGGGGATATGGCGGGGCACGGGCCTGCGCCCTGCCAATGGGGCGTCAGCTTGGCAAATCGGCCTGTGCGGTGATCGTGTCGGCGAAAATGCCCATGACGCGCTGGAACCCTTCGGGAACGCGCTGCTTGGCGGTCATGTTCATCTTGAGCGTGGCGCGGCGGTCCTGTTCGCGGCGTTCGGTGCGCTGATAGGCGGCAGACACCGACAGGTTGGATTTGAAACTGGCGGTGGTGGTCGTGTCGGCGGACACCTTGCCATACAGAAACTTGAACAACCCGCCCGTGGCGGCCTGCACATTGGTCGATGTGGTCACGGCGGTTTCGGTGGAGAATGACCCCGCCAGCTTCAACTGGTTTTCCTTGGAAATCGTCTCGCGGATGTTGAATTCAAACCCCACCGTCAGGTCCTCGATGGCCATATGGGGGGCCTCGACCATGGACAGCAACGGCACGGTCAGGGTGGATTTGACCACGCTGGATTCGCCGGTCGTGGGATCGGTGACCACCTTGTCATATTTGAATTCGGCGGTGCGGATTTCGCCGAAATCATCGGTGCCCAGCGCATCAATGAACTCGATGGTGGATTGGGCGGACAGCGCCTGCCCTTCGATCGCGGCGGTCAGCGGGGCAGAGATATAGTAACCCAGCGGCAGGGCTTGGGTTTCGGCAGCAATATCAACTTTTGCCATGGGTCGTCTCCTGAATGTGGATCGTTGAAAACAAGGGGAATGGTGCGCGCGTCGCGGCAATGTGCCTAGTCTGGAATACCTGACCCTACGTCACCCGGCACGCCCATATCTGCTTTCCCTTGGCCGCCCCGCGGGCTAAAACGCGCGCAAACAAACGGGTGACAGCATGGCGATGGACAAGAATTTCGACGCGACCGAGGCCGAGGGCCGGATCTACGCCATGTGGGAACAGGCCGGGTGCTTTGCCGCCGGGGCCAATGCGAAACCGGGGGCGGACACGTTCACCATCATGATCCCGCCGCCCAACGTCACGGGGGCGCTGCACCTTGGGCACGCCTTCAACAACACGCTTCAGGACATCCTGACGCGCTGGCACCGGATGCGGGGGTTCGATGTGCTGTGGCAACCGGGCCAAGATCACGCGGGCATCGCGACCCAGCTTCAGGTGGAAAAGATGCTGGCGCAGACCCAGCAACCGGGGCGGCGCGACCTTGGGCGAGAGGCGTTCCTGCAAAAGGTCTGGGAATGGAAGGGCCAATACGGCGGCACCATCATCAACCAGCTCAAGCGGCTCGGGGCGTCCTGCGATTGGGACCGCAACGCGTTCACCATGTCGGGCGCGCCGGGGGCCCCTGCGGGCGAAGAGGGCAACTTTCACGACGCCGTCATCAAGGTGTTCGTGGACATGTATAACAAGGGTCTGATTTATCGCGGCAAACGGCTGGTGAACTGGGACCCCCATTTTGAAACCGCCATTTCCGATCTGGAGGTCGAAAACCTCGAGGTGGACGGGCATATGTGGCACTTCAAATACCCGCTCGCCGGTGGGGCGACCTATGACTATGTGGAAAAAGACGCAGAGGGCAACGTGACCCTGCGCGAAAAGCGGGACTACATTTCCATCGCCACCACGCGCCCCGAAACCATGCTGGGCGACGGGGCCGTCGCGGTGCATCCCTCGGATGAACGCTATGCGCCCATCGTGGGCATGCTCTGCGAAATCCCGGTGGGGCCAAAGGAACACCGCCGCAAGGTCCCGATCATCACCGATGAATACCCCGATCCGACCTTCGGGTCGGGCGCGGTGAAAATCACCGGGGCGCATGATTTCAACGATTATGGCGTTGCACAGCGCAACAATATCCCCTGCTACCGCCTGATGGACACGCGCGGCGCGATGCGGGCGGACGGGGCCGACTACAGCGTTGAGGCTGCCAAGGCTTCGGCCCACGCCACGGGTGCCGCCTTTACCATCGAACAGATCGACGCGATCAACCTTGTCCCCGAAGACTATCGCGGGCTGGACCGGTTCGCGGCGCGCCGCGCGGTGGTGGCCGCCATCACCGCCGAAGGTCTGGCGGTCATGTGCCCCAACCCGGCCTACGACCCGACCCCCGCCGACACCGACGTCGACGACGACGGTAGGGTGCGTGATGCACGCACCGAAATCCCGTTCGTCGAGGCCAAGAAAATCATGCAACCCTTCGGCGACCGCTCCGGCGTGGTCATCGAACCCATGCTGACCGATCAATGGTATGTGGACACGGCGAAAATCGTGGGCCCGGCATTGGACGCCGTGCGCGAGGGACGCACGAAAATCCTGCCCGAATCGGGCGAAAAAACCTATTACCATTGGCTCGAAAACATCGAACCCTGGTGCATCTCGCGGCAACTCTGGTGGGGCCACCAGATCCCGGTGTGGTATGGGCCAACCCTCAATCAGCTCGAAAGCATCCCTCTGGGCGATAGTGTTGTGACTTCTGATGTTTTGGGTCGCGACGAAAACCCGCTTGCTTTCTGCGCCCCGAGCGCGTCCGCCGCGATAACTTTGGCGGCAGAAAAATACGCCGGTTTTTCTGGCCATATTAAGATTGCGGAAAGTGAATTGCCCGGTGGTCATTGGTCTGCAACGAAGGGCCATGACGGCAATGTGCTTCTTTCAATAGGCCGAGATGACGACGTCCTCGACACATGGTTCTCCTCGGGCCTCTGGCCCATCGGCACGCTGGGCTGGCCCAATTGGGACGACAGCACGCGCAAATATTTCCCCACCGATGTGCTGATCACCGGGCAGGACATCCTGTTCTTCTGGGTCGCGCGGATGATGATGATGCAGCTTGCGGTCGTGGAACAGGAACCGTTCCACACCGTCTATCTGCACCAACTGGTCCGCGACGAAAAAGGCCAGAAAATGTCCAAGACCAAGGGCAACGTGATCGACCCCTTGGATGTGGTGGACGAATACGGGGCCGATGCGCTGCGGTTCACGCTCACCCAAATGGCGGCGATTGGCGGCGTGCTGAAAATCTCGATGGACCGGGTCAAGGGCTATCGGAACTTCACCACCAAGCTGTGGAATGCCTGCCGTTTCGCCGAAATGAACGGCGTTTTCGGCGAAAATGACACCGACGGGATACCGACGGAAAACCGACGCTTTGTCCAGCCGACCCAAACGGTCAACCGCTGGATCGTGGGCGAGGTCGGCAAGGTGCGCGAGGAAGTGGACGCAGCACTGGCCGCCTACCGCTTCAACGACGCGGCCAACGCGCTCTATGCCTTTGTCTGGGGCAAGGTCTGCGACTGGTATGTCGAGTTTTCCAAACCCTTGCTGATGGACAGCACACCGGAAATTCGGTCGGAAACTCAACAGGTTATGGCGTGGGTTCTGGATCAGTGCGTGATCCTTCTGCACCCCATCATGCCCTTCATCACCGAAGAATTGTGGGGTGTCATGGGCAAACGGACGGCGCCCTTGACGCTCACCGATTGGCCAACCTACACGGCGGCCGACCTTGTCGATGCAGATGCCGACGCCGAATTGAACTGGGCCATCTCGATGATCGAGGGGATCCGGTCCGCGCGCGCCCAAATGAACGTGCCCGCCGGTCTCCAAGTGCCTGTTATTGCAATGGAATCTGACGATGCCGCGCGGCAGGCCCTCGCCAATAACGAGGTCCTGATCAAACGGCTCGCCCGGATCAGCACCATAACCCCCGGCACCCCCCCAAAAGGGTCCATCACGATCCCCACCACAGGCGCAACCTTCGCGCTGCCGCTGGCGGACATCATCGACGTGGGTGCCGAAAAAATCCGTGTTTCCAAGGCGTTGGAGAAGTTGCAAAAAGAACTGGGGGGCCTGCGCGGACGTCTGAACAACCCCAATTTCGCGTCCTCGGCCCCAGCCGACGTGGTCGAAGAAGCCCGCGCCAACCTCGCCCTGCGCATAGGCGAAGAAGCCCAACTCAAGGCAGCCCTCGCCCGGCTCTCAGAAATCGCCTAACACCTTCATCTCGTTACAAATACCTCGGGGGGCGCGG
>JBGSIZ010000348.1:0-4810 GCA_041742255.1 Marivivens sp. | reverse complement strand
ACGCCAGCGTCACCATCCCCGCCAGCAACAGCGGGTTGACGACCGACGCCCCGGCCCGGAACCCGTCGATCCCCACAAAGGGCGTGATCCAACTGCCCAGAACCGCCCAAAGCGGCGGGTAGACAAAGGGGAACACCGCGTGGCCCCGCCCCTGCGATTGCAGGTAGGGCCACCATTCCGACGGGGGGAGCATGGTGTAAACGGTTGTGTCCGCTGGGTAAATCTGATCCAGCGCGCCCGTGCCGTAGAAATACCCCGCCAGCCATGTTGCCATCAGATCGGGCGATTGCGCCCCCGCAAAGCGCCACAGGCACCAAAGCGTGAACACCGCGTATAATGCCGCAAGCGGGACCAAAGTCCGGGTTGCAGCGGGCCGGGTGTATGTCATTGCGGGGTCCTGCGGTGGCTGCCTGTTGCCGGGTTATCCCCCGGACCCACTGGCGGGTCAATCGGCGGGCGGGTCAATCGGGCCGGTTCAGATGGACACGGGCGCCGTGGTCAGCCGGAAGGTGCAATCTGCGTGGCCATTCCCCGAACACCCTATTTCCGTGCAGACAAAGCCGGGGTCGATCAACGCCTTGAACATTCGTTCGATCAGCCCTGCGTGAAACGCGCACAAGGGCGCGGTGCCGGTTTCGCCATGCACCAGCGGGTTGTCCGACAGCCCGAATTCAAGCCGGTTGAGGATGCGGAACGTGCCGCTGCCCGAAAATGTCCACGCATTTTGCAGTAGGGATTGACCAAGCAGCCACGCGCCCACGGGCATCGGTGCCTTTTTCAACAATTCCTGCGCCCGTTCGGGCATCCGGGTTTCCATGGTGAAATCGGCCATGTCCTCGCCTGCTGCCCGCGCGATTTGCGCGGCGTTTTCCGGCCACAGGTGCCGGACCGATTGGTGCAGCCGCGCCACCTTGTCTTCGCGCACCGGTTCATCCTGTGCGGGCAGGCGGAACAGTTCGGCGTGTTTGAGGAGGTCATTGCTGGCGTCTTCGCCAAACAGCGTTGTCACCTGACGCACCACCGCAAGCACAGCCATGGGCCCCATGAAACCGGGACGGCTGGGCCGTTTGAGGGGGCTTGCGAGGGCAGCACTCTTTGACACGCAGACTCCTTTGCCTTTGTCCCGTGCGATCCTTGGGCAGATGCCGGGGTCGTTCGTTTTTCAAACACAGCCCAAGTGTCCGCAACGAAAATCGGACAGAAGTATTGTCAGGTTGAGTTGACACTGCGCCCGGACCCACCATAGCGCAAGGGAAAACAGGGCGTTCAAACCCCATATATACATGGAATTTTCCTCGGTGCCTGAATTGTGATCGGCTTGCGTGCAAACTGTCAACTTTGGTTGACAGTATTTTCCAAACGGGTCAGCCCCGCAGGTAATCCCGTGTCAACGGCACCGCCGTTTGCGATTTGGCGAACTGGAGGTGAAAAATTTCGTTGTCCAGATGGGTGAACCCAATTTCGCCCGCCACAAGGTAATACCGCCACATCCGGGCGAACCTGTCGTCATACAGCGCCCGGACTGCATCGAGGTTTTGTTCGAACCGGTCTTTCCACGCCCGCAGGGTTTTGGCGTAGTGCAGCCGCCACACCTCGACATCGGTGACCACAAGCCGGTTGCGTTCGGTGTGCTGCAAGAGTTCGGACATGGACGGGATATAGCAGCCCGGAAAGATGTATTTGTCGATGAAGGGTGCTGTCAGCCCCGGCGGCGTGAACCGCCCGATGGTGTGGATCAACCCGATCCCGTTGGCGTTCAGCAGCCCCGCGATTTTTGCAAAGAAGGTCGCGAATTGCGGTTGCCCCACATGTTCCAGCATCCCCACCACCACCACCCGGTCAAATGTTTCGGTGATGTCCCGGTAATCCATGAGCCGGAACTCAATCCGGTCCGCCACCCCCGCCGCCTGTGCCCGCATCCGCGCGTGGTCCAGTTGCACCTGTGACAAGGTGACCCCCACCACCTGCGCCCCGTAATCCCGTGCCAGCGTGATCGAGGTGCCCCCCCAGCCGCAGCCGATATCCAGCACGCGCATTCCCGGTTCGATCAGGAGTTTGCGGGCGATCAACGCCTTTTTCGCGTCTTGTGCCGCCTCGATCGACAGGTTGTCCGAGGAATAATAGGCGCAGGTGTATTGCAGGTCCGCATCCAGAAAGAGTTTATAGAGGTCCACCGACAGATCGTAATGGTGTTCCACATTGCGCCGCGACCGCCCCCGCGTGTTGTTCTGGCGCACCCGTTTGAGCGCGTGATGCATCCGGGGGAACACCGTTTTGAACCGCCCCAGCCCCCGCGCCGTGGCATTGGCCGCAAGCAACCCCAAAAGCCCGTGCAGGTCATCGTCCCGCACCGTGAGCGTGCCGTCCATATACGCCTCGCCCAAGGCCAGTTCGGGGGTGAACACCAGCCGCCGCGCGGTGCCGGGGTCCGTCAGTGTCACATGCGCCACGGGCGCGCCTGTGCCGTAAACCGAGGTGGCCCCGCCCGGCCATGTCAGGTGCAGCGTGCCGTCCGCAATCAGGCGGCGCAGGCGCAGGTCCAGAAGGTGTTTCCACATAATATGTCCGTCCGTGTCTGGTAATCGGCGAATAATCGGCCAAGCTTATTGAACCGGGCCCGTCTGGCAAGCCCCAGATGCAGTCCCCGGCCCCCGGCCCCTTGACTTTGCAAGGCGGGAGGGGTGTATCGGCCCGGATATATTTAGCCCGAGGACGCCCCCATGCACGCCTATCGCACCCATACCTGCGCCGCCCTGACCAAGGCCGATGTGGGCAATACCGTCCGCCTGTCGGGCTGGGTGCACCGGGTCCGCGATCATGGCGGTATCCTGTTCATCGACTTGCGCGACCATTACGGCGTGACCCAAGTGTTGTGCGACCCTGACAGCCCGGCCTTTGCCGCTGTGGAAAAGGTCCGCAGCGAGTGGTGCATCCGCATTGATGGCGAGGTGAAGGCCCGCGATGCGTCCCTTGTGAACCCCAAACTGCCAACGGGCGAGATCGAGGTGTTCATCCGCGATATCGAGGTGTTGGGCGCCGCCGCCGAATTGCCGTTGCAGGTGTTTGGCGATCAGGAATATCCCGAGGAAACCCGGCTGCGGTATCGCTACCTTGATCTGCGCCGTGACAAGATGCAGGACAGCATGAAGCTGCGGTCCGATGTTGTCCGGTCGATGCGCCAACGCATGTGGGACAAGGGGTTTCGCGAATTTCAGACGCCGATCATCACCGCCTCCTCCCCCGAGGGTGCCCGCGATTTTCTGGTGCCGTCCCGTTTGCACCCCGGCAAATTCTACGCCCTGCCGCAGGCCCCCCAGCAGTTCAAGCAGCTGATCATGGTCAGCGGCTATGACAAGTATTTCCAGATTGCCCCGTGTTTCCGCGATGAAGACCCCCGCGCCGACCGGTCGCCCACCGATTTTTACCAGCTTGACCTTGAGATGTCGTTTGTGACCCAGCAGGACGTGTTCGATACCATTGCCCCCGTTCTGGCGGGCGTGTTTTCGGAATTCAGCGACAAGGCGGTCGATGCCGCCGAGGCCTGGCCGCAGATTTCGTATCGCGATGCTGCGCTCTGGTATGGCACCGACAAGCCCGACCTGCGCAACCCGATCAAGATGCAGGTGGTGAGCGAGCAATTTGCAGGCTCCGGTTTCGCCATTTTCGCCAAGTTGCTGGAGCAGGACGGCACCGAGGTCCGCGCCATTCCCGCCCCCAAGGGTGGGTCGCGCAAGTTCTGCGACCGCATGAACGCATTCGCCCAACGCGAAGGGTTGCCGGGGATGGGGTATATTTTCTGGCGGCAGGCCGAAGATGGGTCTGGCATGGAAGCCGCGGGCCCCTTGGCCAAAAATATCGGCCCGGAGCGCACCGAGGCCATTCGTCTGCAACTGGGTCTGGACGTGGGCGACGCCGCGTTTTTCCTTGGGGGCAAGCCGTCCGCGTTTGAAAAGATTGCAGGCCGCGCCCGCACGGTGATTGGCGAGGAACTGGGCCTGACCGACCTGAACCGCTTTGCCTTTGCGTGGATCGTGGATTTCCCGATCTATCAAAAGGACGAGGAAAAGGGCGGGTATGAGTTTGAACACAACCCGTTTTCCATGCCTCAAGGCGGGATGGAGGCGTTGCAGGGCGACCCGTTGGCCGTGCGCGGGTTCCAGTATGATCTGGCGTGCAATGGCTACGAACTGGTCAGCGGGGCGATCCGCAACCACCGCCCGGAGATCATGTTCAAGGCGTTTGAAATCGCAGGTTACGGCGAAGAAGAAGTGCGCAAGCGGTTTGGCGGGATGGTCAATGCGTTCCAGTATGGCGCGCCGCCTCACGGCGGTTGTGCGGCGGGGATTGACCGGATTGTCATGCTGCTCGCCGATACGGCCAACATCCGCGAGGTCATCATGTTCCCGATGAACCAGCGTGCCGAAGACCTGATGATGGGTGCGCCGAGCGAGCCGATGAACGAACAGTTGCGCGAATTGCGTCTGCGGGTGTTGCCGCCCGAGGCGTAAAGCAGCGGAACGTCGCCAGTCTGGCGGCAAAATCGCGCGGATTGTCTGAATGGGGGCTGCAACGGCTGGGCGGTGTTCCTATGTTCACGGCACCCAGTTCGGAGCCGTGTATGCCGTTTGACCCTGTGATCGCTGCCATCCGGTTTGGCACCGGATTGTCGCCGGATGCGGCCCCGCCCGCGTCAGTTGCCGACATGCTGGACCGCCTTGCGGGACCCGACGATGCTGCCGCCCGGTGGCCTATTGCCCCCTATGCCGTGGCGACCCCGAGTGTTGCCGACCTGCGCGGGTTTGGCCGCCAG
>JBGSIZ010000347.1:0-4840 GCA_041742255.1 Marivivens sp. | reverse complement strand
CGCGCAGGAAGCCGCCGCCGATGAGGTCCGAGGTCAGCGCCGTGACCGATCCGGGGCTGATCGCCAGCGCCCGGGTGATATCCGCCCGCGCCGCCCGCCCCGACGCCCTGACATGTTCGAAAACCTGTTGCCGCAACGGTTTGATGTCCCGCCCGGCGACCTGCAACAGCGGACCGCAACCGGGAGGACCATCCCCCGATTCGCCGGTTGGGCTGTCTAGAAGGTCATACATATATTCAGTGTCCGAACTATTTGCTGCAGATGCGAAAGGAATTGGACCCCTTCAACCCAAGTTTGCCTAATATTCTTTCGGTCGCCTAGCAAAAAAGCGGGAAATATGACCGAAGTGTGAAATTTTTATTTTGACACCTGAAGTAATGCTGGCATGGTGTTGCGGCAGGGCTAAGGCCCGCCCCCCGACGCATCGGGGAAAGTCACTAGGGAGGACTACATGCATAAGGCAATTATCGCCGCCGCTGTCGCGGTGGTTGGTTTCAATTCGGCTGCGCTGGCCGAAGGGATGAAAGTGGGCGTGTCCTGGGCTTCGTTCCAGGAAGAGCGCTGGAAGATCGACGAGGCCGCCATGGTCGCTGCGATCGAAGCAAACGGCGACACCTATGTGTCCGCTGACGCGCAGTCGTCGTCGACCAAGCAGTTGGCCGATGTCGAGGCCTTGATCGCGCAGGGCGTCAACGTCCTGATCATCAATGCCTGGGACAAGGACGCCATCGGGCCGGCAATCGACGCCGCCGCCGCAGAAGGCATCCCGGTCATCGGCTACGACCGTCTGATCGAAGATGACCGCACGTTCTACCTCACGTTCGACAACGTCGGTGTGGGCCGGATCATTGCGGAGTCCGTTGTGGCCGTGCAGCCTGCTGGCAACTATGCCATCATCAAGGGCGACCCCGGTGACCCCAACGCAGCCTTCCTGTTGCAGGGCATGATGGAAGTGATCGGCGACGAAGTGGCTGCCGGCACGATCAAGATCGTTGGCGAAGCGTTTTCGGACGGCTGGAAGCCCGAAGCCGCACAAACCAACATGGAGCAGATCCTGACCGCCAACAACAACATGGTTGATGCCGTTCTGTCCGAGAACGACGGCATGGCCGGTGGTGTTGTGGCTGCGTTGTCCGCCCAGGGTCTGGTGATCCCGGTCGGTGGCCAGGACGGCGACCTTGCTGCCATCAACCGCGTGGCCCGTGGCACCCAGACCGTTTCGGTCTGGAAAGACGCCCGTGCGCTTGGTTCGGCCGCTGGCAACATCGCGTCGGCACTGGCTGCCGGCACCGCGATGGACGCCATTGAAGGCGCATCCGTGTTCAGCGGCGGCGAAAAAGGCATCGCGATCAACGCGATCCTTTTGAACCCGACCCCGCTGACCCGCGACAACCTGAACGTCGCCATCGACGCCGGCCACATCTCGAAAGAGCAGGCTTGTGAAGGTGCGATCGCAGGCGTTGTCGGCTGCGAATAAGGCCCGACCATCGGGGCGCCGGGGGATCAAACCCCCGGCGCCTTTTTCATCGCCGCCGATGTTCAGACCGATACGGGGTCCGGGTTTGACCCGATCCTGCGGTGCGGCACCGATTTAGCGACCATCCCTGACAGTTGGATACCCTCATGACAGACACGTCCGTGAAACCTGCGAGTGTTGCCAAGCCTGTGAACCCTGTGACCCGGTTCCTGCGCGCCACCGAGATCGACACCCGCCTGTTGGGCATGATGTTTGCGTTGCTGTTGATCTGGCTGACCTTCCATATGTATGGCGCCATCTTCAACGGGCAGGGCGCGTTCCTGACCCCGCGCAACCTGTGGAACGTGTCGGTACAGATGTCGTCCATCGGGATCATGGCCACGGGCATGGTTCTGGTCATTGTCACCCGCAATATCGACCTGTCTGTCGGCGCCATTCTGGGTGTCACCGGCATGGTCATGGGTATTTTGCAGGTTGAAATTCTGCCCCAGTATCTGGGGCTGGGCCATCCCGCCATCTGGGTCATCACGATCATCGTCGGTATTGTGACCGGCACCTTGATCGGGGCCTTTCATGGCTGGTTGATTGCCTATCGTGGTATTCCTTCGTTCATCGTCACCCTTGGCGGGTTGCTGGTGTGGCGCGGGGCCGCGTTTTTGTCTGCCAACGGCAAGACCATTTCCCCGGTCGATGCCACGTTTACCCTGCTTGGCGGTGGCCCGTATGGCGCGATTGGTGCTGTGGGCAGCTGGATTGTGGGCGGGATCGCCTGTGCCGCCATCCTGTGGATGATCTGGTCCGGCCGTCAAAGCCGGATGCGCCATGATTTCCCGTTGCGCCCGGTCTGGGCCGAGACATTCATGGCCGTGCTGGGCTGTGGTCTGGTGATCGGGTCTGTGTTGCTGGTCAACGCCTACCCCTGGCCCAAGGGCATCGTGGACACCTATGTCGCCGCCAACAACATCACCGTTCCCGAAGGCGAGACGTTGTTTGTGAGCCACGGTTTTGCATACCCTGTGCTGATCATGCTGGCCGTCGCAATTGGCATGACGTTGCTGGTGAGCAAGACCCGGTTTGGCCGCTATGTGTTTGCCATCGGCGGCAATCCCGAGGCTGCTGCCCTTGCCGGTATTCCGGTCAAGTGGATGACCTTGCGCATCTTTGCCCTGATGGGTGCCCTTGCCGGGTTGTCTGCCGTCGTGGCATCCGCCCGACTGAACAGCGCCACCAACGCGCTGGGCCTTTTGGACGAACTCTATGTCATTGCCGCCGCCGTTGTGGGGGGCACGTCGCTCGCCGGGGGTGTCGGCACGATTTACGGGGCGATTCTGGGCGCGCTCGTGATGCAATCGCTGCGGTCGGGCATGGTTCTGATCGGGTTTGACACCGCGTTGCAGCAGATCGTGGTGGGGTCGGTTCTGGTTCTCGCCGTCTACCTTGACAATCTTTACCGCAAATCTTCGAAGTGAGGGGCTGACATGAGCACGCAACGCACAGGCACGCCGCTGGTTGAAATGCGCAACATCTCTATTTCGTTCGGCGGTGTCCGGGCGGTGGATGATGTGTCGCTTGACCTGTATCCGGGCGAGGTTGTCGGCCTTTTGGGTCACAACGGCGCGGGAAAATCCACCCTGATCAAGTGTTTGTCGGGTGCCTATCAGGCCGATAGCGGTGAATTCTGGGTCAATGGCACACGCGCCACCATCACCACCCCCCGCGACAGTCGCGATCTGAACATCGAGACGATTTACCAGACCCTCGCCCTAGCCGACAATCTGGATGCCGCGTCCAACCTGTTTCTGGGCCGCGAGTTGACCAACCGGATCGGGTTTGTCGATGAGGCCCGGATGGAGGCCGAAACCCGCAAGATCCTCGCCCGGTTGAACCCCAATTTCAAGAAGTTCAAGGAACCCGTCAGCGCCTTGTCCGGCGGTCAGCGCCAGTCTGTCGCCATCGCCCGTGCCGTGTATTTCAACGCCCGTATCCTGATCATGGATGAACCCACCGCCGCGTTGGGCGTGCATGAAACCGCCATGGTGGCCGACCTGATCAAGGAATTGAAGTCGCAGGGGTTGGGTATTTTCCTGATTTCCCACGACACCCGCGAGATGATGGATTTGTGCGACCGCGTTGCCGTCATGAAAAACGGCCAGTTGATCGGCAACGAGCGCGTCGAGGATGTCACCGAGGATGATATCCTGTCGATGATCATTCTGGGCAAGAACCCCAAGCGCGAGGCGGCGTAGCGTGTTTATCGGCCTTGATCTGGGCACATCCTCGCTCAAGGCGATCCTGATTGATGAGGCCGAGCGCGTTTTGGCCGAACACACCGAACCCTTGACCGTGCAGCGCCCGGCACCGGGATGGTCCGAACAGGACCCCGCCGATTGGGTGCGCGCCACCCGTGCCGCCTTGGCCGCCATTGCCGCCAAGGCCGATTGTTCCGGTTTGCAGGGGATCGGGTTGTCTGGCCATATGCACGGTGCCACGTTGCTGGATCGCGACGATGCCGTGTTGCGCCCGTGCATGTTGTGGAACGACACCCGCAGCGCCGTGCAGGCCGCCGCCATGGATGCCGACCCCCGGTTTCGCGCCTTGACCGGCAACATCGTGTTTCCCGGATTTACCGCCCCCAAGGTCGATTGGGTCCGGGTCCATGAACCCGCCGTCTTTGCCCGCATCGCCAAGGTGCTGTTGCCCAAGGATTATCTGCGTCTGTTTCTGACCGGCGAGCATGTGTCTGAGATGTCTGATGCCGCTGGCACCGCGTGGCTGGATACCGGCGCCCGCGATTGGTCCGACGATTTGCTGGCCGCCTGTCACCTGAGCCGTGCGCAGATGCCTGTCCTTGTTGAAGGGTCGGCGGTGTCTGGTCGGTTGCGGCCCGAATTGGCCGCTGAACTGGGCCTGCCGCCTGTCATCGTGGCCGGGGGGGCCGGCGACAATGCTGCCGCCGCCATTGGTGCGGGCGTTGTGGCCGATGGCACCGCGTTTTTGTCTCTTGGCACGTCGGGCGTTTTGTTTGCCGCCAACGCAGGCTATCGCCCGGACCCGGCCACCGCTGTCCATACGTTTTGCCATGCCGTGCCCGGAACGTGGCACCAGATGGGCGTTATCCTTGCTGCCACGGACGCGCTGGAGTGGTTGGCCCGGTTGACGGGGCAGAGCGCCGCCCGGTTGACCGCCGACCTTGGGCCGTTGCGCCCACCGGGCCGGACGCTGTTTCTGCCGTATCTGGGCGGCGAGCGCACCCCGCACAACGATGCCACCATGCGCGGACAGTTCCTGCATCTGGATCATGCCACCGACACCGCCGCCGCCACCCGCGCCGTGCTGGAAGGCGTCGCCTATGCCTTTGCCGAT
>JBGSIZ010000346.1:0-3687 GCA_041742255.1 Marivivens sp. | reverse complement strand
CCGCGCCGATGCAACGCCGCCAGAACGCCCGCATTGAACGTATCGCCCGCGCCCACGGTGTCGGCCACGGCAACCGGGGTCGCGGCCACGAACACATTGTCGCGCTGGGTGAACCCGGTTGCCCCTTTGGCGCCTTCGGTGATGCAGACCAGTTTGGGACCCTTGGCGAGGATGGCCCGGGCCAGCCCCTCGATCCCGCCGCTGCCCATCAACCAATGCAGGTCTTCGTCGGACAGTTTCACGATGTCGGCCATGGCGATCATCCGGGTGATCCGGGCGCGATAGGCGGCCTCGTCGCGGATGAAACCGGGGCGGATGTTGGGGTCGATCATGGTCACGCGGGCCGGAGCTTCGCGGGTCATAAGGGCCTCGTATGTGGCGCCGCAGGGGTCCACCACCAATGAAATCCCGCCAAAGAACAAGGCGTCCGCAGTCACCCGTGGCAGGTCGGACAAGGCCAGCATCCGGCCCGCCGTGTTTTCATCGTAGAATGCATAGGTGGCCTGTCCGTTGACCAGTTTGACAAACGCCACGGTGCAGGGTCGGTCGCTGATGGCACAAAACGACGCATCGACCTTGGACGCGGCCAACTGATCGCGCAGGATCTGGCCCAGAAAATCCGAACTGATCCCCGAAAAGAACCCGGCAGGCGCACCCAAACGACCCAAGGCGATGGCGGTGTTGAACACGGCCCCCCCGGCATAAGGGGCAAAACAATCCTCGCCCGCCTCGGATCTGCGGGGCAACATGTCAATCAGGGCTTCACCACAAGACAGGATCATCGCGGGTTCCTTTCGCTACTGGTTGTTAGCGATAACATATCCAACGCCCACTGCAAGGATCAGGCCAAGGATCACCGCCACCGCGATTTTCCAAGCCGAGTAGGGGCGTTCACCCTGCACCTTGCCAGACCGTCCATTGACGACAAAGCGATAGGTGCGGCCCCGGTATTTGTAGGCGGCGAGCCACACGGGCAGCAGGATATGTTTGAACGTCACATCGCGGATGTCGGTTTGGACGCCGTGCACGCGCTGCTGATCGCCGCCAATGTCGAACCGCACGTCGCGCAGGATCATCGCATCCATGATCTGCCGGGCCTCGCCATATCCGGCCTCGAGGTCGATCTGATAGCCTTCGGCGCGAAATCCGGCCAGATAAGTGGGGCTATAGGGTTCCAGCGCGGACAGGTCCCAGGGTTCCAGCCCGTCGGTGTAATTCTTGGGCAGGGACCGGGACGCCAGCACCAGCACGTCATCAAAAAACCGGGCCACGCGGCCCGATGCGGCGCGCCACCGGGTTTTGCGGACCTGCACCGTCTCGCGCTTGCCATTGCGGGTGACCGTGTGGCTCTCGTAATAATCATCGCCGCGTTCGCCCGTGTAGGCGGATTTGGTATCGGCATCAAAGGTCCAGTAGGGGACATAGATGCCCGCCATCGGGCGGCCCTTGCGGGCATAGTCCTGCATGCCGCCGGGGGCGAACCACAAGCGGCCCAGCCACTGGGTCATCGCCGCGCGGGCCTGTTTTTCATCCAGCGCAAAGGGCAACAGGGCGCGGGGTTTTATCTGGCGGTGGCTGCCTGTGTCGGTGACCACAGGGGTGGCGCAGAACGGGCATTCGGTGGCGTGCACGGTGTCAGAGAATTCCACCTGCGCGCCACAATTCGGGCATTGGGAGATCCGGGTTTCCACAACCTCGGCGGCGGGCAGTTGGTCGCGCAGGGCGGCCTGAAAATCCAGCTCGCGGATGGCGGTCCCGCTGTAGGCCCCCCGTTCCACCGCCTGCACCGCACCACATTGGTCACAGATCAGGCGGTCATGGCCCGGATCAAACCGCATGTCGGCACCGCATTGGTCACACGGAAACCGGGTTTCGGTGGCCGGAATGGCGGGGTCGGCTGTCATGCGGTCAGGGTCCATCTGGTCGGGGTCCATGGGGTCACAGGTGCTTGTGCCAGATTTTCGGGGTCATCATGCGCAGCGCGCCGTCGTTCAGGGTGGTGTGCCGCCACAGGTGAAAAATGCCGTGGAAAATACCCGCGACAAACAACACCAGCAGGCTGTTCCACGCCCAAATCATCGGCGTCACGCCCAACAGCGCCCCAAGGTTCAAACCAGCGGCCACCGCAATCCCGGCATACATCGCGCGGTGCAGCCACGGAAACGCCACGCGCGCCGACCCCTGCAGCTTTGGCCCCGGTTTGCCCAGCATCCCGAACCCGATCGCCAGACCCGCCCACAGGCCCCCCGCCCCTACAAACGCCCACCGCAAGGCAGGGGCGGCGGTGCCCCCCTTGATCATCATCAGGATCATGAACAGCAATCCCCAGTGCAGAACGATGGTCAGTCCCCGGCGGGTCATCCGGCCACACCGGGGCGCAGCATCCGGCGCAAGGTGGCGTCCTTGGCGATATAATGGTGATAAAGGGCGGCCGCCGCATGGCCCAGAACCAAGATCATCAAGGCGTTGGATGCAATCTCGTGGACTTCGCCCGCGTCCCGGATGCCGACATACCACGTCATAGCACCCGAAAACGGCACCAGCACCATCAGCAGATACAACACACGGTGGCCCCATATGGCGGCTTTTTCAGCCCAAGCGGGGCTGCCCGGAACCGGGGCGGGGGCCCCGGTCGACAGCCGCACCAGAATGCGGATGATAACGGCGGCAAACACCGCGCCGCCCAGCCAGACATGAACGGTGTTCCCGGTGATCCCGGTGTCGCCGTTTTCGATCCGGGTGCGCAGGGCGCGGCCCATCCCTTCGCTCATCCACCACGCAGCGGGGATCAAAAGGGCGATGACCCAATGCAGGGCAATCTGCAGGGTGGTGTATCCGGTGCGATGGGTCATGGTCGGATCCGTTATCAGGTCAGGGGGGCCACGGTCACACTGCGGGGGGCGGGGGCGGCGGCATCACGGTGAACAATTGGGCCAGATCGGACACATCCTCGGCCCGGATCCAGCCATCCTGACCGGGGGCCCAAACCATGGTGTCACGGGTCAGGCTGCCATCGGCAACCATACGGCCCAGATGACCCCGGCCATAGGGTCCGGTGGCCGCGCCATTGTCGGCCACATGCCAGACCCGTTCGACAGGCGGGGGGGGCGGAGCGGCGACAACCGGGGCCGGGGCGCGGCCCCACGGCCCTTGGTTGCCCATCTGCTGTGCCATGGCCATGCCGATCCCGGCACCCATGCCCGCCCCCATGGCCCCCGATGCATCGCCGCCCTTCATCAGGGCCTCGGCGGTGGCGTATTTCAGGTGGTCGCCCAGATCGCCCGTCAACCCGCGCGACGTGCGGGTGTCCAGAGCGGCCTCTACGGCGGGGGGCAGGCTGATGTTTTCGATGTAAAGTTCGGGAATGGTCAGGCCATAGGTTTCCATCACGGGGCTGATGGCCGTGGCAATCACCTTGCCCAGATCGGCGGTGTTGGCGGCCATGTCCAGAACGGGGATCCCGGACGAGGCGATGACGCGGGAAAACTCCTGCACGATGATGTTGCGGATCTGAAAGCTGATCTCGTCCATGGTGAATTCGCCGTCGGTGCCGACGATTTCGCGCATGAATTTGGCGGCATCGGCAACCTTGACGGAATAGGTGCCAAAGGCGCGGATGCGGGTTGGCCCGAATTCCGGGTCGCGCAGCATGATCGGATTCTTGGTGCCCCATTTCAGATCGTTGAA
>JBGSIZ010000345.1:0-3127 GCA_041742255.1 Marivivens sp. | reverse complement strand
GTCTGGCCCTGTCGATCGAGGCCCTGACCGCCGAGAGCCGCCCCGTCCGCGAGGAGCGCAAAGGCCCCGCCACCACCGCACCCGCTGCCGCCATCGAGGGGTTCTTGCGGTCCACCGGGTTGACCAAGGATCAGTTGGAGGTGCGCGACGACAAGAAGGGGCAGGTGTATTTCGCCGTCCTGACCAAGCCCGGCCGCACCGCCCCCGCCATCATCGCCGAGGTGCTGGAGCGCACGGTGCGCGAATTCCCGTGGCCCAAATCCATGCGCTGGGGGTCGGGCACGTTGAAATGGGTGCGTCCGCTGCATTCCATCATCTGCATCCTGTCCGACGAGGCGGGCACGGACGTTGTTCCGCTGGAGATTGACGGGATTGTTGCGGGTCGTGTCACCCGTGGTCATCGGTTCCTGTCCAAGGGCGATATCACCGTCAACGGGTTCGGGGAGTACGAGGCCAAGCTGGCCCGTGCCCATGTCACCCTGCGCGCCGATGCCCGCGCCGACACCATCTGGCATGACGCCACCACCCAAGCCTTTGCCCAAGGGTTGGAGGTGGTCGAGGATAAGGGGTTGCTGGCCGAGGTTGCCGGGTTGGTCGAATGGCCCGTGGTGTTGATGGGCAAGATTGCCCCTGCGTTTCTGGACCTGCCCCCTGAGGTGTTGCAGACCAGCATGCGCGAGCATCAGAAGTTTTTCAGCGTCCGCAATCCGAGGACAGGCCGCATCGAAGGGTTCGTCACCGTCGCCAACATGGAAACCGCCGACCACGGGGCCACCATCCTGCACGGCAACCAGAAGGTGCTGAGCGCCCGGTTGTCGGATGCCAAGTTTTTCTGGGAGAACGATCTGCGCGTGGCCAAGGCGGGCATGGCCGAGTGGCTGGAGGGTCTTAAGGCCGTCACGTTCCACGCCAAGCTGGGCAGCCAGTTTGACCGGGTGGAGCGGATCGCCGCATTGGCCGCCGAAATTGCCCCCGACGTGGGCGCCGACCGCCAAGTTGCCCGCGAGGCTGCGTTGATCGCCAAGGCCGATTTGCGGTCGGCCATGGTGGGGGAATTCCCCGAATTGCAATGGGTGATGGGCCGCTATTACGCGATGGAGGCGGGCCGTTTGCCCGCCGTGGCCGACGCCGCCCGCGACCATTGGAAACCGATGGGGCAGGGCGACGATGTGCCCAGTGACCCCGTGGCTGTCGCCGTGGCCCTTGCCGACAAGATCGACACGCTGACCGGATTCTGGGCGATTGACGAGAAGCCGACGGGGAGCAAGGACCCGTTTGCGTTGCGGAGGGCCGCGCTGGGCGTGATCCGGTTGGTGTTGGGGAATGGGGTGCGGTTGGCGTTGAACACTCGCCCCGGCCCGTTTTCCACGGCGGTTGAACTGGTTGGTGTCCACGATGACAGGTTCGCAGATACGAATGACCTCCTGTCCTTCTTCCATGACCGCCTCAAGGTGTTCCTCAAGGACGACGGCATTCGCCACGATGTCATTGATGCTTGCCTCGTCATGCCCGGAAATGACGACCTGACCCTGCTGGTCAACCGCGCCCGTGCGTTGCAGGCGTTCATGGCGACCGAGGATGGCGCCAACCTGACCCAAGGGTTCAAGCGCGCCGCCAATATTCTGGGGCAGGCCGAGGCCAAGGATGGCGTTGAATATTCCTATGGTGCCGACGTGAAATTTGCCGAAGGGCCCGAGGAAACCGCCTTGTTCGCCGCCCTTGATACCGCCGAGGCCGCGATTGCCCCCGCGATGGCCGCCGAGGATTTCGCCGCCGCCATGGCCGCCATGGCCGCCTTGCGCGGGCCGATTGATGCGTTTTTCACCGCCGTGCAGGTCAATTCCGACAACCCGGTGATCCGCCGCAACCGGTTGAACCTGTTGTCCCGGATTCGCACGATTTGTCTGGGGGTGGCGGATTTGACGCGGCTGGATGGCTGAGGTCTGAAACCTTTTCCTTGCCACGTTTCTGCGCTTGCCTAATGTGGGGCCAAGGCGGAGAATGCTGCAATGCAGAAAGACCTGAACTTTGAGCCGGTGACGTTGATCACCCCGACATCGACCCTGTCCCCCAGTGTGCATGGGGGCCGGGCCAAATGTCTGCAACGTCTGATCCGGCTGGATATGCCGGTGCCCACGACCGTTGCCCTGTCGTTTGACGCCGTGCGCGCCATTGCCCGTGGCCAGATGCCCGATGTGGCCGAGATTCTGGCCCCGTTTGGCGATGCCCCCTTGGTGTCTGTCCGCCCGAGCAGTCAGGACCCCGATTGGGGCGGCCCCGGTGCCATTTTGAACATCGGGATGAATGGTGATCGCCACGCCACCCTTACCCACACCTTGGGCGAGGCGGCTGCCACTGCTATCTATTTGCGGTTCATTCAATCCTATGCCGTCCATGTCGCCCGGTTGGACCCCGAGGCGTTTTATCTGCCTGATGCCCCTACCGGGGAGGCGTTGCGCGCCGCATTGCGCACCTATGAAGACGAGATGGACGACGCGTTTCCCCAAGACCCCGCCGAGCAGTTGTCCGAGGTGTTGCGGTCCATGGCCCGCGCGTGGGATGGCACCACCGCCCGCCTGTTGCGGCAAGCCAAAGGTGCCCCCGCCGATGCCGGTCTGGGTCTTGTGGTGCAGCGGATGGCCTTGGGTGTTGGCCCCGGCGAATGTGGCGCGGGCGTCATGCAGTTCATCGACGAAGTGACGGGCGACCGCCGGATCAAGGGGCGGTATCTGGCCCAAAGTCAGGGCCGCGAGGCGTTGGCTGTGGCGTCCGGCGCGCTGTTTCTGACCCGCGATGTGCGCGGTCCGTCGGTTGAGGAGAGCCTGCCGCAGGTGTTTGCCGACCTGACCCGCTATGGCGATTTGTGTCGCACCCGCCTGCGAGAGGAAATGCAGGTGGAGTTTGCCATTTCCGGCGGCCGGTTGGCCGTTCTGGATGCTGTGCGCGTGCAACGGTCCAGCCGCGCCGCCGTCCGTGTCGCTGTTGCCTTGGCCGAGGATGGGATCATTGCCCGCGAGGAGGCCATTCTGCGGATTGAACCCACCGCCATTGGCGAACTGCTGCACCGGCAGGTGGACCCCGACGCCGCCCGCGACAGTATTGTGCGCGGGATCGCCGCCAGCCCCGG
>JBGSIZ010000344.1:0-12856 GCA_041742255.1 Marivivens sp. | reverse complement strand
CGTGCGTCATCGCCAGCAGGCAGAACTCGTTTCCCACGGCCAACAGGTTGACGTCGAACCGCAGCGTGCCCCGGCCGCCGCGCGTGGCCTTTTCCAGCAAGACGTCGCGGGTTTGGGGCGGCAGCGGGGCCTGCCGCAACTGGGCCACGAACGCATTGCGCGCCTCGGGTGTGCCAGCGTCACCCAGTGCCTGCAACATGGCCTCCCAAATGACCGCTTGCCGGGGGGCAAGCCGCAGGGCCGTCCCCAGCGGATCAAGCGCCTGCGCTGCGTTACCCATGCTGCACAAGACCTGGCCCAGCAGGAAATGTGCTGGTGCGAGGTCTGGTTTGGTCGCGATCAAGGCGCGCAGGATCGGCGCGGCATCCCGTCCTTTGCCCATTCGGAACAGCCCGTCAGCGCGCGCCAGTTCGGCCTTAATCTGGGTGGGATTGACGATCATGGCGGGTCCTTTCGCGGCTCTGACCACTCCAATAAGGCCTAGAGCGCGCGCTGTCCAAGGGGGCCAGTGACAATTGTGTCACCTTGACCTGCCGACCCTTGGAAACGGGGGCGCGGCGGACTAATCTTTGTCACATGTTATCAAAGGAAGTGTCATGTTTCACCGTCTGATTGCCCCGGTCGCTGCCCTTGTTCTGGCGTGGCCGTTTGCCCCAGTGGCCCATGCGGGCGATGATCTGGATACCCGGATTTTTGCCGCTTTGGGCCTGCCCGAGATGATCGGGATCATGCGGGACGAAGGGTTGGCCTATGCCGACCAGATCAGTCAGGACATGTTCCCCGACCGGATCAGCGCCGAATGGCCCCGCACGGTTGCCGCGATTTATGACGTGGACCGGATGCGCACCGCCGCCGAAACAGGCATGTCCGATGCGCTGGCCAGCGCCGACCGCGATGCGATTCTTGCGTTTTTCATGACCGAACCTGGCAAGACATTCGTGCAACTGGAAATCGCCGCCCGCCGTGCCCTGCTGGACGATGCCGTTGAGGAAATGAGCAAAGAAGCCGCCGCCATCGATGCCATGGACGAGACCCCCCGCAATGCCCAGTTGCAGCGGTTTGTCGAGATCAACGATCTGGTCGAAACCAACGTGGTGGGTGCGCTCAACTCCAACTATGCGTTCTATGTCGGATTGATGAAGGGTGGTGCGTTCGGGGCCGACCTGACCGAGGCGCAGATCCTGTCGGACGTGTGGACGCAGGAACCCGATATCCGCGCCAACACGACCGAATGGGTCTATTCGTTCCTCAATCTCGCCTATCAACCGGCGAGCGATGCCGATCTGGACACCTATATCGCGTTTTCCGAAAGCCCGGCGGGGCGCGATTTGAACAGGGCGCTGTTTTCGGCGTTTGACGGGTTGTTCGAAGATATCAGCAGGGAATTGGGCGTGGCGTCGGCCCAGCAGATGCTGGGCGCGGACCTGTAATCCTATAGCCCGTAGGCGGACAAGGCCGCCACCAACGCGCCGGGCGAGGATTCATATACTCCAAGGCTGCCTTGGAGCTGGATGATCCGGGTGGCCCGGTCCGCCTGGGGGATGCGGGCGCGGTCCATGGCCTCGGTCAGAGTTTGCCCGCCTCCCGCCCGGATATCGGCGATCAGGGCCGGGTGGTTGGATTTGACGAACACCTCGATCGACGACTGCCGCTGTTGGCCGTCCGCCTGCTGCACGGACGTTGGCAGACCGAACCGGGCAAGCCGTTCATCGGTTTGCGCGGTGGGGGTGCAGGCACTGGCAAAAGCCAGCAGAAGTAGGGGTTTGCGCATCTGCTCGATGCCTCCGATCGTTGCGGAACTGGGTTGACTTTGGATGTAGTTGCGCAGATAAGCCGCCATCTTGGCAAGAGACTTGCCGGGACCAAGCGAAATGACGCCCAAGAGGGCGCGCAGTCCACGGGTGGCCAGACTGGCCGCAACACTCCGCAAGGGGGACCTTAGAGACGCGGAAGATGAAGGAATACCAAATGTTTGCGGTTCTCAAGACCGGTGGCAAACAGTACAAGGTCGCCTCGGGCGATGTGCTGCGTGTCGAGAAATTGCTGGCGGTTGCTGGCGAAACGATTCAGTTCAACGAGATTCTGATGGTGGGTGGCACGATCGGTGCGCCGATGGTGGCCGATGCCGCTGTGCAGGCCGAAGTGATCGACCAGATCAAAGGCGAAAAGACGATCCACTTCGTCAAGCGTCGCCGGAAACACGGTAGCCAGCGCAAGAAAGGCCACCGTCAGCAACTGACGCTGGTCCGGATCACCGACATCCTTGAAAAAGGTGCCGATGCGTCTGGCGTCAAGGCCGCTCTGGGTGCTGCAACCAAGGTTGCCGTCGAAGTTGAAGCCGCCCCCGCCCCGAAAAAGAAACCGGCCGCCAAAAAAGCCGCCGCTGCAGCGCAGGAGTAACACCCCATGGCACACAAGAAAGCAGGCGGTTCATCCCGCAACGGTCGCGACAGCGCGGGTCGTCGTCTTGGCGTGAAAAAGTTCGGTGGTGAAGTCGTCATTCCGGGCAACATCATCGTGCGCCAGCGCGGCACCAAGGTTTGGGCCGGTAACGGTGTTGGCATGGGCAAGGATCACACCTTGTTCGCCATGACCGAAGGCACCATTTTCTTCCGCAAGGGTCTGAATGGCCGCACCTTTGTTTCGGTTCTCCCGGTGGCGGAGGCCGCTGAGTAAACCGAACCTTTCAATGGCATCACATGAAGGGGATCGGCACCGCCGGTCCCCTTTGTCATTTTGTGGTGACACGACCGACCCTACAGGTTTTCGAGGAGGAAAGCCGATGTTGCAGCACCCTGTGGTCAACCAGATCACGATCGACACGGACAGGTTCACCTTGCGTCCGGTGCGCCCGTCGGATGCGGGTCTGTTGGGCCGCTATGCCGCCGATGCCCGTGTCGCCGCCATGACCCGTCATTTGCCGCATCCGTTGCCGCCCGGTGCCGTTGACGCGATGATCCGGCAGGCGCAGGCCCCCGGCCGGACCGAGGATGTGTGGGCGATGGATGGCACCGCCCAAGGCCACGCCGAAGTCATGGGCATGATCGGGTTGGAACGGCTGGACCGCAACCAATCCGAAATCTCGTATTGGGTGGCCCCCGCGTTCTGGAACGGCGGCTTGGCGACCGAGGCCGTGGGTGCATTGATTGCCGCCAATCCCCATGGGTCCGCCCAGATTTTCGCCAGCGTGTTTCAGGACAATCCGGGGTCCGCGCGGGTGCTGACCAACACGGGCTTTGACTATCTGGGCGATGCCGAGGCATTTTCGGTGGCCCGCAATGCGACGGTGCCGACGTGGACCTATGCGCTGAAGCTCGCAAAATGACTGCGGCGATGGTCCGGTCGGCCCGGTTGACCTATCGCGGGCTAACGGCGGATGACCTGCACGATCTGCACGCCTTGGTCAGTGATTGGGAGGTTGTGCAGCAATTGGGCGGCTTTCCCTGGCCTGCTGACCCGGCGTTTACGGCGACCCGCGCGCGGCCCTATGGCGGGAATGGATTTGTGTGGGGGTGTTTTCTGAACGGCGCGTTCATCGGAACGATGGCCGTAACAGATGGAATATTGGGCTATTCATTTTCCCGCGCGCATTGGGGGCAAGGATATGCGACCGAGGCGGGGCGATTGGCCGTGCAGACCGCCTTTGACAACCCGGACCTGACCGCCCTTCGGGCCGATTATTGGTCCGATAACCCAAGGTCCGCCCATGTGTTGAAAAAACTGGGGTTCGCGGTGGTCGCGCAGACCGTCGAGATGTCCAAGGCACGCGGCGTGCCGACCCCATCGACCGAGACCCGCCTGACCCGCGCCCGCTACGATGCCTTGAGAACCGACGCGCGATAGACTATCGCCACGCTGAACACCGAAAGAGCCCAGATGAAATTCCTCGATCTTGCCAAAGTCTATATCCGTTCGGGGAGCGGCGGAAACGGCTGCGTGTCGTTCCGCAAGGAAAAGTTTGTGGAATTTGGCGGCCCGGACGGCGGCGATGGTGGCCATGGCGGTGACGTGATTGCCGAAGCCGTGGACGGTCTGAACACGCTGATTGATTTCCGCTATCAACAGCATTTCTTTGCTCAGAACGGGCAAGGCGGGCAGGGCCGTCAGATGACCGGATTTTCCGGGTCGGATATCATCCTCAAGGTGCCGGTTGGCACCGAGATCATCGACGAAGACGAAGAAACCGTGATCGCCGACCTGACCGTGATTGGCCAACGGGTCATTCTAGCGCGTGGCGGCAACGGTGGTTTTGGCAACCTGCATTTCAAGAGCGCCACCAATCAGGCCCCGCGCCGGGCCAATCCGGGCCAAGAAGGTGTGGAGCGCACGATCTGGCTGCGCCTGAAACTGATCGCTGATGTGGGTCTGTTAGGGATGCCGAATGCGGGGAAATCCACGTTTCTGGCCGCCACGTCTAATGCCCGCCCGAAAATCGCCGATTATCCGTTTACCACGCTGGTTCCCAACCTTGGGGTTGTGGGGGTGGACGGCACCGAATTCGTGGTGGCCGACATTCCCGGCCTGATCGAAGGGGCAAGCGAAGGCCGGGGCCTTGGCGATATGTTTCTGGGCCATGTGGAACGCTGTTCGGTGTTGTTGCATCTGGTGGATGGCACTGGCGATGACCCTGCCAACGATTGGGATGTGATCATTGGCGAGTTGGAAGCCTATGGCGGCAACCTTGCCGACAAACCCCGCATCACGGTTCTGAACAAGATCGACGCGCTGGATGACGAAGAACGCGCGTTCCTGCGCGATGAACTGATGGCCGCCACGGGCGGGCCGGTCATGCTGATGTCGGGCGTGTCGGGCGAAGGCGTGCAGGACGTGTTGCGCGTGTTGCGCCGGGTGATCGACAAAGACCGCCGGGGGTCCGCGGTGGTGGAGGACACACCGTGGCAACCCTAAGCACCGCGCGGCGGCTGGTGGTCAAGATCGGGTCCGCCTTGTTGGTGGACCGCGCCACGGGGCAGTTGCAGACCGATTGGCTGTTGTCGCTGGCGCAGGATGTGGCCCGGTTGCGCAAACGGGGCATGGATGTTGTTCTGGTATCGTCCGGCTCTATCGCGCTGGGGCGCGTGGTTTTGGGGTTGCCGGGTGGCGCGCTTCCATTGGAACAATCGCAGGCCGCCGCCGCCGTGGGGCAAATCCGGCTGGCCCGTGCATACGAAGAAGTATTGGCCCCCCATGGCATCATCACTGCGCAAATCCTTGTAACGCTTGACGATTCCAATGATCGGCGGCGGTATCTGAATTCTCGCGCGACGATGGAAACCTTGATCGGATTGGGCGTCACCCCGATTGTGAATGAGAACGACACGATCGCCACCGACGAAATCCGGTATGGCGACAATGACCGGTTGGCGGCGCAGGTGGCCGTGACCATAGGGGCCGATCAGTTGGTGTTGCTGTCCGATGTGGACGGGTTTTACAACGGCAATCCGAACCTTAACCATGACGCGCAACGATATGATATCATTGACCTTATCACCCCCGAGATCGAGGCGATGGCGGGCGACGGCGTGTCTGGATTGTCCAAGGGCGGGATGATCACCAAACTGATGGCCGCCCGCGTCGCGACCGAGGCAGGGTGCGCCATGTGCATCACCTTAGGATCAACGCGCAACCCTTTGTTGGAGCTTGAAAATGGCGCGGCTTGCACATGGTTCGTGGCGCAAACGGACCCGCAGGCGGCCCGCAAACGCTGGATCGCGGCGATGAAGCCAAAGGGCGAGGTGCAGGTAGACGCCGGCGCGCACAAAGCCCTGCTCGAGGGCAAGAGCCTGCTGCCCGCCGGTATTGCGTCGGTATCCGGGCGGTTCGGGCGTGGTGATCCGGTGACCATTCTGACGGCGGGTGGTCAGCGTCTGGGCCTTGGTTTGGCCCGCTATACCGCCGACGAGGCCCGTCTGATCATGGGTCGCCGGAGTGCCGACATCGAGGCGCTGTTGGGCTACAAGGGGCGCGCGGCGTTGATCCACCGCGATGATATGGTGCTGTGATGCAAAATCCCGAAGACATTTCCGCGGTGATGACCGATATTGGCAAGCGCGCCCGCGCAGCAGCGGCTGTCCTCGCCTATGCGTCGTCCGAACGCAAACACGCCGCCTTGATCAGTGCGGCCGCCGCGATTGACGCCGCCCGCCAATCCATCCTTGACGCCAATTACGAGGATCAGGGCTATGGCGCGGACAAGGGTCTGAGCCCGGCGATGATGGACCGTTTGATCCTGGATGATCGCCGGGTTGATGCCATTGTGGACGGTTTACGCAGTGTCGCGGCACAGCGGGATCCGGTGGGCGCGGTGATCGCCCAATGGTACATGCCCAGCGGGTTGAACATCCGCCGGGTGCGCACACCTTTGGGCGTTGTCGGCGTGATTTACGAAAGCCGCCCGAATGTGACGGCGGACGCGGGCGCGCTGTGCCTGCAATCTGGCAATGCGGTGATCCTGCGCGGCGGGTCCGAAAGCTTTCATTCCTCCGTCGCGATCCACGCCTGTCTGCAAACCGGATTGCAGCAGGCGGGCCTGCCGATGGACGCGATACAACTGGTGCCGACCCGCGACCGTGCCGCCGTCAGCGCCATGTTGACCATGACCGACCATATCGACGTGATCGTGCCGCGTGGTGGCAAAGGGTTGGTGGGGCTGGTTCAACGCGAGGCGCGGGTGCCCGTGTTTGCCCATCTCGAAGGCATTTGTCACATTTATGTGGGCGCCACGGCAGACCCCGCCATGGCGGTGCAGATCGTTCTGAACGCCAAGACCCGGCGCACCGGTATTTGCGGCGCGATGGAGTGTTTGTTGATCGACTGGCGGTTCTATACCCAGCACGGACCGCTGTTGATCGACGCGCTTGTCGCCGCCGGGGTCGAGGTTCGGGCAGACGGCGAATTGTCCAAGGTTGCGGGCACCGTTCCCGCCAAACCCGCCGATTTCGGCCACGAATTTCTGGATATGATCTGCGCCGCCAAACTGGTGGATGGCGTGGACGCCGCCATTGACCATATCCGCACCTATGGGTCGAACCACACGGACGCGATCATCACTGCCGATGATGCCGCCGCTGCCCATTTCTTTGAACGGTTGGACAGCGCCATTCTGATGCACAACGCCAGCACCCAGTTTGCCGATGGTGGTGAATTTGGCATGGGGGCCGAAATTGGCATCGCCACTGGCAAAATGCATGCGCGCGGGCCGGTGGGGGCCGAACAACTGACCAGTTTCAAGTATCTGGTGACCGGAAACGGGGCTGTGCGCGGGTAAACGCCGTTTCGGGAGCCTAGAATCGTAGCGTGATCCGCCGGGGTTCGATGGCCACGGTCAATGTGCGCCCTGCATCCCCAACCACATCGGGCAGCAACAGGAATTGAACGGTGGCCGCCGTGATCTGTGCCCGGTGGCGCGGCGAACTGAGCGCCTCCCACAAATCGGGGTCTACCTTGGTCCTGTCCGCCTCGGCCATCAGGGTCCAGCGGCCCGCGTCATGGGTGATGTGGATATCCCCGCCATAGGGCAGCGCGGTTTCCAGACAGAGCAGCGCCAGAAATGCGATCCGGACCTCGTTGCGGGGCTGGTCGGGAACGATGTCCCACACATACGACAGCCGCCCGCCGCGCGCCGCCCCGCCAAGGATGCTGACCACCTCGGCCCGGCCCATCCGTTGGTCCGCCGATGCCCCGCCAAACGCCACCCGGAAAAACCGCACCCGCGATTTTGCCGCATCCACACTTTCCGAAATCAACGCCATTTCGGGCGCGTCGGCAAATCCGGCCAACCCGACGAGTTCCAGCCCATTGCCGATTGCCCCCAATGGGCTAATCAGGTCGTGGCAGATGCGGGACCCGATCAGGGCGGGAATATCTGGGCGCTGTGTCATAGGCGCACTTTGGAGGTAAATAGTTTGCAAGACCTTAACGGATTTCTGGAACCCGGAATGATTGTGCGCCATCCGCAGGAACCTGATTGGGGTCTGGGGCAGGTCCAGTCCAATGTCGGAGGCCGCATCACGGTGCATTTCCCCGAAATGGGCAAGATTGTCATTGATGGCACCCGGATCATGTTGGAATTCGTGTCCTTGAAATAACATCTTCAACTCAAGGTAGCGATTGGGAAATTTTGGTCAACCCTGATGCCGTGTCGATCCCATCGCGGCCCCCGATGCCGTCTGTGCCGCGTCCTCTTGCGCCTTGCGTCCATTCCCGCCTAAAACGCACCAATCGACCGTCAGGCACAGGCCCCATGATCCAGGACACCCCCCGCTACGAACTGCGCCTTGCCGGCAACCGCGATGATGTCGAAGCGGCGCAGCGGTTGCGGTATACCGTGTTCATCGAGGAATTGGGCGGTGACGGCCCGATGGTGGATCACGACGCCCGGCTGGAGGCCGACCAGTTCGATCCGTTCTTTGACCATCTGATCCTTGTCGATCCGACCTTGCCGGTGGGCACGCATGTGATCGGTGTCTATCGCCTGCTGCGGCCCGAGGCCGCCGCCCGCGCCGGACAGTTTTATTCTGCCGATGAATATGACCTTGGCCCGTTGTTGTCGTCGGGCCGCCGGGTTTTGGAACTGGGTCGGTCGTGTTTGCATCCTGCCTACCGGGGCGGGGCCGCGATGTATCATCTGTGGCACGGGTTGGCGGGCTATGTCGCCGATCATCAGATTGATGTTTTGTTCGGGGTGGCGTCGTTTCACGGCATCGACCCCGCAGCCCTTGCCGCGCCGTTGTCGTTGTTGCACCACCGCCACCTTGCCCCGGCCGATCTGCGGGTGCGCGCCGTCCCGGACCGGTTTGTGCAGATGGACCTGCTGGCCGAAGACGACATTGACCGCAAAGCCGCGATGGTCGCTACCCCGGCCCTGATCAAGGCTTATTTGCGGTTGGGCGGCTATGTCGGCGAAGGGGCCGTGATTGACCATGCGTTCAACACAACGGATGTGTGTCTGATCCTTGACACCGCTCGCATGACCGTGGCGCAGCGCGCGTTGTATACCACGCCCCGTCGCACCTGATGCCGAACGTGATCCGCAGATGAGCGGCCCCTGGAACGCTGCCCCCTATGTGCCTGCGACCCCGACCGGCGTTGCGGGTTGGGTCCGGATTATAGGGCGAGGCGTGCCCTTGGTTGCGGTGATTGTGACCTGTCTGCCCCTGATGATGATGGTCCGCATGGTCGAACGTCCGTTGACCGGTGACCGCCGTCCGGTCAGCGGCCTGTTCCCCATGATGGTGTCGCGTGTGGCGCTTGCCCTGATTGGCATACGCTACCGGGTGGTGGGCCGACCGATGACCGGGCCGGGGGCGATTGTCGCCAATCATTCAAGCTGGCTCGATATTTTTGCGCTCAATGCCGGGATGCGGCTAAGTTTTGTTGCGAAATCCGAGGTTGCAGGCTGGGCTGGCATCGGCCCCTTGGCCCGCGCATCGGGAACGGTGTTCATCCGGCGGGACCGTGCGGCGGCAACCGATCAGATCGGCACCCTGACCGACCAACTGACCGCCGGGCAACCGCTGTTGATTTTTCCTGAAGGCACGTCAACCGATGGTCGCCATCTGGTGCCGTTCAAACCCACGCTGTTTGCCGCGTTTCTGGGGGGGCTGCAGCGTGACAGGATGCAGGTGCAACCCGTCAGCGTGATCTGGAAGGGCCCCGCAGGCGGTGATCCCCGGGTCTATGGCTGGTGGGGCGATATGGACTTTGGTCCGCATCTGCTGGCCGTGCTGGCCTTGCCCCGGCAAGGAGCTGTAACGGTGCAATACCATCCGCCCGTGCAAGTGGCCGATCACCCGGACCGCAAGGCGCTGGCCCGCGTCACCCATGCCATGGTCGCGGCAGGGTTGCGCGACGCTGGGGTTCTGGCCCCTTAACCGCGCAACGCCGCCAGATAGGATTGCAACGTGGCCGCAGGGTCCGGTGTACCCCAGACCTCGTCACCGAAATTGAAAAAATCGGTGTGCGGCGCCAGTTTGCGCACGAGGTCGAGGGTCAGCGCGCCTTCGGCGACGCAAGGCACCTCGATCATTTCGGACCACCATTCGAACAACTCGAACGCTGCCTGCTGGCCGGTGCCAAGCGAGGTGTCCCCGACAGGGCCAAAGCTGACGTAATCCGCGCCAAGTTCGCCCGCCGTCAGCCCGTCGTGCCGGGAATTGCCGCAGAACGCGCCAATAATGGCGTCGTCGCCCAGATCCTTGCGGATCTTGCGCACCGACCGCGCCCCATCCAGCAGATGCACCCCGTCCAGACCGAACCGTTCCACCAAAAGCACATGCGCCTCGATCACCAGCGCCACATCCCGGGCGTGGGTGATGTCCCGCAGGGCGTCTGCGGCGCGACCGATCCGGTCGTCGTCGCGCGTGGCCAAGGACAGCCGGACGCAGGCCACAGGCACCGCGTCCAGACAGGCCGCCATGATGTCCGGGAACGTGGACAGGTCCAGATCAGGCGGGGTGACAAGCGTGATCTGCGGAAAATCGGGGGTGTCGGTCATGGTTGATATTCCTTTGGGCTGCGCCGCTATACCGTGGGACAGCGAAGGGGGAAAGGTGGTTTGGAGCCAAAGGAGGGGGCCGCAAACCTTGCACCGATCCTGTCTAGGGCCTATGCCGCAGCGGTTGTTCCCGAAAGGTGCCCCCAAAATGCCCACCGATCCTTTGCCCGCTGATGCCATGCCCGCCGATATGGCCCAGCCTGCCTTTGTCCTGATCCGCCCGCAGATGGGCGAAAACATCGGGGCCGCTGCGCGGGGCATGTGGAATTTCGGGTTGGACCGGATGCGGGTCGTGGACCCCCGCGATGGCTGGCCCAACAGCCGTGCCGTGGCAATGGCCAGCGGGGCAGGCCGGGTTCTGGACGATGCCATGGTCGTGGGCACCACTGCCGAGGCGATTGCCGATTGCGTCTATGTCTACGCCACCACGGCCCGGCCCCGCGAATTGACCAAACCTGTTTTTTCGCCCGAGGCCGCGATGGCTGACGCCGCCGCCCGCATCCGTGCCGGGGGCAGGGTGGCCATTCTGTTTGGTCCCGAACGCGCAGGTATGGAAAACGACGATATCGCGCGGGCCAACGCGATCATTTCGGTCCCGGTCAATCCCGCGTTTTCATCGCTCAATCTGGCGCAATGCGTGTTGTTGTGCGCCTATGAATGGCGCCGTCAGGTGGCCCAGATCGTCCATTCCACCGTCAATGCGCCCGGTGACTGGGCCGAACAGATCGAGATTGAAAAACTGGCCGAACATTACGAGGATCGGTTGGGCGAGGCCGGGTTCTTTTTTCCCGATCACAAGGGCCCTGCGATGAAGATGAACCTGCGCAATCTGTGGAGCCGGATGCCCCTGACCCGCGCGGACGTGCAAATGTTGCACGGCATCCTGCGTCAGATGGTCCGCTGGAAGGAGCGCGGGTGATCCTTGCCGCCCCTCCTGCCTTTGCATAGGTTATGCGCCAAAGTAGGCGGAGCATCCCATGGCCACAAAACCCAGATCCATCTTTGAAGAGGTGGGCACCGCCCCAAAGGCGCGCGTGGCCGCCCCACGTCCCGGAGGCATAGACGGCGCGGGCAAAGGGGCGCGTCGGTCCATCCGCAACTGGTTGGTGGCGATTTTTCTGATGGTCGCCTTGATCATCGCCGTGGGCGGCATGACCCGCCTGACAGACAGCGGATTGTCGATCACCGAATGGGCCCCGATTTCGGGCGCCATCCCGCCCCTGAGCGAGGCCACATGGGCCGCCGAATTTGCCGCCTACCAGCAAAGCCCGGAATACCTGTTGCAAAACGCAGGCATGTCGCTGGCCGAGTTCAAGTATATCTATTGGTGGGAATGGGGTCATCGGCAGTTGGCGCGAACCATTGGCATGGTCTGGGCGGTGGGGTTTGTGTTTTTCTGGGCCACGGGGCGCATCCCCACGGGGTGGACCCTGCGTTTGTTTTCCATCGGTGCCTTGATCGGATTGCAGGGCACGGTGGGCTGGTTGATGGTCAATTCCGGGTTGCAGGGCGAACAAACGGACGTGCAGTCCTACTGGCTTGCCGCCCATCTGGGGATGGCGTTCTTCACCTTTGGCGTGACCGGATGGTTCATCCTGAAACTTGGCCGCAAAGAGGCCGATCTGATGGTCGCCCGCCGCGCCGCCGAACCGCAGTTGGTGCGGTTGTCTTCAGTGTTGATCGTGGCGGCTTTTGTGCAGATCCTGCTGGGCGCGCTGGTGGCGGGCATTGACGCGGGGCGAGCGTTTCCGACATGGCCCGACATTGGCGGCGGGTTTTTCCCACCCGATCCGTTTCAGTTGACGCCGCTGTGGCGCAATTTCTTCGAGGATGCGGGGCTGGTGCAGTTCATGCATCGCACCGCCGGGTATCTGTTGGTTCTGTTGGGTTTTGTCGTCTGGTTGCGGGCGCGTCGGTCGCCCAACACGGTGACGCGGGGGGCATATGGCGTGATGATGGCGGTTATGGCCGCGCAGGTGGTGCTGGGCATCGTCACGGTGGTTTATGCGGCACCGATCCCCCTTGCCATCGCCCATCAGATCACGGCTGTTGTGCTGTGGGTCACGATCCTGCGGGCGCGGTTTCTGGCGGGATACCCGGTCGCCCAATCCATTCGCGGAGCAAAAGCATGACATCGAACGTGAACGCCTACGACGCCTTGATGGAATTCACCCGCGAGACCGAAGCCTTGGGCCAGATCGCGGGGCGGCTGGGTTGGGATCAGGAAACCATGATGCCGGACGGGGCCGCGCCGCAACGGGCCGAGGAACAAGGTGCCATAGCCAATGTCCTGCACGCCCGGCGCACCGACCCGCGTGTGGGTGACTGGTTGGCCGCGGCCGTGGCCCCTGACGCGGTGGG
>JBGSIZ010000343.1:0-11570 GCA_041742255.1 Marivivens sp. | reverse complement strand
ACCGCCAGCCCCGCCGCCGTTTCCCCCGGCGCCACCCCGAACCGACCCGCTGCCCACAGCATGCCCGCCCCCGCCAGCGCCGCCCCCGCCTGTGGCACCATCCGCAGCAATCCCAGTCGCGTTGTGCGCGCGATGGCGTTGTCCCGCAGGACCGCCCCATGATCCGCCAGTTGTTCCAGTTCCCGGTCGGTCCGCGCCATGAGGTCCAGATCGGGCGCAATCGCGATCCGTTCCATCATCGCGATGGACAGGCTGGCCCGTTGCCCCCGCAGACTGCGGTGCCGTGCCTGAAGTCCGATGGCCAGCCCGAGCATCGCCCCGAGTGACAGCACGATCGGCAGCGTCGCCATAACCGCCAGAACCGGGTTGAGCAGATAAAGCACAAGCCCCGCCCCCGGCAGAACCACCAGCGCCGAGATAAGCCGAGGCAGCCCCCGCCCGAACCAGCCCCGCGCCGCCGACAGGTCGCCCACGAACCGGAGCGACAACGCCCCGATCCGACGCCCCGTGACCGCACGTCTGTCCATGCCTGCCAGGTGGTCATAAAGACTGTGCCGCAGGGACAGCGCATAACTTTGCCCCAACGCCTCGCTGCGTTGATGTGACACGGCGTCGATCCCGGCCACGACGACCCCGGCCCCGATCAGCACCGCCAATGTGCCCAACCCCGGTGCCCCGCCGCCGTGCAGCGCCGTAAAGGCGTCCCGCGTGGCAAAGGCCCCGATCCCGAGTGCGACGGCCTGCGCCACACCCAGAACCGGGATCAGGACCGCATCCGGGATGCGGTCCGTTTCCAGCAGGCGCGGAAGCCCGGTCATGCTGCCGACTTGTCCCGCAGGGTCCGCATCATCGGCCCCACATGCGCCTGGATCATCGCCGGGTTCCACAAATCCTCGCGCGACAAAACCGGCAGCGCGGTCACTTCTTCGGCTTCGGCCCGCGCGAGCGGTGAACAGCTCACCATGCCCGAGATCGCAAAGGGGCTGAGCCCCAGTTTCTCAAGCACATGCACCCCGCCCAGCGCGCTGAGCGCGTCCGGGGCCGCGAACAGGATACCGTCCAGCCGGTCCCGGATCGCCGAGGCCCGCAGGATCGCCCGGGTTTCCTGTTGGAACACCCCGTCCGCGATTTCGACCACGATCACCTCGGCCCCGTTGGCCGCCGCTGTGGCAATGAGCGTGTCGAACCCGGCCTCGATCCGGGACAAGGGCATCCGGAAGGTCGTGGCCATGCCCACATCCGTAAAGTCCAGCACCGACACGCCAGCATCCGCGAACGAGTTGAAATCGCCAAAGGCCCCGGTTCCCGTCGCCTTGATGCCCGCCGTGGCATAGCCCGCCCGTTTGAGCCCGTGTGCTAGGCTGGAGGCCGCTGTGGTCTTGCCCGAGTTCATCGAGGCCCCGAACACCCCGATCACCGTGGCCGTGGTATTGGCCCGCATCCGGGGCAGCGCGTAGGTTTCGATATTGACCGGTGCCCCCTGCGCGTCCGTCAGCAGCCCGATGGGCCGCACCACTGTGGGGTCATCCATGAAATCATGCGCCGCATCCACCCGGCCCACGATCCCGCCGCCCGCAATCAGATGCGCCATCTGGCCCGTGGCAAGGGTTGCCGTTCCCAGAAACTGGTCCGGCGCATAGCGGTCCCCAAGGCACAGCACCACGAGGTCGCCCGGATAGCTTTCTGAGGCCCGCCGGTCGGCCAGCTGGATCTTGCGGTGCTGCCCGATCTCGACAATCTCGCACAGCACGAGGTCGCCGGGGATCGCCCCGGTCAGGTTGGGCGTCAGGCCGCGCACATCGCCATGCGGCACCCGCCGGGTGGTAAAGGCCCATTTGACGTCGTCCGCAGGGATCGCGTTGTAGGAAAGGGTAGGGGTCATGTTGGTCTCCATGGGGTGAATGTTTCGTTGCACCAAACCTAGCGACCCCTGCTGAAGCCTGTCGCGGCGTTGGCGTGAAACAACCCTGACGTGCAGGTGAACGTCAGATGAATGTTTGCCGGGTTCTGGTCGCGGGCAACATCGGATATGACGCGGGTCACACAGGAGAACACCATGATCAAACCCAAGCTGCTGATCCCCCGCAAACTGCGCGAAAGTGTGGAGGCCCGCGCCGCCCGCGATTATGATGTGGTCTTGAACCCCTTGGATCAGGTGATGTCCTGCGATGCCTTGATCGCGGCCTGTCGCGATGTCGATGCCGTGCTGCCGTGCCATTCCGAACGGTTCAGCGCGGAGGTTATTGCCGCCCTTGGTCCCCGGTTGAAGATTATTGCCAACCACTCCGTGGGCACCGATCACGTTGATCTGGCCGCCGCCAAGGCCGCCGGGATCGTCGTCACAAACACCCCCGATGTGTTGTCGGACGCCACCGCCGAAATTGCGATGCTGTGCATGTTGGGCGCCGCCCGGCGCGGGGCCGAAGGCGATGCGATGATCCGGGCGGGCAAGTGGGATTTCTGGTCGCCTGCATTCATGGTGGGCCGTCAGGTGACGGGCAAACGGTTTGGCGTGTTGGGCATGGGCCGAGTGGGGCAGGTGACCGCCGAGCGCGCGCGGGGGTTCGGGATGCAGGTCCATTACCACAACCGCACCCGGTTGCCCGACCCTCTGGAAAAGGGCGCGGTGTTTCACCCGACCGTGGACAGTCTGATGGCAGTGTCGGACGTCTTGTCCCTTCATTGCCCGACCACCCCGGACACGGTGGGCGTCATCAACGCCCGCACGCTGGCCCTGCTGCCGGACCGGGCGATTCTGGTCAATACGGCGCGCGGTGCCTTGGTGGACGAAGACGCGCTGCTGGCCGCCTTGCAGTCGGGCAAGATTTTTGCCGCAGGGCTGGATGTGTTCGTGACCGAACCGGGGGGCAATCCGGCGATTGCGGCCTTGCCCAACGTGTTCTTGTTGCCCCACATCGGGTCCGCCACCGAAGAAACCCGCGACGCTATGGGGTTCAGGGCATTGGACAATCTGGACGCCTTCTTTGGCGGGACAGCCCCGCAGGACAGGGTTGCCTGACCCCAATTGCTGCCGAATGGAGCAAAAGTGGTAAAAAATACTGACCAGTGGTTGCAATCTCTGAACGCGCCGATAAACTGGAACTTAGGGGAAGGTCGCAGACAGCGGCCCACATTGTCTGGGAGGACACCATGACCGAAAATCTCAAGACCAAGGCGCTGTCGCGTCGTTCGTTCATCCGCACCGGTGCCTTGGGTGGCACGGCGGCGGCTGCATCTGTTCTGTCGGCACCCGCCGTTTTGGCGCAGGCCCCGCTTGTCATGAAGATGCAGACATCGTGGCCGGCGTCCGACATCTGGATGGATTTCGCCGCGGAATACGTCACCCGTGTTGAAGAAATGTCCGGTGGCCGGCTCAAGATCGACCTGCTGCCCGCAGGTGCAATCGTCGGCGCGTTTCAGGTTCTGGACGCTGTGAACGACGGCGTTCTGGACGCCGCCCATTCCGTGCCCGTCTATTGGTATGGCAAGAACAAGGCCGCGTCGCTGTTCGGCACCGGCCCGGTGTTCGGCGGGTCCGCCACGACCATGCTGTCGTGGTTCTATGCAGGCGGCGGTGCTGAATTCTACCGCGAATTGCAGCAAGACGTGCTGGGCATGAACGTGACCGGCTATCTGGGCTTTCCGATGTTCGCCCAACCCTTTGGCTGGTTCAAAGGCAAAGTGAACACCGTGGCCGATTTGCAGGGCTTCAAATACCGCACTGTCGGTCTGGCCGCTGACCTGATGCAGTCCATGGGCATGTCCGTGGCGCAGTTGCCCGGTGGCGAGATCGTTCCCGCCATGGAGCGCGGCGTGATCGACGCCTTTGAATTCAACAACCCGTCGTCCGACAGCCGGTTTGGTGCGCAGGACGTCGCCAAGAACTACTACCTGTCGTCTTATCACCAGGCGTCGGAGTCGTTTGAATTCCTGTTCAACAACGATTTCCTGACCGATCTGGATCCCGATCTGCAGGCCATCCTGAAATATGCCGTCGAGGCCGCGTCGACCTCGAACACGGCCCGTGCGATGGACAACTACTCGGCCGATCTGCGCAAGCTGGAAACCGAATCCGGTGTGGCCGTGCGCCGCACGTCCAAGGACATTCTGGACGGTCAGATCAAGGCGTGGGATGTTCTGATCCCGCAACTGGAAGAAGACCCCTTCATGAAGAAGGTGTTGGACAGCCAGCGTGAATGGGTGGAACGTGTCAGCTACTACGAGATGATGAACGCCCCGGACTATGCGCTGGCCTACGAACATTACTTCCCGGGCAAGCTCAAGCTCTGATCGGAAGGGTGGGGGTGCGGTATCCGCGCCCCCGTTTCAGAAACCTGCGCGCCGAGGGCCATGGCCCCCGGCGCAACAGCATGAGCGGAGATCACGCAAATGACCGGGTATATTCGGTTCGCCGACAAACTGTCCGCATGGTTCGGCAAGACGTTTGGATGGCTTGTCATCCTCATGACGTTTGGCATGAGTTACGAGGTGATGGCCCGATATCTGTTCAATGCTCCCACGCCTTGGGCGTTGGATTTGTCGTTCATCATGTATGGCACGATGTTCATGATGGGCGGTGCCTATACCCTGTCGCGCGGCGGCCATGTCCGGGGTGATTTCATCTACCGCACATGGTCGGACCGCACGCAGGCCACCGTTGATCTGGTCCTGTATTTCCTGTTCTTCTTTCCCGGAATTCTGGCCCTTGTGTTCACCGGGTTCAAATACGCCGGTCGGTCGTGGTCTTATACCGAAGTGTCGGTCAACAGCCCTGCCGGCATCCCGATCTATCAGTTCAAATCGGTGATTGCGGCGGCGGGTATCCTGTTGCTGATCCAAGGCATCGCCCAAGTGTTTCGGTGCATCATCTGTATCCGTCAGGGATATTGGTCCCCGCTGGACGAGGATGTCGAGGAAACCGAAGAACTGTTGATCAAGCAGGCCGCCCAAGCCGCACAGAAATAAACGGTCCGCAAGGCCCTACCTTACCGGGGCGCAGTCCCCCACGACCTTACCGGGGCGCAGTCCCCCACGACCTAATCGGAGAACGCACCCGTGACCGACCCCCAGATTGCCCTCGCGATGCTGGCCATCTTTATTGGCTGTGTGTTCCTCGGGTTCCCGATCGCCTTTACGCTGATGGCCCTTGGCATTGCCTTTGGATATTACGCCTATTTCGACGCGGGCCGCATGTGGCGGTCGTTTGACCGGCTGGATGAAACCGCGGGCTGGTGGGAAAGCACGTCGTTGTGGATCGAAGGGTTCTACAACAACCGCATCTTTGATTTGTTCGTGAACCAGACCTACACGGTCATCTCAAACGAGGTTTTGACCGCGATCCCGTTGTTCCTGTTCATGGGGTATATCGTCGAGCGCGCCAATATCGTGGACAAGCTGTTCGGCACCATCGCCATTGCCACCCGGAATGTGCCGGGGTCGATGGGGGTCGCCGCACTGATCACCTGTTCGTTGTTCGCCACAGCCACGGGGATTGTGGGTGCGGTTGTGACCCTGATGGGGTTGCTGGCGCTGCCGCAAATGCTCAAGGCCCGGTATGACCATTCGTTCGCCACAGGCATCATTTGTGCAGGCGGGACGCTGGGCATTCTGATCCCGCCGTCGATCATGTTGATCGTCTATGCGGCGTCGTCCGGGGTGTCGATTGTGCGACTGTATGCGGCGGCATTGCTGCCCGGTTTCACGCTGGTTGGTCTGTATCTGGTTTACATCGTGGTCCGCGCCATTCTGAACCCGAAATTGGCCCCCAAGCCCACGCTGGAAGAAATGCCCGCCGTGCCCTTTGGCAAGGTGATGTGGTTGCTGGCCACCAGCTTCCTGCCGCTGGCCATTCTGATTTTCGCGGTGCTGGGGTCGATCCTGTTTGGTCTGGCCACCCCGACCGAAGCCGCGTCCATCGGCGCGCTGGGTGGTATCCTGCTGGCGGTTATCTACCGCGCCATGACGTTTGAGCGGTTGCGCGAAAGCGTTTATCTGACCGTGCGCACCACGGCCATGGTGTGCTGGTTGTTTGTCGGGTCTTACACATTCTCGGCGGTGTTCAGTTATCTGGGCGGCGAAACCATCATCGCTGAATTCGTGCAGGGTCTGAACCTGACCCCGTTCCAGTTCCTGTTGCTGGCGCAGTTGATCATCTTTTTGCTGGGTTGGCCGCTGGAATGGTCCGAGATCATCATCATCTTTGTTCCCATCTTCCTGCCGCTGCTGCCGCAGTTTGGGATTGATCCCTTGTTTTTCGGGGTTCTGGTTGCGCTGAATTTGCAGACCAGTTTTCTGACCCCGCCCATGGCGATGAGCGCCTATTACCTCAAGGGGATCGCCCCCGCGAATGTCAAGCTGACCGAGATTTTCCGGGGCGTGCTGCCCTATTGCGGGATGGTCGTGATCTGTATGGCGTTGATGTATGCCTTTCCGCAGATCGTGTTTGCCCTGCCGGAGGCGTTCTATGGCCCTACGCGGTGATCAGGCAGATGCCATCCTTGGGTTGAGTGCCACGGACCTGCGCGACAGGTTGGCCAGTGGTGCGCTGCGGGCGGTGGAACTGGTCGAGGCCTGTCTGGCCCGCATCGCCGCCCGCGAACCGCAGGTGCAGGCATGGGCGTGGCTGGACGGTGATCATGCGCTGGACCAAGCCCGCGCGTTGGACAAGCGCCGTCAGGCCGGATTGCCGATTGGGCCGCTGCACGGGTTGCCCGTGGGCATCAAGGACATCATCGACACCAAGGGCATCCCGACCGAGAATGGCACCCCCATTGATGCCGGGCGCGTGCCGTCCGAGGATGCGTGGCTGGTGGCCCGGTTGCGGGCCGCAGGTGCCATCATCATGGGGAAAACCGTCACCACCGAAGGCGCGTTCCTGCATCCCGGCAAAACCCGCAACCCGCACAACCCCGATCACACGCCCGGCGGATCCAGCCAAGGGTCCGCCGCCGCCGTGGCCGCAGGCATGGTGCCGCTGGCCATTGGCACACAGACGGGTGGATCGGTCATTCGCCCGGCCAGTTTTTGCGGGATTGTCGGGTTCAAGCCGAGTTTTGGCATGATCCCCCGCACCGGTATCCTGACCCAGTCGCCGTTTCTGGACACGGTGGGTGTGTTTGCCAAAACCGTTGAGGATTGCGCGCTGTTGGCCGAGGTGTTGACCGGGCATGACCCCGCCGACGCCGCCACGGCCCCGGTGCCCACACCCCGGTTGCTGGACGTGGCCCGGTCCGCGGCACCTGTCACCCCGGCATTCGCCATGGCCATGCTACCGGGCCAAGGCGACGCAGACCCCGAAATGACCGAGGCGATGGACGAATTGGCGACCCTGTTGCCCGATTGTTTCCCCGTGCCCTTGGCCGGGTTCGACGAGGTCGCAGCAATCCGCCAGCGGATCAATTTTGCCGAGATGGCCAAGTGTTACTTTGCCCTTGAACGCCGGGGGCGGGACCAGATGTCCCCGGTTTTGTGCGCCGCCATGGACGAGGGCAAAGCCGTTTTGGCCCGCGATTACATTGCCGCCCTTGATTGGCGCGCGTTGATGAACACTGTTCTGGACAAGATATTCGAACGCTGCGACGCCATTGTGTGCCCCGCCGCCTTGGGCCCGGCCCCGCAGGGTTTGGCCTCGACCGGGTCCGCGCTGTTCAACGGATTGTGGACGCTGGCCGGGGTCCCCGCGATCACGGTGCCGTTGTTTGTCGCACAAAACGGATTGCCGATGGGCGTGCAGTTGGTCGGACGGCGGGGCGACGACGCCCGCCTGTTGCGCACCGCCCGCTGGATGACCCACCATATCGCAACATTGGATCAAGGAGCCTGACCGGATGAACAACATTCTGGCGCTGATCGCCTTTGGCGTTTTCGTCGTGTTTCTGGGGATCATGTTGTGGTCCGTGCCACGGCTGGATCTGATTGCGGTGATCGGCATCACCGTAGCCTTGGCCGGCTGGGATCTGGTGCGCAACCTGCGCGGCAATCGCCACTGAGGCGCTTTACCAATCGCGCGCGCGCCCCATGTTCCGATGGAACCAAAGGGGCAGGGGGCCGCCGCCGTGACAAACGATCAGGATGACCGTGCCGCTGCCGTGCCCACAGGCCGCACAGCCCGGTTTTTGCAGATGGGTGGTATCGCCGCCGGCATCGCGGGGAGCGTTGTTGCCGGTGGATTGCAGCAGTTGGTCACCGGGCGCAGGCCCGACCTGCCGGATTTGTTGCTGACCCCCGCCAATGCCCTGCGCCTGACCACCGGATTGTCCCATATGCGCGGGGCCGCATTGAAAATGGGACAGATGTTGTCGATGGACAGTGGCGTGATCCTGTCGCCGCAATTGACCCAGATCCTGTCCAGCCTGCGCGATGATGCCCGGCCCATGCCACCCAAGCAGTTACAGGGGGTATTGGACGCCGAATGGGGTCCGGGCTGGCGCAAACTGTTCCGCAGTTTTGACGTGCGCCCCTTTGCTGCCGCGTCGATCGGGCAGGTGCACCGGGCGGAAACGCTGGATGGTAGCAGGCTCGCCATCAAGGTGCAGTATCCGGGTATCCGCGCCAGTATTGACAGTGACGTGGACAACATCGCCACCTTGCTGCGGTTGCCGGGCCTTTTGCCGCGCGGCATGGGCATCGCGCCCTTGTTGCAGGCCGCCAAGGCCCAGTTGCACGACGAAGCCGACTACGCCGCCGAAGCCACCCATTTGCGCCGTTTCGGTGATTTGATGGCCTCGTCCCAGACGTTTGTCGTGCCGCAGTTTCATGCCGATTTCAGCACGCCGCAGGTTCTGGCGATGACCTATGTCCACAGCCAACCGATTGATGTGCTGGAAACAGCCCCGCAGGATGTGCGCGACCGCGTGGCCACCGATCTGATCGCCCTTGTTCTGCGCGAATTGTTTGAATTTGGGGTGATGCAGACCGATCCGAACCTTGCCAACTACCGCGTGGACCCGGTGACGGGCCGCATCGTGTTGCTGGATTTTGGCGCGTCCCGATTGATTGAACCGGATGTCAGCGCGGCGTTTCGGGCGTTGCTGGACGCGGGGCTGGGGGATGACGCCGATCGGGTCCGCGCGGCGATGGTGCGGATCGGGTATTTTGGCCCCAACACCGCATTGCATCACCAAGACCTGATCCAGCGGATGTTTCAACTGGCGATGGAGCCGTTCCGGCAGCCCGCCCCACATGATTTCGGCCGATCCGATCTGTTGGACCGATTGCGGGATATGGGGCTGGCGATTGGCACTGACCGCGACCTGATGCACGTCCCCCCCGCCGAGACGTTGTTCCTGCACCGCAAGATCGGGGGGATGTATCTGCTGGCGGTCAGGTTGCGCGCGCGGGTAGAGCTGCGGGGGCTGGTGGAACCGTATCAGGGTCGCGACCGGGCGCCGTAGTGACCCAGACGGTTGGCCTCACATTCTACCTTCGGTGGCGTTAGATTTTAAATGGTTTGTGGGTGCTGACTTGAGTCCCAAGATGGCTGAAACTCATGCAAGCGTCTTGACCCGCAAGTCTGCGTGGCTGCCGTCTGCGATGACAGACTTCTTTTGATACGGGCCGGGCCGGGCGTCGAACATCGCGCTCGTCCGGTCAATTGAGAAGGGCATGCGAAACTCGGGTCGGGATGGCCGATCTCGTCTGGCCGCGAGAGCATCAGTTTGTGCAGCGCCAGCTTTCCCGCGCGCTAGATCTCGGCCATCTGCGCCTTCAGGTGGGGATCGTCCGCCATCACCAGCGCGGGCGCGCGTTTCTACAGGCCACCCTGATAGGGTCTTGTGCAATCGGAAATCGATGTTGCCTTCAACGATATCGGAGACGGTCGTCCTGTCCCGGCGCGCAGGGTCTGCCGCCTGACGGTTCAGGTTCGCCAACGTCTACGTCATGCGAGGAAAGACCGCGTAGCCGAGCGCCTTCTTGTCCCTGAAGTGATGATGGACAGCACAGAACGAGGCACCGGCCGGAGTCAGGGGCGACTCCCTGATGAACAAGGCTGGTTCAGGCGCGCACGGGATGTACCACGTTGTCCCATGGGCCCAATCGCTGAAGATGATCTTGGTGAATTCCATCGCATTGGCGGGCCCGACACGCGCTTTCCTGCCCAACATGGAGGCGCATCCTGCACGTCACCTCTACTGCGTCGGGAATGCCGGAGCCGTTGCGGGCGGTGTATTTCGTCTCGAAAAGCTTCGCGGTCAGCCTGTCCAATGCGCTGGTCGAGGAGTTTCGCGACACCAAGCGGACCGTGACCAACTTCATGCCAACCGCTGCGGCAAGCCAATTCACCGAACGAACCGCGATGGCCGGACCGCCGGTGTTCGCCAACACCGCCAGTGCGCGGGCCGTCGCGCAGGACGGCTATGACGCTATGCTGGGATGCGATATGGATGCCCATGGCGGGATGACCACCCACCGCCAGGTCATGCAGACGATTGCCAAGTGGTTGCTCAAGCGTGCCCGCCTGCGCGCCGTCCGCCGTATTGAGCTACCCCCCCGGAAAATCGGAAAGTTACGGAAGCGACGATCTTAGGGCTGCTGATCCCCAGGACGAGGAGATCAGAAGATGTCGAAACGCAGGATTCACGATGCGGCGTTCATCCTGCGCCTGATGCGCCTTATGCGCGTTCGTCGGCAAGACGGTCTCCCGGACCGTTTTCCGAACCTCCTCATTGCCGATCTATCAAAAGCCCAACACCAGCAAACCCGCGAAGGAGCACAAGACGTACCCCTAGCTGTTCGGTGGGCTGCGGATCGAAAGACCAAATCACGTCTGGTGCGCCGACATCACCTATTTGCCGATGCGCAAAGGGTTCCTCTATCTGGTCGCCATCATAGACTGGGTCACCCGCAAAGTGCTGGCCTGGCGCATCACCGACGCGCTGGTGGCCGACTTCTGCGTTGAGGCGCTGAACGAGGCGATCCACAAGTTCGGCCCGCCCGAAATCATGAATACAGACCAGGGCAGCCAGTTCACATCCTTCGACTGGACCGACCGGTTGAAACGGGCAAAGATCAAAATCTCCATGGACGGCAAAGCTCGATACCTGGACAACATCTCTATCGAGCGGCTCTGGCGATCCCGGACGTATGAACGCGTCTGCCTGCACGCTTGGGAGACAGGACCTCAGGCACGCGCAGGCGTCGGGCGCTGGATCACATTCTACAACCACCAGCGGCCCCATGCCGCCCATGGCGGTCAACCGCCCACCGTGGTTTACCACAACGAAACCCAAACCGATCAGGAGGGGCAGCCAGTAGCTTAAATCTTCCCGAAAACTGTCCAAGAGTTGGGGAGTGGCTCGATCCATGCCGGTGGCCTGCAGCGCCGTCAGCGAGAGCCTTATGGCGTTACCGCGCGAGCACGCTCAACCTGCTGATAGTTGTTCTGCAACCAAATCCACCACGGCAGCCGAGGTCAAACGCGAGCGTCGCGTGGCTGGGTGTCGATGGTGCATGCCTGTATCGGTGCAATGTCGGCGGCGTTTCTGCCCGATACGGCCATCGAACGGCTGTTCGCGCCGGGGACCGACAACCGGTTTTCCGGTCAGGGGACGCCGACGGGCATGTTGAAAAAG
>JBGSIZ010000342.1:0-22394 GCA_041742255.1 Marivivens sp. | reverse complement strand
GGCCGGGCGGACCAGTGGCCACCGCCGTCTGGCCCATCGTCCGGCAAGCGGTGCGCGACAGCGGCGTGGCCCCGTCCGACGTGATCTTTTATCTGGTGGATGAACCAACCCTGCGCGGTATCGACCTTGACACGGTCGAGGATGGCGCCCGGATCATCCGCGCCGATTTCCCGACCTCTGACATTCTGGTGATCGAGGCCTATCACGGCCCCGACCTGCCCGCGCCCCCGCCCAGCATCACGCTGTGGGGGTTTGATGCCTACACCGTCCGCGATCCTTTGGCCGAACCGCTGTATACCGATTACCTCGCGCGGTCGCGGGCGGCGCTGGGTCCGGGGCAGCGGATCGTTCTGGTGCTGGATGGCAACCATACCCCCGTCCACGCGGACGCCGGGTTGTCCGAAACGGACATGGCCGATGTCGCGCTGGCCTATGGCAGGTTGGCGGCGACGATCCCCGATCTGGGGGGGATGATCGGCTATACCTGGGCCGGGGGGATCGACAACAGCCAAGAAAAAGGCGTGCGCGACCTGCCCTCCGCCGTGCAGGCGGCGCACCGGGCGGTTGCAGCACAAGTGCTGGGGAGGTGACATCATGGGCCATGTTTATCAGGGTATCCGACAGGCGGCGCGCCGGGGCGTGATCCGGATGCTGTGCGCGCTGTGCCTGCTTGCGTCCCCCGCGCTGGCGGACCCGGTGTTTTCCATCGCTGGCACCCTGCCCGCAAACGGGGATTACGATGTGGTGCTACAGGGGCTGACGGACGCCGGGGCCGATGCCACCTCCATCGCGCTGTTCTGGGACGAATTGGAGCGGGATGGCCGCTATGCCCCGGACGCCGATTGGCCCGCAATCGCGAACCTTGTCTACCCGTTGCGCGGGATCAAGGTGCAGTTGATGATCTCGGTGGTCGATACCGTCGCCGACCGACGCCCCGCCGACCTGCGCGGCCTGCCCTATGACGATCCCCGCGTCATTGCCCGCTTTGACGCCTTTCTGACGCAAGTTCTGACCCGGATGCCCGCCGTGACGTTGGTGGGGCTGGGCATCGGCAACGAGGTGGACGGGGTGTTGCAGGGGTCCGACTGGGCCGCCTACGGGCGGTTTTTTCAGGCGGCACAGGACACCGCCCACCGGTTACGGCCCGGTTTGCCCGTGGGCATGACGGTCACATGGGCCGGGATGCAGGGGCCACAGGGGGCACAGGCCCGCGTGGCTGCCGATCTGGGGGATGTGTGGATGGTGAACCACTATCCGCTGCTGCCCGGCTTTGCCATTGACCGGGCCGATGCCATACCGGGCACGATTGACGCGATCCTTGCGGCGGCGGGGGACAAACGGGTGTTTCTTACGGAATTGGGCTACCCCTCGGGCGGATGCGGCGGATCGGAGGGCGAGCAGGCGGATTTTGTCCGGCGCGCGCTGGACCGGGTCGCGGATGACCCCCGCGTGGGTCTGGTCACGCTGGTCTGGATGCACGACCTGTCTGATGCCGAGGTGGCGGGATATGCCACCTATTACGGCGTTGGAGGCGACTGTTTCGCGGGGTATCTGGCCACGCTGGGTCTGCGCACCCATGATGGGACGGACAAACCCGCGTTCACCTATTTGCGGACGCGTTAACGCGGCACCCAGACCCCGCCTGCCGCGCTGCTGGCTTGACAGGCGCCGATGAACCACATGCCATCCAATCCGGCGTCAATCCCCGGCAACAGCGCCCCGTCACCGTGACCCAGGATCAGGTCGGCGGCATCGGAATACAGGTTCGCGAACCCCTCCAGATAGCCTTCGGGGTGGCCGGGCGGAATACGGGTCCAGTCACCTGCACCGCCGCCCAACCCCGCGCCGCCCCGCGTGATGATCTGTTTTGGTTCACCAAACCGGGCGAATTGCATCTGGTTGGGGTTTTCCTGTCCCCATTCGAGGCTGCCCTTGTCGCCATATATCCGCAGGCTCAGGGCGTTTTCACAGCCCACCGCCACCTGCGACGCCCACAGCATACCGCGCGCGCCGCCCTGCATCCGCAACAGGATATGGGCGTTGTCATCCACCCGGCGACCATCAACCATCGCGTGCAGATCGGCCAGCAAGGCATCGGCGCGCAATCCGGTGACAAAGGACAACAGGTTGAACGCATGGGTGCCGATATCGCCGATGGCCCCGCCGCCCGCGCGGGCGGGGTCGGTGCGCCAATCGGCCTGTTTGTTGGCGGGATCGGCGGGTTCGGTCAGCCAATCCTGCGCATATTGCGCCTGAATCACCCGGATTTTCCCCAGATCGCCCCGCGCGACCATTGCGCGGGCCTGCCGGATCAAGGGATATCCGGTGTAGTTGTGGGTCAGGATGAACCGCGCCTTTGACTGCGCAACCGCCGCCGCAATGGCCGCTCCGTCCGCCGCCGTGGCCGCCAGCGGTTTGTCACACATCACATGGATGCCCGCGTTCAGGAACGCAATCGCGGGGCCTGCGTGCATGTGGTTGGGGGTGACGATGGCCACTGCCTCGATCCCACCCTCGCGGGCGGACTCGGCCAGTGCCATATCCTCGAAGGACGCATAGCTGCGGTCGGGCGCGATGCCCAGTTCCGCCGCCGACGCCGCCGCGCGGGTGGGGTCCGACGACAGCGCCCCCGCAATCAGGTCGAATTTGCCGTCAATCCGCGCCGCAATCCGGTGGACCGCCCCGATAAAGGCACCCTGCCCGCCGCCAACCATCCCAAGCCTGACTTTTCTCATATCCCAAGCATCCTTTTGATCTGGGCCTTGTCGGTTGTGCCGCCTGCGAAATCGTCAAACGCCTTGGCCGCGACCTCGATCAGGTGGGCCTCGATGAACGGGGCCCCTTCGGCGGCGCCTTGTTCGGGCGATTTGATGCAACATTCCCACTCCAGAACGGCCCAACTGTCATAGCCATATTGGGTGAGTTTGGAGAAGATGGCCGCGAAATCGACCTGTCCGTCGCCAAGACTGCGGAACCGCCCGGCGCGGTCTTTCCATCCGGCATACCCGGAATAGACGCCTTGGCGGCCCGTCGGGTTGAATTCCGCGTCCTTGACGTGAAAGGCGCTGATGCGGTCGTGATAGAGGTCGATGAACGCCAGATAATCCATCTGCTGCAACAGGAAATGGGAGGGGTCATAGTTGATCATGGCGGCCTTGTGGCCATTCACCGCGTCCAGAAACAGTTCCCATGTGGCCCCGTCAAACACGTCTTCGCCGGGGTGAATTTCGAACCCGATATCGACGCCATTGTCGGCATAATGGTCCAGAATAGGGGTCCAGCGGCGGCCAAGTTCGGCGAACGCCTCCTCGATCAGGCCAGCGGGGCGCTGCGGCCAAGGATACAGGAACGGAAACGCCAGCGACCCGGTGAACCCGACGGTGTGTTTCAACCCCAGACGGCGGGCGGCCACGGCGGCCTTTTTCACCTGATCCACGGCCCATTCGGTGCGGGCGGCGGGTTTGCCGTGGACGGACGCGGGGGCAAAGGCATCGAACGCCTCGTTATAGGCGGGGTTCACCGCGACCAACTGCCCCTGCAGGTGGGTGGACAATTCGGTGATCTGCACGCCTGCATCGGCACAAATCCCGGCCACCTCGTCGCAATAGGTCTGGCTGTCGGCGGCCTTGTCCAGATCGAACAGCGCGCCCACGAATGTGGGGATCTGCACCCCGGTATAGCCCAGCCCGGCGGCCCATCTGGTGATGTTTTCAAGGGTGTCAAACGGGGCATCTGCCCCGGCAAACTGGGCAAGAAACAGGGCGGGGCCCTTGATCTGGGTGGGCATCGGGTCAGCCTTTCGATGGGTCTGTCGGATGGGGGAGGGCGGGAATTTCAAGCATCTGCAACGGCGGCAGGTCGGGCTGGCGGACGGCCTGAATGGCGGCGCGGGCCAGAAATTCGCCCGCATCCTTGACGTCTTCTTCCAGCACGATGATGCGGTCGCGGAAAAACCGCAGGAACGGGATCGCCTCCTTGGCGAAAATGTCGATGTCGGTGCCCACGTCGAACCCTTCGGCCTCCATGCCCGCAACGGTGGCCATGGTGGCGTTGGTGGACCCGCAGATGATGCCGTCAATGCTGGGGTCAGCTATGACAAGGGCCCCGATACGGGCGCGGATCTCGGCATTAGTGCTGTCGCTGGTCACGCCATCGACGATGGACAAGGCGACACCGGCGGCGGCGGCAGCAGCCTGCGCGCCCAGCGCCATATCACGGCCATAGGTGTGCAGAGCGGGCGGGGCGACCATCCGGATATTGCGGCGGCCCCGGCGGGCCAGTTCCTCGACGGCGATACGGGCAAAGGCGCCGTTGTCGTAATCGGCATAGGGGTGTTTGTCGGCGCGGTTGGACCGGCCATGGGTGGCAAAGGGAAATCCGCGCTCCATCAGATAGGCAACGCGGGGGTCTTCGGGCTGCACCTGATTAAAGATAATGGCATCGGCGGACCGGGATTCAACGATATACCGGATTGGTTTCATCGGGTCATCGGTGGGGAAAAACGGGGTGACGATCATGTGGTAGGGGGTGCCCTGCAACCCGCCCGCGATGGCGGAAATCAGACGGGCGGTGTGGTTCATCATGTCGTGTTCGGTGGACAGGACAAGGCTGATGACATTGGTGCGCCCGGTGCGCAGACGGACGCCCGCGCGGTTGGGGACATAGCCGATCTCGGCGGCGATGCGGCGGATCGTGCGCTTTGTCTCGGCGCCGATGTCGGGGGCGTCGTTCAAGGCGCGCGATACGGTGGGCACGGCCAGACCGCTCAGGCGGGCAATGGTTTTCAGGGTGGGTTTTTCAAGGTCGGGATGCATGGGGGCGTCCGGCAATGGCGTTACGGGGTCAGTCATGTCACCCCTTCCCCTGCCAACAGGATACCGGACAACCACAGGCAAACCGCCGCCTTCCATACCGGAAACAACAGAATTCTCTAGCAAATTCGGGCATCTTGGGGGGCACGTCCGGGCCTGTTGAAAACTTCTTGCCGGATCAAACTAAATCGATATAGAAATTTCTACAACGATTTAGAACCAGGGAGGAGAGAATCGTGAAACTCATGACGAAACTGCTGGCAGCCAGCGCAATGACGAGCGCATCGGGGGCCTATGCGGTCGATCTGGAGGTCATGCATTGGTGGACTTCGGGTGGCGAAGCCGCTGCCGTGTCCAAATTTGCAGAAGCCTGGGACGCGACCGGGAACAAATGGGTTGACGGCGCCATCGCTGGCGGCGGCGACACCGCCCGCCCGATCATGGTCAGCCGGATCATCGGGGGCGATCCGCCCGCTGCGTTCCAGTTCAACCATGGCCGTCAGGCCGAAGAACTGATCGAGGCCGGTCTGCTGCTGGACCTGACCGACGTGGCCGAGGCCGAAGGTTGGAAAGACATCGTGAACCCGCCGTCCCTGTTGGATGCCTGCACCGTGGACGGGCGGATTTACTGCGCCCCGGTGAACATCCATTCGTGGCAGTGGTTGTGGCTGTCCACGGCGGCCTATGAAAAGGCTGGCGTGCCGGTCCCGACCAACTGGTCCGAATTCACCGCCGCCGCCCCCGCACTGGTGGCCGCAGGGATCACGCCGCTGGCGATGGGCGGTCAGTCCTGGCAGCAGAACGGTGCCTTTGGGGTGATGTCCGTGGCGCTGGCTGGCGAAGAAGCCTGGCTTGCCGTCAACCGCGACAAAAGCGCCGAAGCCGTGATGGGCGAAGACTATACCCGCGTATTCGAGGCCTTTGGGGCCGCGCGTGAATTGTCTGCCGGTCTGAGCGTGCAAGACTGGAATCAGGCAACCGCCGCTGTGATCGAAGGCACCGCCGGTGGCCAGATCATGGGCGACTGGGCACAGGGTGAATTCGCCACGGCCGGCAAGGTGGCCGGGGTGGACTACGACTGTCTGCCGGGTCTGGGCGAACGGGCGGTCCTGTCCACGGGCGGCGATGCGTTCTATTTCCCCGTCGTTGATGACGCCGAAATCACCGCAGCTCAGAAAGAGCTTGCCGCTCTGCTGCTGTCCCCTGCGGTTCAGGTGTCTTTCAACTCTGCCAAAGGGTCGCTTCCGATCCGCGGTGATGTTGACCTGACCACGGTGAACAAATGCACGCAGATCGGTCTTGATCTGCTGGCATCGGGCAGCGTGATCCCGGACGGGACCACTCTGATCTCTCCGGACACCACCACGCAGCTGAACGACCTGTTGACCGAGTTCTGGAACACACCGTCCATGACCCCGGCCGACGTGCAGCAGCAGTATGCGGACATCATCGCCGCTGCGGAATAACCGCCGCACCGCATGATCGACAGACGGGCCCCCGCGCGGGGCCCGTCCCGTCACCAGAACGACCAACCGGGGAGGGGTTGATATGGCAGTCGCCGAAACAGGCACGCACCGCACGCACGCAGGGGCCCGCAGGCCAAACCGGTTGTTCCGCAACCTGAACGCCAAAATCGCCACGTTGCCGATGATCTTTATCGCCGTGGTGGTGTTTCTGGGCGGCACGCTGTGGACCGTGTTTTATTCCTTTACCAAATCCGGGCTGCTCCCCAGCACCAAATTCGTGGGTCTGGATCAATACGAACGCCTGTGGACCAGCCGCAAATGGTTGGTGTCCATTGAAAACCTTGGCATCTTTGGCGTCTGTTCGATGATCGGGACGCTGGTGATCGGCTTTACCCTCGCCGCCCTTCTGGACCGCAAGATCCGGGGCGAAGGCGTGTTTCGCACCATATTCCTGTATCCTTTTGCCTTGTCGTTCATCGTCACCGGGTTGGTGTGGCAATGGATCTTGAACCCCGCGCTGGGCCTGCAAAACGTGGTCCGCGAAATGGGCTGGACGTCGTTCACGTTCGATCCCCTGAACAATCCGGACATCGTGATTTTCGGTCTGTTGATTGCAGGGCTGTGGCAAGGCACCGGGCTAATCATGTGCATCATGCTGGCCGGGTTGCGGGGCATTGACGAAGACATCTGGAAAGCCGCCCGCGTGGACGGGATCGGCACCGTCAAAACCTATATCCGGATCATCATTCCGATGATGCGGCCCGTGTTCGTGACCTCGCTCGTGTTGATCGGGGCCGGGATTGTCAAACTTTATGACCTTGTGGTGGCGCAGACGTCGGGGGGGCCGGGCATCAGTTCCGAGGTGCCCGCGAAATACGTCATGACCTCCATGTTCGGGGGGCAGAACCTTGGGCAGGGGTTCGCGGCGTCAACCATGATGATGCTGATGGTGGTGATCATCCTGATCCCGTGGGCCTATCTTGAATTCGGAGGGAAAAAGCGTGGTTGATATCTCCAGCACCCCCGCCGCCATGACCGGACCGCGCGGGGCGCGTCCCAAAAAGGCGTTCAGCCGCAGCAACATCATCGTCTATGGGACGCTGTTCGTGGTGGCGGTCTATTATGCCCTGCCGCTTTATGTGATGATCGTCACCTCGCTCAAGGGGATGCCGGAAATCCGGATGGGCAACATCTTTGCCCCGCCGATGGAGGTCACGTTCCAGCCGTGGGTCAAGGCGTGGCAAGAGGCCTGCACGGGGATCAACTGTGACGGGCTGTCGCGCGGGTTCTGGAATTCGGTGCGCATCCTGATCCCGTCCGTCCTGATTTCGGTCAGCATCGCATCGGTGACGGGCTACGCGCTCACCATGTGGCGGTTCAAAGGGTCCGAGGTGTTTTTCACCATCCTGATGATCGGGGCGTTCATCCCCTATCAGGTGATGCTGTATCCCATCGTCATCATGCTGCGCGAGGCGGGTCTGTATGGGTCGCTGGGCGGGCTGGTTCTGGTGCATCTTGCGTTCGGGATGCCGATCAACACGCTGTTGTTCCGCAACTATTTCGCGTCCATCCCCGAAGAACTGTTCAAGGCGGCGCGGGTGGACGGGGCCGGGTTCTGGGCGATTTTCGTCAAGATCATCATGCCCATGTCGCTGCCCATCTTTGTGGTGTCGGTGATCATTCAGGTGACGGGGATCTGGAACGACTTTCTGTTCGGGGTGATCTTTACCTCGCCGGACCTCTATCCGATGACGGTGCAGCTCAATAACATCGTCAACTCCGTGCAGGGGGTCAAGGAATACAACGTCAACATGGCGGCAACGCTGTTGACGGGCCTTGTGCCGCTGATCGTTTACTTTGCCTCTGGCAAACTTTTTGTCCGGGGCATTGCCGCCGGCGCCGTAAAGGGCTGACATCATGACCTATTCCGTCCAGATCAAGGAACTTGACCTCAACTTTGGGGCCGTCAAGGTTCTCAAGGGGCTCAACCTCGACATCCACGAAGGCGAATTTCTGGTTCTTCTGGGGTCGTCGGGGTGTGGCAAATCCACCTTGCTCAACTGCATCGCAGGGCTGTTGGAAGTGTCCGACGGGCAAATCTGGATCAAGGGCCAGAACGTGACATGGGCCGAACCCAGCAACCGGGGCATCGGCATGGTGTTCCAATCCTACGCGCTGTATCCGCAGATGACGGTGCGCGGAAACCTTTCGTTTGGGTTGAAAAACGCGCGGGTGCCCCGGGCCGAGATTGAAAAACGGGTGGCCCGCGCCGCCGAGATTTTGCAGATCGAACCCCTGCTGGAACGCAAGCCCGGCGCGCTGTCGGGGGGGCAACGGCAACGGGTGGCCATCGGGCGGGCGTTGGTGCGGGATGTGGATGTGTTCCTGTTTGACGAACCCCTGTCAAACCTTGATGCCAAACTGCGGGCGGATTTGCGGGTCGAACTCAAACGCCTGCACAACCAATTGCAGAACACGATGATCTACGTCACCCACGATCAGGTCGAGGCGATGACGCTGGCCGACCGTATCGCGATCATGAAGGGCGGGTTGATCATGCAGCTTGGCACGCCGGACGAGATTTATAACCACCCGCAAAACCGCTATGTCGCTGATTTCATTGGCAGCCCGTCGATGAATTTCATTGACGGGAACCTGTCGGGCGGGACGTTCACCAAGGGCGATCTGTCATTGCCCATGGTCGGCTACACCTTTGCCACGACGGATGGCCAAACGGGCAACCGGCCTGCCACCATCGGCATCCGCCCCGAACACGTCATCACCGGCGAACTGGTGGCGGGGGCCCCGGTACAATCGTCCGTCATCGTTGATCTGGTAGAACCGATGGGGTCGGACACGTTGGTTTATACCCAGATCGGGGGCGAAAATTTCCGCATCCGGATGGACGGGCAGGCCCGCGTCCGGCGCGGGGACACGCTGCCTATCGGGATCAATCCGGCCCGCGCCTCGCTGTTTGACACCACGACCGAGGTGCGGCTTTGATCCACGATCTGTCCGGCGTCTGGGCCTTGCAGGATGCCAGCGGGGACTATGCCTGCGACATGACCCTGCCCGGCGACGGGATCACGGCCCTGCACCGCGCGGGGTTGATCCCCGACCCCTATTGGGGCCGCAACGAATACGATCTGCGCTGGATCGCCGATCAGGATTGGACGCTGTCGCGGACGGTTGTTCTGGACCGCACCGATATGGACCTGATCCTGTCGGGGCTGGATACCGTGGCCACCGTAGTCTGGAACGACACGCCCGTTTTGTCCGCCCGCAACAGTTTCCGCAGCTACCGGGTGCCATTATCGGATGTGGCGCGGGTGGGGGACAACACGGTTTGCATCACGTTTCACGCGGCCACCACGGCGGCCAACGCAGCACAGGACGCGCAACCGTTCCGCATCCCCTATCAGGCATCCAACAGCCCGATCCCGAACGGCAACATGCTGCGCAAGGTGCAGTGCGATTTCGGCTGGGATTGGAACATCGCGCTGGCCCCGTTTGGTCTGTATGGTGATCTGCGGCTGGAGCCTGCCGGGGCCGAACGGATCGACCGGGTGCATGTGGATCAGGCGCATGGCGACGGGGCCGTCACGTTGACCCTGACCGTGGATGTGACGGACGCGCTGGACCTAGACTATGCCATCACCTTTGCCGGGCAAACGCTGGACGGGGTGGTGACGGGCGACCAGATCACCGCAATTTTCGACATTGAAAACCCGGCCCTGTGGTGGCCTGCGGGGATGGGTCCGCAAACCCTGCATGACCTGACGGTGCAGGTGGGCGCGGCCCGGACCACCCGGCGGATCGGTCTGCGGTCGGTCGAACTGGTAACGGAACCCGATGCGGCAGGGTCGTCGTTCCTGTTCCGGGTCAACGGGCGCGACACCTTTATGCGCGGGGCCAACTGGATCCCGGCCGACGCGCTGGCTGGACGGATCGACACCGCCAAAACCCGCGACCTGCTGCAATCGGCGGTCGATGCCCACATGAACATGATCCGGGTCTGGGGCGGCGGGCGCTATGAACCCGACAGTTTCTATGACGCCTGCGATGACCTTGGCCTGATGGTCTGGCAGGATTTCATGTTCTCGTGCAACCTTTACCCCTCTACCCCCGATTTTCTGGCCGAGGTCAGGGCCGAGGTCGCCGAAAACGTCGCCCGGATCGGCCATCACGCCTGTTTGGCGGTGTGGTGCGGGGACAATGAACTGGTCGGCGCGCTGACGTGGTTCGACGAAAGCAGGAACGACCGCGACCGTTATCTGGTCAACTATGATCGTCTGAACCGAACGATCGAGGACACGCTGCGCGCGACCGACCCCAGCGCAATCTGGTGGCCATCGTCGCCCTGCCCCGGCCCGTTGAATTTCGGGGATAGCTGGCACGATGACGGCGCGGGCGACATGCATTTCTGGTCAGTCTGGCACGAAGGCCGGGATTTCGACCATTACCGCGATGTGTCGCCCCGGTTCTGTTCGGAATTCGGGTTCCAAAGCTATCCGTCGATGGACATGATCCGGACCTTTGCCGAACCAAAGGATTGGAACATCGCGGCCCCGGTGTTCGAAAGCCACCAGAAAAACGCAGGCGGCAATGCCCGCATAGCGGAAACCATGTTCCGCTATTTTCGCTGGCCGGAACGGTTCGAGGATTTCGTCTGGTTGTCGCAGGTCCAACAGGGGCTGGCGATCAAGACGGCGGTGACCCATTGGCGCGGGTTGAAACCGAATTGCATGGGCACGCTCTACTGGCAATTGAACGACACCTGGCCTGTGTGTTCGTGGTCGTCGCTGGACTATGGCGGCGGCTGGAAACTGCTGCACCACATGGCGCGGGGGTTCTATGCCCCGGTGACGGTGGTGTGCAGCCCATCGGGCGATGACCTGATCCTGACGGGCGTGAACGACACCGGGCGGGCGTTGGATATGACCGTCACGGCGCAGGCGGTGGGCATGGACGGCACGGCGCGGGAATTGGGTCAGGGAACGGTGAACGTGGACCATGACGCGGCCCCGGCGTTGCACCTGCCCCTGTCCGCGCTGCGGGATGATGAAATTCTGGTGTTCCACTGGACCACGCCGGACGGTCATGCGGGACAGGACCATTTCGCCCCCCGCGCCTACAAACGCTATGATCTGCTGGACCCCGGCCTGTCGATGGACCGGGACGGCACCACGGTCACGCTCACATCCACAGCCCTTGCGCTGTTTGTGACGGTCGAGGCGGACATCCCGGGGCGGTTTTCGGACAACGCGCTGACCCTGCGGCCCGGCCACCCGGCCACGATCACCTTTACCCCCGCGCAACCCGGTGCAACCGCCCGGTTCACCCTGCGCGATCTGTATTCCGCCACCCTCGCCCGCTGAAAGGACACGACCATGGCCGCGATTTCCTATCAACTTTACTGCTCGCGCAACTTCCCCCCGCTGGGGGATACCCTGTCGATGTTGGCCCAGACGGGCTACACGGCGGTCGAGGGCTATGGCGGGCTATATGCCGACGCGGGGGGGCTGGCTGCGGCGCTCAATTCGGCGGGGCTGGCGATGCCGACGGGGCATTTCGGGCTGGACATGGTCGAAGGGGACGCCAGCACGGCGATCCAGACGGCGCGCACGCTGGGGATCGGCACGGTGATCGTGCCCTATGTCGCACCCGATGCGAGGCCCGCGGACGCGGCGGGCTGGCTGGCGTTCGGACAACGGCTCCACGAGGCGGGGAAACCGATCCTTGACGCGGGGCTGGTGTTTGGCTGGCACAACCATGCGTTCGAATTTGACACGCTGGGGGGGGCGGACCTGCCGATGGACCTGATCCTGCAGGGGGCGCCGGACCTGTCGATGGAACTGGACCTTGGGTGGGTGCGGGTGGCAGGGCATGACCCGGTGGCGTGGATCGAAAAGCTGGGCAAACGAATGGTGGCCGCCCATATCAAAGACATCGCGCCAGACGGCGAAAACATGGACGAAGACGGCTGGGCCGATGTGGGTCACGGCATCATCGACTGGGCCCCGATCAAGGCCGCGCTGGACGCCGCCGGGGTCACGCGGTTCGTCGTCGAACATGACAACCCAAAGGATCACGCCCGGTTCGCCGCGCGGTCGCTTGCAACCGTTGCCCGTTGGTAAAGGACAGAAAACATGACAAAACTTGGCGTTGGGATCATTGGTTGCGGGAATATCTCGACCAGCTACCTCAAACTCGCCCCGCTGTTCAAATCGCTGGAGGTGCGGGCCGTCGCCGACATCAGCATGGACGCGGCCACGGCGCGGGCGGGTGAATTCGGGGTGCGGGCGGACACGGTCGCGGACCTGCTGGCGGCATCCGACATTGACATGGTGGTCAACCTGACCATTCCGGCGGCGCATTTCGACATCACGCGGGCCATTCTGGAGGCGGGCAAACACGCCTATTCCGAAAAACCGATGGTGTTGACGCTGGACGAAGGCAAGACGTTGCAAGACCTTGCCTCCGCGCGGGGTCTGCGGGCCGGGTCCGCGCCCGACACGTTCATGGGCGGATCGCACCAACAGGCGCGCAGCGTGATCGACGCGGGCACGGTGGGCCGGATCATCGGCGGCACCTGCCATATCATGTCGCATGGGATGGAACATTGGCACCCCAACCCTGATTTCTTCTTTCAGCCGGGGGGCGGTCCGGTTCTGGACATGGGCCCCTATTACATCACCAACCTGATCCAGTTGATCGGGCCGGTGCGGGCGGTGTCGGCCATGACCAGCGCCACGTTTGCAACCCGGACAATCGGCAATGGTCCCCGCAACGGGGAAACCCTTGCCGTTGAAACGCCCACCAACATTCATGCGGTGCTGGAATTTCACAACGGCGCCATTGTGACATTGGGCGCAAGCTGGGACGTTTGGACCCATGGCCACCAGAACATGGAGATTTATGGGGCCGATGGGTCGCTGTATGTGCCTGACCCCAATTTCTTTGGCGGCCCGGTGATGCAGGGGATCGGGGGCGGGGCGATGACGGCTGTTGACCCGTGGGATCACCCCTTTGGCGTCACCAACATGACCGACGGCCAAGGCAACCCGCGCGCCAACTACCGCTGTGCCGGCCTTGCCGATATGGCCACCGCGATTGACGAAGGGCGGCCACATCGCTGCAACATCGACCTTGCCGTGCATGCGGTGGACGTGATGACGGGCATCCTGCGGTCGGGCGAAACCCGCCGTTGGGTGGACATGACCACAACCTGTGACCGCCCCGCCGCCTTGTCCCCGGCTCAGGCACAAGCCCTGATGGCCTAGGTCAGGGGTCAGGTGACCGGGTCCGGATCACCTTTTGACACCAGCGCGCTCAGGCGGTTCCGCAGGATCGCCTGATGCCGGACTTCGCGGCGGGCGATTTCGCGGGTCATCGCCTCGCGCAGGATGTCGCGGGCCGGAACACCGTCAACTTCGGACAAATAGTCGATCGCGGCGGCCAGATCGTCGTCAATTGTGATGGTCAAAGTCATGATGTGTTACCCAAACGCCGCCCGCCATGGCACACCAATGGCCGCGACCTGACGTGCGCGTCAAGCCCCTTTGGTGCCCTAACGTCACCTGAAATGCGCATGTCTGGTCATTTTTGCCAGTTTTTGTGCGGTTTTGATATGGCCGTTTGATGGGCCTGACCGTCGATAGCAGGGTGCCACGATCCAGCAGGCGCGTAATTCTGCGGCGATTTGCGGGGTGACTGCGGGATCATCCGCGCCCCGGTTCCAAGTGGACAAAATGGGCCGCGAGCCGGTTGCGGCGCAGCGCCTCCCGCCGCATCTGGCGGCGGCGGATTTCGCGCATCAGCGCCTCATCCACCAGTTCGGCCATGGTGATCCCCTCGGTTTCGACAACAGCGCGCAGCGCGGTCAAAACCTCGGCAGATAAAACAGTGTTGAGGGTCATCGGTTTCATGCAACCAACATTCCCTGATTCTGGTTGCCGAAAGTTTAACGGGCGTCGGGGGCTACGACGCCGTATCGCCTGCGGTGTTGCCTGCAATCTCGGCAGCGATTTCGGCCCGGCTTTTGCGGCCGCGTTCGGTGTCGGATTTCAACTGGCCACAGGCGGCCATGATATCCTCGCCCCGAGGGCGGCGCACCGGGCTGGAATACCCGGCGTTATAGACGATATCGGCAAACGCTTCGATCCGGCGCCAGTCAGACCGCTTATAGGGGGCACCGGGCCATTCGTTGAACGGGATCAGGTTGATTTTGGCCGGGATACCCTTGATCAGCGCGACCAGACGACGGGCGTCGTCATCGCTGTCGTTGAAACCCTTGAGCATGACATATTCAAACGTGATGCGTTCCGAATTGCTGGCCTTGGGATAGGCGCGCAGGGCCTCCAAAAGTGTGGCGATATTCCACCGCTTGTTGATCGGCACCAGACGGTCGCGCACCTCGTCCGTGGTGGCGTGGAACGAAATGGCAAGCTGGCAACCGATTTCATCGGCGGTGCGGGCAATTTCGGGGACAACGCCGCTGGTGGACAGTGTGATGCGGCGACGAGACAGCGTCAAACCCTCGGGGTCCATGGCGATTTTCATCGCGTCACGGACGGCGTCGAAATTATACAACGGTTCGCCCATGCCCATCAGAACGACGTTGGACAACAAACGGCCTTCGACATTGGGCGCGCCCGGTTCGGGCCATTCCCCCAGATCGTCGCGGGCCAGCATGATCTGGCCGACAATCTCGCCGGCGGTCAGATTGCGCACCAGTTTCTGGGTGCCGGTATGGCAGAACGAACAGGTCAGGGTGCAGCCCACCTGACTGGAAATGCACAAGGTGCCCCGGTCGGTTTCGGGGATATACACCACCTCGACCTCGTGACCGCCTGCAATCCGGACCAGATATTTCCGGGTGCCGTCCGCGCTCACCTGCCGGGTCACGACCTCAGGCAATTCGATGACAAACGTGGCGGCCAGAAGGGTGCGAAATTCTTTGGACAGGTTGGTCATCAGGGCAAAATCGCGGGCACCCCAATGATAGACCCACTGCCAGATCTGGTTCACGCGCATCCGGGCCTGTTTTTCGGGGGTGCCCGCCGCGATCAACGCATCGCGCAACTGGTCCCGGGTCAGGCCAATAATGTTGGGCTGTCCCACCGGCACCTTGCGGGGGATGGTCAACACGTCCTGCGTGATGGGGGCGGTGGCGTCGGTCATGGTGCGGGGCCTTGCAATCTATGGGTCGGTGTGCGGCATTGGGTCTGATATAGGAATTACATGCCGGGTAAAAAGGAAAAACTGTTGTGGCGGTGAACATGATTGATCTGGTCCTGCCCGTGTGCGCCGCCAAGGCCGCCCATTTGGCCGACTGGGACTATGTCAAAGGCAAACGGGCGTTCCGACGCAAGGTGGGCATGACATCCTGGGTGGACCTGAGGCCCAATTGGCATTTTCCACGAGGTCTGCCGCAAGCGTCGGCAGGATTGAATATCGCCGTCGGAAACACGGTTTTCGAGAAAACCTATAAAAAGGTTTTCGGCGACACGGCACCGCCTGCGTTTGGTACGCAGTTCCATATTCTTGATCGCGAGATGCTCAAGATGCGGAAATATGTCGTCGAACGGGGCAGTTGGGTGGACAAACTGGGAGAAATTCCGTTCCCCGAACGGACGTTTTACCATGACGAACTGGACGGTTGGCTGGATGATTTTATCGCAACCGGGTGGCGGCTAGTGCAAGGGCGGTTCGATCTGTCAACGGACCGGACCACCCTGCAGGGTTGCCGCACGACCAACGATTTCCTTGGGCACGCGCCACGGCGGCTGATGATCGACATCATGTTGGGCAACAGCACGGCCGCCAGTCAGTATCTGCAAACCCCCGACTTTATGGCGCAGGCCCCGCACAACGCGCGGCTTGCGGGGATGATTGCAACGCTGGCGGCGGCGGAACGATCCATTCAGACAATCTGACAGCAAAAAGGCGGCACCGACGCCGCCTTTTTCACACAAGCCGCCCAATTGTTACTTGCAGCGGGTCTCGGCCTCTTCCACGGCGGCGGTAAAGCCGAGCAGGCTGAACGTGTCCGTCGTGACGGTGCCACGGCCGGACCGGGCCACCAGCGTCGCCTCGGATCCGCGTTTCAGGGCGGCGACAATGGCGGCGTCATCTTGCGGGGTGGCGGGCCATCCCCATTCGCCTTCGGTGAACAGGTCAAACTTGGTGCCGCCAATGTCCAGCGCCACAGTGGACCCGCCGGCAAACGGATATCCACCGGTAAAGGCGACCTGCCCCTGCACATCGGCGCCGGGACGATAGAACACGAACAACAGGATATCGCCGCGCTGGGCGGTTACGACCGCGCCGTCACGGGTGTTGACCGATTGCTTGGGTGCGGACACGCCCCAACATTCCTTGGGGTCATCTTCGACAAAGACGCTCCAATCGGTGCTGGCGGCGACGCGGTTGGACGAATCCTGTGCTGCGGCAATGCCTGCGGTCAGGGGGGCCAAAGTCATCGCCAACGTCAGGGCCGATGCCACGCCAATGGCGCGCGAAAGTCGTGAAAACATGTTTACAGCCTCCAAGCTGTCCTTGCCTCGGGGTGGTCCGAACCATGGTGCATTCTAACGGCACCTTTTCGTCTGGCGGGACCTGTTTCAACTCGATAGGTCAACAGATAGCAAGAAACTGCGCAAAAGTGAAAGCACAAATGGGTGCGGACCGTGGGCGGATGATTGCCGGTCGGGGACATGCGGGGCGCAAATCGGGCGGGGACACCATGAACACAGCGGTCAATCTGGTTGAGGTCTGGCGGGGCGGCCTGTTGGAAAGCGTGCATCAGGGGCACGCGGTCATCTGCGATGCAGCGGGCCAGATCGTGCAGGCGTGGGGCGACCCCACGGCGATCATTTATCCCCGGTCGTCGTGCAAGATGATACAGGCACTGCCCCTGATCGAAAGCGGGGCAGCGGACGCGGTCGGGCTGACGGTTGAACACCTCGCCTTGTCCTGCGCCAGCCACACCGGGGCCGCGATCCACACGACCCGCGTCGCCCACTGGTTGTCGGATCTTGGCCTGTCACAGGACGCCTTGCGCTGCGGCGTGCAGGAACCGTCCGACATTCCGGCGCGCAACGGGTTGATCCTGTCGCAGGACACGCCCTGCCAGTTGCACAACAACTGTTCGGGCAAACATGCGGGGTTCCTGACCCTCACCCGCCATCTGGGGGCCGGGGCAGACTATGTGGACATCGACCACCCCCTGCAAACCACGATCCGCCAGACGTTCGAAGAGGTGACAGGCGAGGCCACGCCGGGCTATGGCATCGACGGCTGTTCGGCCCCGAACTTCGCAACCACCGTGCATGGATTGGCGCGGGCCATGGCGGTGTTTGCATCCGCCGGGGATCGGTCCGACACCCGGTCACAGGCCGCCGCCCGGTTGACGCGCGCTATGGCGACCCACCCCGATCTGGTCGCGGGCGAAGGCCGGGCCTGCACCGAATTGATGCGGGCCATGAACGGGCGCGTCACGATCAAGACCGGGGCCGAAGGCGTGTTTGTCGCCATCCTGCCGGAACGGCGGTTGGGCATCGCAGTCAAGATCGCCGATGGGGCGACCCGCGCCAGCGAATGCGTGATCGCCGACATGCTGGTGCAACTGGGCGTGCTGGACGCGGCCCATCCGGCAACGCGCAAGCGGCTGAACACCGACGTTCGCAACTGGCGGGGGATACGGACGGGGTCTGTCCGGTCGGTGCTGCCGCCGCTGGATACGGGGCTGCGGGGCTAGGGAACCGGAGCAGAATTGGGCGAAACGATACCGACGCGATACCGCCCGGATACCGACGCAATATCCAAGCCCCCTTTTCGCCCCGCACCCGGTCCGCTACACCGCCGCCATGCCCATTGCCTATGACAGCCTGCGCGCCTTGCTCGACCATGGTTTTGATACCGTGATCGACGTCCGCTCACCCGCAGAATACGCCGAGGATCACATCCCCGGCGCCGTCAACATGCCCGCGCTCAGTAATGCGGAACGGGCGCAGGTTGGCACCATCTACAAGCAGCTAAGTGCCTTTGAAGCCAAGAAAGTCGGGGCTACCATGGTCGCCCGCAACGCCGCAAGTGCCATTGAACAGCACATGGCGGACCGTGACGGCGCATGGAAACCCTTGGTCTATTGCTGGCGCGGGGGCCAACGATCTGGCAGTTTTGCAAGCATTCTCAAGCAGATAGGGTGGCGCACTGACACCATCCAAGGTGGCTATCAGACCTATCGCCGCTTGGTCCATGCGGCGGTCTACGACACACCGCTACAGGCCCGTGTCGTGCTGCTGGGTGGCAATACCGGGACCGCGAAAACCGATATATTGCAACGGCTTGGCGCGTTTGGGGTGCAGGTTGTCGATCTGGAAGGGTTGGCAAACCACCGTGGCTCCCTGCTGGGCGAAATGCCTGCGGGGCAACCGTCCCAGAAAGCATTCGAAAGCCGCCTCGCCGTGGCATTGGCCGCGCTGGACCCGACCCGCCCGGTGGTGATGGAGGCCGAGAGTTCGAAAATCGGGCGGCTGGTCGTGCCGCCCGTGGTCTGGGCCGCAATGTGCGCCGCGCAACGCATTGAAATAACGGCACCTTTGCCTGCGCGCGCGGCCTATCTGACCACCACCTATGCCGATATCATCGCCGATCCCGACCGCCTGCGCGCCCGGTTGCAGCCGATCCGCCGCCATCGCGGAAATGCGATTGTTGACGGGTGGGAGGCTCATCTGGCGACAGGCGATCACCTGGCGCTCGCCACCGCCCTAATGGTCGATCACTACGACCCCGCCTATGCCAAATCCCGCGCGACCCATGACAGCGAAACATTGGCGCAAGTGCATGTAAACACGTTGGATTTATCCGGTCAGACCGAGGCCGCGGCGGCGATTGCCGCCCTTCTCAGACAACCCTGATCTGGGGCGGACCCGCCACAAATCGCCCGATCACGACCGCCGGATACCCCGCTTGAACCAGCGCGGCGATGGTCGTTTCCGCGTCTTGCGCCGCGACTGCCGCCAGCAATCCGCCCGCCGTTTGCGGATCAAACAACAAATCGCCCCGCGCCCCCGCCGCCCCAAACACCGGACCCGCCCCCGCCCGGTTATCGGGGTAAAGTGTGGACCGCACCCCCGCCGCCGCTAGGTCGAGCGCGCCGGGCATGAACGGCACCGCCGACAGGTCAATTTCTGCTGTGATGTCAGAGGCTTCGCAGATACCTGCCAGATGCCCGGCAAGCCCAAATCCGGTCACATCCGTCATCGCATGCGCCCCGGCCAACAGCACGGACGCGGCCCCTTGGCCTTGCATCATCCACGCCAACGCGGCCTGCACATCCGCGCCTTTGGCCAAACCGCGCATTTGGGCGGCCAGAATGGTGCCCGACCCAATCGGTTTGGTCAGGATCAGAACATCCCCCGCAACCGCCCCCGCCAAGGTGACCGGCGGCGCGTCGCACAGACCCGTCACCGAGAACCCGATCGAGGGCTCGGCCCCCATGGTCGTGTGGCCGCCCACGATCCGCCCGCCTGCGTTTTCAATGACTTCGGTCGCGGTGGCCATGATCTCGGCCATCGTGCGCCGCTGCAAATCGGGAGACATGCGCGGCAGGATCACGGTGGCGAGTGCGACCTGTGGCCGCCCCCCCATCGCCCAGATGTCCCCCAAGGCGTGCAGCGCCGCAATCCGTGCAAAAACAACAGGATCGGCGGTAAAGGCCCGCAGGTGATCCGTGCTGATCACTTGGGTTTCGGGGCCGGTCCGGATCACGGCGGCATCGTCAAAGGGCATCGTCCCGGTCACTGCGTCCCGCAGAACCCCCCGCCCCACCTTGGACCCGCAGCCCGCACACATGGGTGCCGTGCCCATCAGATCCCGCAATCCATCCGCCATTGTTTGTGGCAATTCGGGGGCGGGCATTTCGGGGTAGTCCCTGAATTTGTTCATGAATGTCCGGTCGATCCGGTCTTTCCACCGCCAAAGTAGCGCCCCCCGGCGCGCCGTCCCGAACTTTTCCGCCAACGCCGATTTGCCGCCAAGCGACACGAGTTTCAGGTAATCCCGCTGTGGGTGAAATGGGCGCAGCGATCCGCCAGACAGCACCGCCCGCAGGTTGTCGAACAACACGGGGGCCGCACGGACCGCAAAAACCCCAGCCTTGGGCCGGGGCGCATGGGGTCAGGTGCGCGCAATCCCCGACCGCAAAGATCGTGGGATGGCTGGACCGCAATTGGGCATCGACGGCCACAAACCCGTGGTGAAGTGTCAGCCCGGTTTGCCCCAACCAGTCATAGGGTTTGGCCCCTGCCGCCCCGACCGTGAACGTCGATGGAATATGGCGACCATCGGCAAGGTGGACCGTAGTGGCGTCCACTTGCGCAACCCTCGCATCCTCGACCAAGGTCACCCCGTTTTCTGCAAGCCCAGCCAGCAAAAGCCGCCGTGCTGTGCCTGTGAACCCGTCCAGAACCGTGCCCCGGTCGATCAAATGGATGACCGCTGGCGTCCCCAAACCCCGCAATGCATGGCCCATCGCCATGGCGAGTTCCGCCCCCGCCACACCTCCGCCGATCACGGCCACCTGCGCGTCCCGCGTGGTTGTCCGGTAGGCGTCCCATTTGTGCGCAAAGGTGCCCAAGGGTTTGGCCGGGATGCCATGATCGACGAACCCCGGCAGGTCCGGCATCGCCGACGTGATACCGATGTCCAACGACAGGATGTCATAGCCCACCGGGGGCCGTCCCGGCACGGTGACCGTGCGCGCGGCTGTGTCAATTTCCGTGATCGCCCCGTCGATGATCCGCGCGCCCGCAAAGCCGCACAGCCGCACAAGGTCGATATCCAGATCGTCCCGCCCATAGTGACCCGCCACGAACCCCGGCAGCATCCCCGAATAGGGTGCCGACGGGCCGGGATTGATCACCGTCAACCGCACCCCCGGCAAGGGCTGCATCCCCCACATCCGCAGCACCAGCGCATGGGTATGCCCGCCGCCGACAAGCACAAGATCACGGGTCAGGGGATAGGTCTGTTTCATGCCACACCTGTAGGGGCGATTTGGATCAGGGGCCAGTCACTCTGCCGGGAGGTAGCCTGTCATTTCCAGATAGCCGCGTCCGCTATGGCTGCCTTCGACCGTCACCGGCCCTTCCCAATAGGGGATAGTGGTGTCCATCCATGCCGCGTCGTTCGTGGCGCGGACCGTCACATTAATCCCCTTGGCCGCCAGCGACACTTGCCAGTCAACCGGAATTTGCCGTCCTTCCACCATCGCCATCCGCAGTGGCCGCGCGGTGAACGCCCCGTCCGGGTAGGCCGTCGATGTGCCATCCGCCGCGATCCATGTCGCCGAAGTGAACGCCCCCCCATCCGCATCCCGCAAGAGGAACCCCATAAGCTTTGACCCATCCTCGAACGACAGCGAAAACCAGTCCCATCCGGTTTGCGTGTCTGCCAACGGCTGGCTGGACCATTCCCGGTCCAACCACGCCTGACCCGTGACGGGGATCGTCCCGTCCAGCAGGCGCAGCGTCCCGGTCAAGTTCAGGAACGGTTCGGAATAGTAATAGGACGCCTGCCCTTTGGATGATTTGACCGAATGGCCCGCGTCCCCGTGGAACACGCGCGGCCCGGCAGGCGCAAGCCTGAGGTCGTAGCCAAAGTTTTCCGTGCCCGCCTGAAGGGTATACCCCGGTTGGCGCGGCAAGGCCGCAAACACCCAGTCATCAATCCATGCGGCAAAAGGGTCTGCCTCTACCCCCGCTTGGCCCGTGCCCCCCCTGCCCAGCTTTTCGGCCACGAAATGCACGTTTGGCGTGGTCACCGCCGCGTGCCCCATCCAGATTTGCGGGCTTTGCCACCCTGCGGCCTCGCCGGGGGCAAGCGCCGTGCGGAACAGCGTCCATTGCAGGCCATAGGGGGTTCCGTCCGGCCCCGTCATGTTGGCCGTCACATACCACCATTCGATCCGGTAATCCGGATGCACCCCTTGGTCCGTTGGAAAATCAAAGGTGTAACCGGGCGTGGGCAACGCATAGCCGTCTGCCGATTGCCCAAGGCCCGCGAACCCTTGGGCCCACGCGGTCAGGGGCCAGAGACAGATCAAAAGGGC
>JBGSIZ010000341.1:0-9338 GCA_041742255.1 Marivivens sp. | reverse complement strand
CCCCGCCAGCCATGCGGCCCCCAAGGCGGTGGTTTCCCGCACCTTTGGCCGATCCACGGGCGCGCCGATGATGTCCGACAAGAACTGCATCGCCCAGTCGCTCGCACTCATGCCGCCATCCACCCGCAAGGTGGGTTGGGTGCCGGTGGCGGCCCAATCGGCGGTCATCGCCTCCAACAGGTCGCGGGTCTGGAACCCCACGCTTTCCAATGCGGCGCGGGCGAATTCGGCGGGCCCGGAATTGCGGGTCAGCCCGTAAATCGCCCCCCGGCATTCGGCATTCCAATAGGGGGCCCCCAACCCCACAAAGGCGGGCACAAGGATGACGTTCTGGCCCGGGTCTGCCCGTTCGGCCAGCGGTTGGGTTTCGTTTGCGGCGCGGATGATTTGCAACCCGTCGCGCAACCACTGGACCACGGCCCCCGCCACAAAGATCGACCCTTCCAGCGCATAGGTGGGCTGCCCGTCCAGTTGATAGGCCAGCGTGGTCAACAATCGGTTGTGGGATGTGACCGCGACATCCCCGGTGTTGAGCAAGGCAAAACAGCCGGTGCCATAGGTGGATTTCATCATGCCGGGCGCGAAACAGGCCTGCCCCACGGTGGCGGCCTGCTGGTCCCCCGCGACGCCCAGAATGGGGATCGGGCGGCCAAACAGATCGGGGCGGGTCATACCGAAATCGGCGGCGCAATCGTGCACCTGCGGCAACAGGGCCATGGGAATATCAAACAGGTCGCAAATCGTCTGGCTCCACCGACCTTTGTGAATGTCATAGAGCATGGTGCGGGCGGCGTTGGTGGCATCGGTGGCGTGGACGGCCCCGCCTGTCAGCTTCCAGATCAACCAACTGTCCACGGTGCCAAATGCCAGATCGCCCCGGGTGGCGCGGTCGCGGGCGCCCTCCACATGGTCCAATATCCACTTCAGCTTGGTTCCGGAAAAATACGGATCGGCCAACAACCCGGTGCGGGCGGTGATCAGGACGTCGTGCCCGGCGGCACGCAGTTCGGCACAATAGGGGGCGGTGCGGCGATCCTGCCAGACGATGGCATTATGGATCGGCTGCCCGGTGGCGCGGTCCCATACGATGGTGGTCTCGCGTTGGTTGGTGATGCCGATGGCGGCAATATCGGCGGGGGCCAACCCGGCCTTTTCAATGGCCGCGCGGCAGGTGCCTGCGGTGGTGGCCCACAGGTCGGCGGGGTCATGTTCGACCCAGCCAGATTTGGGGAAATGCTGCGGAAATTCTTCCTGGGCCGTGGCCACAACCTGCATGGCCGCATCAAACAGGATCGCGCGGCTTGACGTGGTGCCTTGATCAATGGCGAGGATATGGGTCATGCGGGTCTCCCTTGGGGGCATGGTGCGCCAGCACACACCGGGCGGGCCAGATCGTCAAGGCACGGCCTATGGGTTTCTTACTGCCGAAAAAACCGCCGCCGGAGGCTCCGACCGGGGTGTGGGCGCGCGCCGGGGCAGAACAATGGCGTAAGGTGGGTCTCGACCCACCCTCCTGCCGGTTTCAGGTCCAGATCAGCTTGGCCAGATGGTAGAACACCGGGGCGGCAAAGATGACGCTGTCCAACTGGTCCACGAACCCGCCTTGGCCGGGAATCAGGTGGGACCAGTCCTTGACGCCGCGATCCTTCTTGATGGCGGCGATCACGATATTGCCGAACATTCCGGTCACCGATGCGGCGCCGGCCATCCCCATGGCCCCCAGCACGCCAAACGGGGTCAGCCAATGCAAGGCGGCACCGATCACCACGGCGCTGCCCACGCCACAGATCATGCCCTCCCATGTCTTGGGGGACAGACCCTCGGCGATCCGGGTGCGGCCAATCCGGCGACCAAAGAAGAAATCCAGCAAATCGCCCGCCTGCACCACGCACACCAGAAACGCGATCATCAGCACGGCGCGGCCCCCGACCCCCGGAATATCAAGGGTCAGCAGGGCAGGGACATGGGACAAACAGAACACCGTGATCATCAGCGCCCATTGGGTTTCGGCGATGCGCACCAGAAACCGGTCACTGTCGCGGCGCAAGGCGGACACGATGGGCAACATCAGGAACGCATAAACGGGGATGAACACGGCAATCAGCCCGTCCCACCCCATCCCCACAAACACATATTGCACCGGCAACACCACAAAGAACGCGAGTGCCAGCGACCAATGGTCGGCCTTGCGTTTGTTGGTCAGGGTCAGGAATTCGCGCAGCGCAGCAAAGGACGCGAACCCGAACAGCACCACCACCCCGGTGGTTCCGGTGATCAGGGCCAGCGCGAACAACAACACCATCGCCCACCAGCTCTGGACCCGGATCATATAGGTTTCCAGCACCGGGTTGACCGTATCGGCAGGCTGCCGCGCCCGCAGGAATTCGCCAAACAACGTCAGGCCCAACAGGATGCCGCACACCCCCAACGTCAGCAGGACCAGTTCGGGGATCATCGTCATGCCCTCTTTTCCGGGGCCAGATCGGCAAGGGCCGTGGCGGCGCGGGCCAGAAACGCTTCTTTGGCCTCGCCGTCGCGCACATGCACGGGCGCGCCAAAGGTCACGGTGCAGATCAGGGGCAAGGGGATCACCTCGCCCTTGGGCATGATCTCGGTCAGGTTGGCGACCCAAGTGGGCACCAGATCGACAGCGGGGCGGGCGCGGCCCATGTGATACAGGCCCGATTTGAACGGCAACAGCGGGTCATCGGTCATGTTGCGGTTGCCTTCGGGAAAAATGATCAGACTGGACCCTTCGTCCAGCGCCTCCAGAATTTTCTCCATCGGGTCCTCGGTCCGGGCCTCGGGCCTGCGGTCGATCAGGACACAGTTGAACACCTCAGGCCCGACAAAGGCGCGCAACGGGGTCTGCAACCAGTAGTCGGCAGCGGCCACAGGCCGGGTCTGGCGGCGCAAGGCGGGGGGCAGCACCGACCAGATCATCGGCATATCGGCGTTCGACACATGATTGGCGTAATACACGCGCTGGCGCGGCACCGGTTCAATGCCCCGCCAATCCGGGCGCACGGCGGTGACAAACCGCGCAAACAACCGGATCGCCTGCCCCACAAGGGTAGCGGCGAGCCGGCGATACAGGGGATATTGGGGGCGCGGTTGTTTCATCGGGCAACCTTGGCGGGATTGGAACGGTTTGAAAAGGGGGGTGCCCCCGCTCGCATATTCGGCGGGGGCACCAGTGGTGGCAGGATCACTTGTCGCCTACATAATCGGACAACAGTTTTTCGTTGCGGGCCTCCTCCAGCCGGGTCAGACGGTCGGCGCTCAGACGTTCGTCAAACCGGTATTTGACAAAATTCACAAGTGCGAGCGTCAGCAACAGGACCGAGATGCCCCAGAACCCCTTGGTGGACAGCGGCACCTCTGGCGACAGATACAAGGACAGGCCCAGCATCCCATAGGCGATCACGACGCCCAGCAGGTTGAACCCCATGATAAGCCCGTTGTCGTTGCGGTTGTTGTTCATGATAGTCTCCTGTTTTTAATTGGTTACTTGGATGTTTCGGCGGTCAGCCGGGCCAGCACATCGCGGGCGGTGGTGCGGGTGGCGGGGCCGGCGCCTGCGTCTGCCATGCGGTCGGCCAGCGTGTCATGGGACAGGTCGCGGTCGATCTCGCGCAGGATTTCGGACTGCTCGAACGGGTCGTCGCGGCCCAGAACGCGGGCGATCAGGTCTTCGGCCTCGTCCACGGCGCTGGTGCCGCCGTTTGTGGTGTTCAATCGGGACTGGATCATCTGTTCGCGGCGGACCGCGCGGGCCTGAATGGCGCCTTGTTTCAGGTCGATGATGCGGCGGTGCCCGGCCTCGATGGACGCGCGCAGGCGCAGCACCTTGTGATCCAGCCGGCGCAGGGTTTCGGCCCGGATCGTGCGTTCATTTTCCATCGTGGCGATGGCCTGCGCGGCCTCGCCCACCAGATCGGCGCGGCCTTGTGTCATGGCGACGCGGGCGCGGGCGGTCATGTCGTCAATCCGGGTGTCGAGCGCGGATTTCATCCGGTCCTCGGCCCGCTGTCGCTGGATCAAGGCGGCCAATGTGGCCTTGGCAGCCTTGAGGCTGGCATCGGCCTCGCGGATTTTCTGGTCGATCAATTCGATGGCAAAGGCGTCGCGCACCCGGTCTTCTGCCCGGGCATTGGCGCCGCTGATAAGGGTCGCAAGGGTCTTGAACATCGCGGTTCCTTTCGTGAACATTGTTCATGAATTGGGTCTGCGATACCTCGCGATTCGCGTCAAGAAATATTTGAACAATGTTCAAATTTTTGGGATTTGCCCGCAACCTGCTTCAGGATCAGGGCAATCATGCGGTCGATCTGGCCACGCGGGACGCCCGCGCTGGCGTCATCCAACCCCAACAAAACAATCCCGTGGATCGACGAAAACAGGCCCCGGGTCATCAACGCGCGGCGGGCATCGTCCATCCTGGGATAGATCGCCTGCAACGGCGCGTCGATAAAGGCGAACAATTGCGCCATTTCGGTCAGATACCAATCCGGTGCGCTTTGCCCGGCAGGCCGTTCCAGATCAAACAAGGCGCGCCACGCCGGGCGGTTGTCGGCGGCAAACGCGTGATAGGCTTTGGCCATGTCGATCAACTGATCCACCGGGTCCACCTGTCCGGCCCCAAGGCTGTCGGCCACGGCCGCCCCCAGCCTGCGAAACGTGCGGGCATTCACCGCCAGAACAAGGTCGGTCAGATCGCCAAACACGTTGTAAATCATACCCACCGAACACCCGGCCTGCGTGGCAAGGTCGCGGGCCTTGACGGCTGCCAACCCTTCCGCACAGATCACACGTTCGGCGATATCGGTCAGGCTGTCGCGCAGGGTGGCGCGGCGTTCATCGGTCTTGCGGGCCATTCGGGTCTCCTTGAACTATGTTCACATTAACCCGCCGGGCCAACAGGGAAAACCCCTCATTTCGCCCTATGCCTTGGTGGGGGCACCGCCCTCGAACACGTTTTCCTCGTGATAGCTAACCGGGGCCTCCTGCATTTGCAGGTGCAATCCGTCGCCCTCATAGGGATGGGCGCGGGCCAGATCCTCGTCCACGTCAATGCCCAATCCGGGGCCGTCAGGGACAGGGATATAGCCGCCCTCGACGCGGAACGACGATTTGATCAGGGCATAGTGGAAATCGGTTTCGATGGTTTCACACATCAGAAGATTGGGAATGGACGCGGCCAATTGGATATTGGCGGCCCATTCGATTGGCCCGGCATACAGGTGGGGGGCCATCTGGGCATTGTGGGCTTCGGCCAGGGCGGCGATTTTCTTGCCCTCCCAGATGCCGCCAGACCGACCCAGCGCGGGTTGCAAGATGCTGACACCGTGGCGCAACGCTTGGGCAAACTCGGCCTTGGTGGTCAGACGTTCGCCCACGGCCACGGGGGTGGTGCAGGCAGCGGCAATGCGGCCAAGCTCGGCATAATTGTCCGGCGGGATCGGTTCTTCATACCACAATGGGGTATAGGGGGCGATGGCGGCGCCCATGCGGATCGCGCCCCCGGTGGAAAACTGACCATGGGTGCCAAACAGCAGATCGGCGCTGTCGCCCACGGCGGCCCGGATCGTGGCGCAAAACTCGACAGACCGGGAAATGTCGCGCATCGCGGGCATATGCCCGGCGCGGATCGTATAGGGGCCGGCGGGGTCGAATTTGACGGCAGTATAGCCGCGCGCAACCATATCCTCGGCAGCTTCGGCGCTGGCGTCGGCATTGACCCAGAAATCGGGCAGACGGTGGCTGGGCCGGGTCGGATACAGATAGGTATAAGCGCGGATGCGGTCATTGACGCGCCCCCCGATCAGCGCGTGCACCGGACGGCCCCGATCCTTGCCCACCATGTCCCAACACGCCATTTCCAACCCGGACCAGGCCCCCATCACCGTCAGATCGGGCCGCTGGGTAAACCCGGAAGAATAGACGCGGCGGAACATCAATTCGATGTTTTCGGGGTTTTCGCCGGCCATATGGCGGCCGAAGACATCCGTGATGACCGCCCGCATGGCGTCTGGCCCCACGGACGAGGCATAACATTCGCCCCAGCCCACAACGCCGGTATCGGACGTGACCTTGACCAAGATCCAATATCTGCCGCCCCAACCGGGGGCAGGGGGGGCGGTCACGATGATATCAAGATCACTCAGTCGCATCTTGGGGGCCATCCTTCATCTCGTCGGCAAATACCTCGGGGGGAGGCGCGGCACGCGCCGGGGGGCAGCGCCCCCTCACCTTAGATCACAGCGTGGATCAGAACACGATCACATTGCGCTTTGCGCTCCCGGTCCTCGTATCGGCGATGGCCTCGTTGATCTGGTCCAGCGTCCAGCGGCCAGAAATCAGCTCGTCCAGTTTCAACCGGCCTTGGGCATACAGGTCCACCATCCACGGGATGTCCCGCTTGATCACAGTATTGCCCATCTTGGACCCCACCATGCCTTGGGACCACGCGGCGAGATTGCCCAGCTCATAGCTGGACGCCTGACCCGAATGGGGCATCCCCACCAGCACGATATTGCCACCCTTGCCGATGTAATGGATCGCCTGATCATAGGCTTTGGCCGATCCGACGGTCACGAAAACGGCGTCGGCCCCGCGTCCCATCGCGGCCTTGGCGGCGCACCACGGCTCGGCCTCGGTGGCCAGCACACCGTCGGTCGCGCCAAACTCGCGGGCGATGTCCAGTTTGGCTTGGGACATATCCACGGCCACGATCCGGCGGGCACCTGCGATCCGCGCGCCTTGAATGGCGTTCAGACCCACACCGCCTGCACCGATCACGACGCAATCCTGCCCGGCCCGCAGGCCCGCTGCGTTCACCACCGCGCCGATCCCGGTAATGACCCCGCAGGCGAGCAGGGACGCGGCATCCATGGGCATCGTGTCGGGCACCACAACGACCTGGCTTTGATCCACCACCACCTTTTCGGCAAAGGCACCCGACGCCATCGCCTGATGCAGCTTGCCGCCCGTGGCGGTTTTCAACGGCCCCGCATCGCCGTCATACCCGGTGTCGCACATATAGGGCGCGCCAGATGAACAGTTCGGGCAGGCCCCGCAGGCCCGGATCAAGGTGACGACCACCCGGTCGCCCAAGGCCACGCCGCGCACATTGCCCCCAAGGGCGGTCACCGTTCCCGCCGCTTCGTGGCCGTAGACGGCAGGCAACGATCCGCCCCAACCGCCGTCCATATAGGTGATGTCGGAATGGCAAATGGCACAGGCGGCCAGCGTCACCTCCACCTCGCCCATCTCGGGGGCGCGCAGTTCGACCTCCTCGATGGTCAGGGGGCTGCCAAATCCATGGCAAACGGCGGCTTTGATACGGGACATGGGGGCTCCTTTGGGCGTTTGGCCCAACCTGCCACCGCCCATGGGCAATGCATGCCCTAAACCGACATGATATGTCGCGCTTACGCTGGCGCGCGTTCGGTTTTTCCAACGACGAACAGGCCAATGGCCACCAGCGTCAGAACGGCCGACAACAGGAACGGCGCACCGGGCAGATACAGCGGCCCACCCCCGGTGGTGAAGTAATAGAATGTCTGCGTCATCAACAGCGGGGCCACGATGGACGCCACCGCATTGATGGCGGTCAGGGTGCCCTGCAGTTCGCCTTGCTGGTTGTCGGGGGCGGCGCGGGACATGATCCCTTGTAACGCAGGCCCCGCCACAGCGCCCAGCGATGTCAGCACTGTAAACGCCAGCGCCAGCCAGCCCACCGTCACAAACCCAAGGAACACGAACGACACCACCTCGATCCCCAGCCCCCAGATCACCGCGTTGCGTTCCCCGATCAGGCGCAGGATGGGTTTCATCAAAACCCCCATCACGATGGCGATGCAGATGCCATAAACGCCCAGTGATACGCCCACCATGCCCGGTCCCCACCCGAACCGTTCCTGTCCGTAATAGGCCCAGACCGCCGGATAGACGAAAAACGCGATCCCGTAGATAAAGATCATCAGCATCAAGGGGCGCAATCCCGGCAAGGCACCCACATGGGCGAACGCGCTCAACGGATTGGCCCGCCGCAATGAAAATGGCCGCCGGATGCGGTCGGTCACGGTTTCGGGCATCACGAACCAGCCAAAGGCGAAATTGGCCGCCGCCAGTGCCGCCGCCGCATAAAACGGCGCGCGGGTGCCATATTCGGCCAGAACCGCACCCAGCAGCGGCCCCACCACAAACCCGATCCCGAATGCGGCCCCGATCAAGCCGAAATTCGCACTTTTCTCCTCGGGTTTGGAAATATCCGCCATGAACGCCGATGCGGTGGATTGGGTGGCCGCCGTGATCCCGCCCACGATCCGGCCCGCCAGCAACAACCAGATGGTGCCCGCCACCGCCATCACGACGTAATCCAGCGCCATGATGAACAGTGACACCAGCAACACAGGCCGCCGCCCGAACCTGTCCGACAGGTTCCCAAGGATCGGGCCAAAGATGAACTGCATCACCGCGAACGCGGTCGCAAGGATGCCGCCCCACACGGCCGCATTGCCCAGATCGCCGCCATGCACCTCGCGGATGAGGTCAGGCATCACCGGCAGGATCAAACCAATGCCCATGGCGTCCAGAACGATGGTGATCAGAATGAACGTGATGGGCAGACGATTTTGCATGACCCTACCGGATTGACTGGACGTAGGGCATGTAAACCAATGGGTTCACTTTGCAATGGCTTTCGCCGCCATGGCAAAGGTCCGCGCGTCATCCGGGGCCAGCCCCAGTTGGGCCACCGGGTCAAACACGCCGGGCAGGTCGGCATCCGGCCACAGCGCCGTGGCCGCGTCCCGTAACGTGCCCCCTTGGGCCATAACGGTCTTGCACAGGGTCTTCACCGCCGCTTGGGCCTCTGGCCGGGGCAGGGTGGCGCACATGTGGAACGACAACGCCTCGGCATATATCAACCCGGTGCCGTCGTCGATGTGGCGGGCCATGGCGGCAGGGTCGGGCACGATCCCCCGCGCCAGGTCGGTGGCGATGGTCAACGCCCGGCCCATCCCCAGACACATCTGCGGCAAGGTCATCCATTCCGAAATCCACGCCGCCCCGTCCCGTTGCTGTCGGTGGATCGCGGCCCCTTGGATCACGCTGTTTAACGCCACACCGTGCCGGGCAATCGCCACCAGAACGGACGGCATCACCGGGTTCTGTTTTTGCGGCATGGTAGACGATCCGCCCGCGACAGGCAGGCGCACCTCGCCGATGCCGGTCTGGGTCATCAGGCCGATATCTTCGCCCATCTTGGCCAGTGTGGCGCAGACTTGGGTGATCCACGCGGCAAGGCCCGCAATCCCGCTGCGGTCGCTGTG
>JBGSIZ010000340.1:0-10694 GCA_041742255.1 Marivivens sp. | reverse complement strand
AGGGCCAACTGGTCCGTGACACTGGCCAGCAGGGCACGGGCCAGTGCCACGCGCACCTCGGGGCGGTCGTCCAGCGCAGGCAGGACCACGGGCAAGGGCGACAGGGAAAACCACAGGTCTGGTCGCAACGGACCATGGGCCAATTGGCCGGGGGACAGGGCAGACAGGGCGATAATGCGGGGCATCCCGGCGGACGAGCCTTCGGCCAGTATCAGGGCAAGGTGGGCTTGGGCGGGGCCGGGCATCTCCTCGATCCCGTCGAACACTATGGTTTCTACACCGCTTTGGCGGGATTTGCGCGGGGGGGATGCCAACAGGGCGGTCACCGTATCGGGGGTCTGAACGGCGGCGGCGACACGGCGCACACCCTGCGGGGCACCCCCATGGGCGTGATGCAGATACCGGGCAGCCCGGTTGCGCCCGGACCCCACCGGGCCGCATATCAACGCGGGCAGGGGGACATTGGCCAACTGATCCAGCCGGGCACGGACGGGGGCCAGCAGAATATCATCCAGCGGGTTTAGATCCGGCTCGGTCTTGTGCACTGGCAGGGGCAGGGCAACGGGCGCACCCTTGCTGCCCGCAATGCGGTCCCGAAACAGGATCACATCGGGGTCTTGCAGGCCCCAGACCTCGGCGGGTTTGCCCACCACGCGGCAATGTTTGTGGCCGTCGGCGGCACAGGAAATCTCCTTGTAGACGATCAAGGTATCGAAAAATTCGCTCGCATATCCAGAGGCATAGCCGGTCTGGGTCCAACAGGCCGACCCCCCGCCCATCTGTTGTTTGCGGCGATCATCGCCCGCTTCCACGCTGTCGTGCCACAGAAATTCGCCGGAAAACCGTTTCTTGCGGAAATCGAAATCGTTGTGGACGGTTTCGACCCGGACAACCCCGCTGAACATGTGCAACCGGGTGCCTGCGGTGAAGGCATCGCCGATGTTCAGGTTGGGCCATGACGCGCGGACGAACCGGGCATCGGCCTGCCCGCACAGGAACCCCAACCGGATCAGGAACACGCGGGCCTCGTCCGGGCCGAAAACGCGGACCAATTCGCGGCGCAATTCGACGCCGACGGCGGCGCGCTGCATCACCAATCGGTCGTTGTTCAGGCGGATGGTGCCATCCACCGGGTTGAACACCATGCTGGACAACAATTCCCGCACGGTCGGCTTGCCGCCCCGGTCCAGCAGGGCGGATGATTCGAACACGGTCTTCATCGGGCGGCTCCGTTGGCAAGTGTGTAGAAAACGAACGGGGATTTTACCCGTAATCAAGGCGAATTATTTATCAAATCGTCAACTCAACTTAATGAAATAATCTAATCCGGTCGGCGTCACGTCACAGAATTGTAACCGCTCCCAAGGGGTTTTAGTAAACAAAGCAACAGATTAATCTCTTTGCCGCGCACTCGCGAAACATTCTTGCGACCCGGATTTGACAGAGGGCGCGCCCCAGCAGTCTAGTATGGGCGTTACCACCGGGAGGGAGCCCGGTGTTGTGCAACTTAGTTTTGGTTTCGGCGCGAACAGGGCCGACGGGCCGCAGAACATCTGCGCCGGTCGGACAGGGTAGAATTTCGTCCGGTCAACGTCGGGATCATCATGCGGGGAGGCAGGATGGCAACGCTGCAACAAATGTTCGGTGTGACGGGCAAGTCGGTGATCGTCACCGGTGGGGCCAGCGGTCTGGGCCGGGCCTATGCACAGGTGATGGCCGAAAATGGCGCGCGGGTCTGCATCTTTGACATCAATGCCGACATGCTCAACGCCGTCGTGGCCGAGATTACGGCGGCAGGCGGCGACGCATGGGGGCAGATCATTGACGTGTCCGACCGCCCGGCGATGGCGCGCGGGTTTGACGCAGTGGCGCAGCGGCACGGCCAGATCGACGTCGTGTTCGCCAACGCGGGCATCGACCCCGGCCCCGGTGTCATGACCGCCGACGGCGACCGTAACCCGGATGGCGCGATCGAAAACATCCCCGATGACCAATGGGACCGGGGTATCGAACTCAACCTCACCTCGGTCTACACCACGGTCAAACACGCGGTGCGGCACATGAAACCCATGGGCGGCGGGCGGATCATCGTCACCTCGTCCATCGCCGCGATGATCAACGAAAGCATCGTGGGCACGTCCTATATGCCCGCCAAGGCCGGGGTGGATCACTTTGTCCGGCACATGGCGATGGAGCTTGGTGCATATGGTATTTTGATAAATTCAATCAATCCGGGACCGTTCATGACGAATATCGCAGGCGGCCGGCTGAAAATTCCGGCCGACCGCAAGGCGTTCGAGGAACAGTCCCTGATTGGCCGGATCGGTGACCCCGAAGATATCAAGGGGCTGGCGCTCTACCTTGCCGCGCCTTGTTCGTCCTATGTGACGGGGGCTGCCTTTGTCATCGACGGCGGGTCGTTGCACCGCATGACGTGACCCGCACCCCGTGATTTTTGCGGCGGGGGGAGGAGGAGGAGCCACCCCCCGCACACGACCCCCGCAGATTACCACCACCACGACACACAAGCATCCAAGGGAGGATACCATGACTGCTCGCAAGAACCTGTTCGCTACCCCCTCGCGCCGCGCCGTTCTGCAAGGCATCGGCGTCGGGGCTGCCGCACTCGCAACGCCGATGGTGGCCCGCGCCCAAAGCGTTGGCACGATCAAGATCGGCTTTGTGACCCCGGCCACCGGCCCGCTCGCCCTCTTTGGCGAAACGGACGGCTTTGCGGTCGAGAAAATCCGCGCGCTTCTGGCCAACGGGTTGGAAACCTCGACCGGGACCTATGACGTGGAAATCATCGTCAAGGATGGCCAGTCCGATCCGAACCGGTCTGCCGAGGTGGCGGGCGACCTGATCCTGAACGACGAGGTGCACATCATCGTTCCGGCCTCGACCACAGACACCGTCAGCCCGGTCGCCGATCAGGCCGAACTCTATGAATGTCCGTGCATTTCCACCGGTGCGCCGTGGCAGGCGGTGATCTTTCCGCGCGGAGGCGGTGAAAAGCCGTTCCAGTGGACCAACCACTTCTTCTGGGGTCTGGACGAGGCGCTCAATACCTTTGTGGGCCTGTGGGACTCGATCGAAACCAACAAGAAGGTGGGGATGCTGTTCCCGCAGAACGCCGACGGCGAAACATGGGGCAACAACGACTATGGCCTGCCCGTGCCCACCATCGCTGCGGGCTACGAGGTCACCGTGCCGGGCTTTTTCCAACCGCGCACCAACGACTACACCGCCCAGATCACGGCGTTCAAGGACGCGGGCTGCGAGATCATCGGGGGCATCACCTATCCCGACGATTTCAAGACCTTCGTGAACCAGTGCGCGCAACAGGGCTATAAACCCAAGGCCATGACCGTGGCCGCCGCACTCCTGTTCCCCGGCGGGATCGAGGCACTGGGCCCCTTGGGCGACGGCATGTCGTCCGAGGTCTGGTGGACCCCGGCCTTCCCGTTCCAATCCACGCTGACCGGACAGGTCAGCCGGGACATCGCCGACGAATGGGAGGCCGAAACAGGCCGCCAGTGGACGCAGCCGCTTGGCTACAGCCACGCCATCTGGGAGGTCGTTCTGGACATCCTCAAACGGTCCACCAACCCGCTGGACCGGACCGCGAACCGGGATGCCATGGTCGCCACCAACCTTGATACGCTCATCGGCAACGTCAACTTTGCCAACGGGCCGCATCCGAACGTCTCCACGACGCCGATCTTTGGCGGCCAGTGGGTGACGGGCGACACATGGCCCTATGACCTCAAGATCGTGGATAACACCGTCAACGATCTGTTCGAACCCGAAGCGGCGATGAAGCCGCTGCCCTGGGCCATCTGACAATGACACAAGGGACGGCGCCAATGGAACACCCGCTGTTGCTGCAGGCCACTGGTCTGGGCAAGGCGTTTGGCGCCGTCCGCGTCTTGCGCGATGTCAATTTTGACGTCCGCAAGGGCGAGGTGCTGGGAATTCTTGGCCCCAACGGAGCTGGCAAAACGACCCTGTTTAACCTGATCAGCGGGGATTTGCGCAGCGATGACGGCGATCTGATGTTTGACGGCCACCGCCTGACCGGGGAAAAACCCTATCGGCGCTGTCAGATGGGGATCGGGCGCACCTACCAGATACCGCGCCCCTACGGCGGCATGACCACGTTTGAAAACCTGCTGGTCGCCGCGACCTTCGGCGGCGGCAAATCCGAGGCGGACAGCTATGCGCTGTGTGCCTCTATCCTTGCGGATTGTGAACTGGCGGGACAGGCGAACAAGATGGCGGGGTCGCTCACGCTTCTGGATCGCAAACGGCTGGAACTGGCGCGGGCAATGGCCAGTTCGCCCAAGCTGTTGTTGCTGGACGAAATCGCGGGCGGTCTCACCGATGACGAAGGCCGCGCGCTGGTTGCGTTGATCCGGCGCATCCGGGACCGGGGCATCACCATCGTCTGGATCGAACACGTCCTGTACGCGCTTCTGGCCGTGGCAGACCGCATTATGGTGCTGAATTTCGGCGAGAAAATCGCCGATGGATTGCCGCAAGACGTCATCAACGACCCCGAGGTCAAACGGGTCTACATGGGGATCGACGCATGACCGAACCATTGTTGTCCACCACGGGTCTGGTGGCCCGATACGGGCTGTTTCAGGCGCTGCACGGGGTGGATATCACCCTAAATGCGGGCGAGGTTGTGTCGTTGATCGGTGCCAACGGGGCGGGCAAATCGACGTTGCTCAAATCCATCATGGGCCTGATTTCGGTCGGGCGCGACATGGTGCGGCTGGACGGCGTCCCGGTGGGCGGGTCCGCCCCGCACAAAATGGTCGGGCGCGGTGTTGCCATCGTCCCCGAAGGCCGCCGCCTGTTTGCAGGCATGTCGGTCGAGGATAACCTGCGGGTCGCCATCGATCACGCGGGGCCGATGCAACCCAACGGCTGGACGCTGGCACGGGTGTTCGCGCTGTTCCCGATCCTGCAGGAAAAACGCAAAGTCCCGGTTGAAAGCCTGTCTGGCGGGCAACAACAGATGGTCGCCATCGGGCGGGCCTTGTTGAACCAGCCGCGCATCCTGCTGTGCGATGAAATCAGCCTTGGCCTCGCGCCCAAGGTGGTCAAGGAAATCTATGCGGCACTGCCCTCCATTTCGGCGGCGGGCACCGCGATCATTCTGGTGGAACAGGATGTCAGCCTCGCGCGGTCGGCGTCCAATCGGCTCTATTGCATGCTCGAAGGGCGGGTCACGCTGTCGGGCAATTCGGCCGACATCACGCGAGACGCCATTTCCGATGCCTATTTCGGAGGCTCCCATGCATTGGCTTGACGGATTGGTGCAGGGGATCTTGCTGGGCGGGCTTTTTGCGCAATACGCGCTGGGTATGGCGTTGATGTTCGGGGTCATGCGGATCGTGAATATCACGCACGGCGACCTGATGGTGCTGCTGGCGCTGATCGGGATCAGCCTTGCATCGTCCTATGCGCTGGGTCCGTGGTCGGTTCTTGTGTTGCTGGTGCTGATCGGCGGTTTTCTGGGCTGGGCGCTGCAACGGGCGATCCTGAACCGGGTCGTGGGGGATGACCCCCTGCCATCGCTGATTGCGACCTTCGGGCTGTCGGTGGCGCTCCAGAACCTGATGCTGGAGGTCTGGTCGGCAGACACCCGGTCGCTTCCGGGGGGCGGCATCGAACAGGCGTCGTTCCAGTTGGGGCCGCTCTTTGTCGGGGTTTTGCCGTTGATCGTGCTGGTGACGGCGACGGTGTTGACGGGCGGGTTGGATGCGATCCTGCGGTTCACCCGGTTTGGGCGGGCGCTGCGGGCGTCATCGTCCGATGTCGAGGCGGCAGCACTGACAGGGGTCAATCCCAAATCGGTCTACGCGGGGGCCACGGCCATCGCAGTGGCCATCCTCGGGTTTGCGGCAGTGTTCCAAAGCCTGCGATCCACCGTGTCGCCCTCTGATGGGCCGTTCCAGCTTATCTATGCGTTCGAGGCCGTGATCATCGGCGGCATGGGGTCCATCTGGGGGGCGTTTCTGGGGGCGATGGTGCTGGGCATCAGCCAATCCATCGGGTTCCGGATCGACCCCGGCTTTGGGATTCTCGCGGGGCATCTTGTGTTCCTGATTGTTCTGGCCGTCCGCCCTCAGGGCATCTTGGGAAAGAAATGACATCATGACCCAAACCACAGTCTATCCAGCCGTGCGGGTGCAACGGCAAACGGCGTCGGGGCGGATCGCGCTGACACTGGGCATTTTGATCATCGTAGGGATCGCCACCATGCCGCTTTGGGCGTCACAGGGGTTGATCCGGGACGTGGTGCGGCTGTGCTGCTTTATCGCGGTGGCGCAGATGTGGAACCTGCTTGCGGGCTATGCGGGGCTGGTGTCGGTCGGGCAACAGGCGTTCGTCGGGGTTGCGGCCTACATGATGTTCGTGTTGGCACAAAACCTTGGGGTAAACCCGTTCGTGGCGGTGGTGCTGTGCCTGATTGCGCCGGCGATTGTGGCGGTGCCGACTTATGCGCTGTTGCACCGGCTGGACGGTCCTTATTTCGCCATCGGCACATGGGTCGTGGCCGAGGTCATGCGGCTGGGCTTTTCCGTGTTTCCCTATGTCAACTCTGGCGCGGGCATGAGCCTGCGGGTGATGACCGACTACTCCGCCGAACAACGGGCGATCGGGGTGTCGCTGTTGTGCGCGTTCATGCTGCTGGTGACGGTCGGGGGCAGCTATTGGTTGCTGCGGTCGCGCTACGGTCTGGCGCTCACCGCGATGCGGGACAACCCGGTGGCGGCCGCCAGCCAAGGGGTCAACGTCAACCGCTTGCGGTTCCTGATCTTTGTGGCGGCGGCGGTGGGCACGGGTCTGGCGGGGGCGATTTATTTCATGGCGCAACTGCGGATCACGCCGCCGTCGGCCTTTGACGCCAACTGGGCCAATATCGCGATCTTTATCGTGATGGTGGGCGGGATCGGCAGCATCGAAGGGGTGCTGATCGGGGCGCTGATCTACTTTTTCGCAGACCGCTGGTTCGGGGATTACGGGGCGGCCTATCTGGTGGTTCTGGGGCTTCTGACGCTGTTCATGGCGCTGTTTGCGCGGGGAGGCATCTGGGGCATGATCTGCAAGGTGGTCGATGCACCATGGTTCCCGACCCGGCGCAGACTTCTGGACGCAAAGGGGTGACGGGATGAAAGCCGCGCTTTTTGACCACGCCGGGCATCCCTTGCGGATTGATACGCTGGCGGACCCGACCCCGGCGCGGGACGAGGTCGTGTTGCAAATCGCGGCCTGCGGCATCTGCGGGTCTGACCTGCACATATCCGAGGATCCGGTGACATTCGGCATCGGCCAAGGAACCGTTCTGGGGCATGAGTTTGCGGGCACGGTTGTGGCACGCGGGGCGGATGTGACGGGGCTGGCGCTCGGGGACCGGGTCGCGGTGGCACCGATGTGGGGTTGCGGCATCTGTGCGCCCTGTCTGTCTGGCAATCCGGCGTGGTGTGCCCACATGCGGCTGATCGGCGGGGGCTATGCGGACCTCACGGCGGTGGCGGCGCGGCAATGCCGGGTCTTGCCACCGGATGTGGCGACCGAGGACGGGGCGCTGGCCGAACCTTTGGCGGTGGGGATGCACTGCATCACGCGGTCGGGGATGAAACCGGGGGACCGGGTTCTGATCCTTGGGGCGGGGCCGATCGGGTTGACGGTGGCGTTCTGGGCGCGGCGGATGGGGGCAGGGGCGGTCATCGTGGCCGACCTTACGACCCATCAACGGGACCGGGCGGCGGCCATGGGGGCGACCGGGTTCGCCATTTCCGGCCCCGGTCTGGGCTCCGACGTGGCCGACATGATCGGCGGCCCGCCTGACATCGTGTTCGAATGTGTGGGCAAACGGGGGCTGATCGACTTTGCCATCAGCCTTGTGCGGGTCCACGGCACGGTTGTGGGCGTGGGCCTGTGCGTGGGCGGGGACGAATGGGACGCGTTCCGGGCGATCTCCAAAGAGGTGTCCATCGTCATGTCCGTATTCTTTTCGATGCATGAATTTTCTGCGGCGATTGACGCGCTATCGGGCGGCGGGTTCCGGCCGCAATCGCTCATCACGGACCGGATCGGGCTGGCAGACGTGCCCGACAGTTTCGAGGCGCTCAAACGCCGGACCACGCAATGCAAGGTGCTGATCACGCCCCATGCGTGATCGGTCATGACATCACAGGAGACGACAATGGCAGACTTTGAAACCCTCCGCTTTACCATCGACGGCGTTGACACGGTGGTCATGGCCATCGGCCACGGTCCGGCGGTTGTGTGCCTGCACGGGGCGGCCACGTTGGAAGGGTTCGCATGGGCGGCGGGGTTGGCGGACCGATTCCGGGTCTATCTGCCCTATCACCCCGGTTTCGGCCAAAGCGGGGCAGCACCCCATATCGTGGGTATGCAGGACATCGTGGTGCATACCCTGAACCTGATGGATGCCATGGGTCTGGATCGCCCGCATCTGGTGGGCCATTCGATGGGCGGCTGGATGGCGTCCGAAATCGCGGTGGTGGCAGGGGGGCGGTTTGGCAAACTGGCGTTGATCGCGCCGGCCGGGTTGAACCATCCGGATCATCCGGCGGCGGACCTGTCCACGATCCCGCCGCAGGACTTGCCGGGGTATCTGTCGCATGACGTGACCGTGGCGCTGCGGTATTTTCCGGGCGGGTCGGACTGTGTGCCGCCCGAACAATTCGGGGCGGACCGGGCGCGCGAAGGGGTGGCGCTGGGCCACATTCTTCAGGTGCACGGGATGGGGCACCCCAACCTTGGGCGCTGGATCAAACGCATCCCGAACGAAACGCTGGTTTTGTGGGGCGAACTTGACCGCATGGTGCCCGCGTCACAGGCCCCGATCTGGGCGGCCAGCATCCCCAACGCGCGCACCCATATCATGCCCGGCATCGGCCATTTCGTGTTTCAGGAAGACCCGGCCACGGTCGCCGTGCTCACCGAATTTCTGGAAAAATGACACCGACGCAATACCGACGGAAAACCTATCCGAATTTGACCAGTTCCCGACAGGAGGATCAGATGGAAAAGATCGCAGACTACATCGTCATCGGCGCGGGCCCCGTGGGCCTTTTGACCGCGCTAGGCATCGCCCGCGCCGGCGCGTCTGTGCTGGTGATCGAGGCCGCCGCCGGCCTCAACGACAGCCCCCGCGCCATGACCTACACCGATCCCACGCTGATCCTTATGGACCGTCTGGGGGTGCTGGACGCCGCCAAGGCCATCGCGGTCCACAATCGGCACATCAACTTTGTCTGGCCCAACGACGATCTGGTTGTGACCATCGACACGATGAAGGCCGAACCGGAACGGACCCATCCCGAAAACCTGCAATTCGGCCAAGAGGCGCTGGGCCAGATCGCGATGGATGCGCTGCTTGCGCTGCCCGGAACCGAGGTCAGATTTAACTGCAAACTCAAGGCGTTAACCCAAGGTGCCAATCACGTCACGCTGACCGTGACCACGCCGGACGGGGATGTGGACCTGCGGGCGGGCTTTGCCATCGGGTGCGACGGGGGCACCTCGACCACGCGCAAATTGCTGGGGCTGGAGTTTGAAGGGCACACATGGCCCGAACGGTTCGTGGCAACCAACGTCTATTATGACTTCAACGCGCGGGGCTGGGCCAATGTCCACATGATCTGTTCCGGCCCGCATTGGGGGCTGGTGGCAAAGATCAACAATGACAAAGGCGGGCTGTGGCGCGTGACCTTCCCCGATGATCCGGACCTGTCTCTAGAGGCGCTGGAGGACCGGATTCACAACTACCACTACAAACGGATCCTGCCCGATGACGGGGCCTATGAAATCCAATCCTGGGCCCCCTACCGCGTCCACGAACGCACCTGCCCCACCTACAACGTCGGCCGCGTGATGCTGGCAGGCGACGCCGCCCACATCTGCAATCCCTGCGGCGGGCGCGGCCTGACGGGGGGCATCATGGATGTGGACCGATTGCTGAATGCGGTTGAGGCGGTTCAGCAAGGTGCTGATTACATGACAGAATTCGGGGCCTACACGGCAGACCGCCGCAAGGAATTCCTCGAAGTGTCATCGCCCTTCGCCTCGATGATGAAAGGCATGTGGGAACGGTCCGACCCCGCCGCCCAAAAGCAGGATCAGGCCGAGATCATGAAACTGTCCATCGGATCGTCCGAAATTTCGCTCGCCGGGATCAAACCCCGGATGCGCGCCTGACCATTCCGGAAAACCAAGCAAAAGGAGTTGCCGACATGAACAAACCCATCCGCGATCATTCCTCCTACTGGGGCACCAAGGCCGACATCACGGGTCTGTTGGCCCAAATACAGGCGATCGGCCCGGTTCTGGAGGAAAACGCCGAAGCGAACGAGGAAAAAGGCGCGCTCAACGACGCGACCTTCGAGGCGCTTAAACCACTGCGGATGTCCCACATCTTTGCGACTGAATCCATTGGCGGGGCGCAGTTGTCGCCGACCCAAGGGCTGGAGCTGATCGACGCGATCACCTACCACAGCGGGGCAGCGGGCTGGGTGTCGATGGTGCATGCCTGTATCGGTGCAATGTCGGCGGCGTTTCTGCCCGATACGGCCATCGAACGGCTGTTCGCGCCGGGGACCGACAACCGGTTTTCCGGTCAGGGGACGCCGACGGGCATGTTGAAAAAG
>JBGSIZ010000339.1:0-9548 GCA_041742255.1 Marivivens sp. | reverse complement strand
CGATCAGGCTGGCCCGTCCGCCGCTGCCCGCGTTCCCGGATTCGCGCCGCCCGTTCTGTTCCACGATCACCGACACCCCAAGCCGCGACATTGGCCGGATGTCCGACACCAGCGCCCCGTCCGGCCGCAGGATGAACACCTCTTGCAACGACGCCCCGAGCGAGGCCGACACCTGCACCACGCGGGGATCAAGGGACCGGGCAAAGCCGTCAATTTCGGCCAGAATGTCGATCTTGGCCGAAAATGTTGCCTGCTCCATCGGGTCGTCGTCAGAATAAAGTTTGCGGTTGGTGGCCCGTGGTCCGTCCGCCAGCGTGCCGCCGCCGTCCCCGACCGCCAGCCGCGCCGTGCCTACCGCCCGTTTCAGGCTGTGTTCGTCGATGGTGGTGGAATGGGCGTAGCCTGCCGTTTCCCCCCGCACCGCTCGCAAACCGAACCCTTCGGCGGCGTCAAAGCTGGCCGTTTTGATCCGTCCATCATCGAACACCAGCGATTCCGACCGCCGCCGTTCAAGGAAAAGTTCCCCGTCATCCGCGCCCTGCGTCGCGTCCTGCAAGAGCGCGAGCGCCCGGGTCTGGTCCAGTGCGGTGTCGAAGGGGCGAAAGGGGGCTGTGGTCATGGGGCCTCGCATAGCGGGAAGGAAAACGGGGTGAGGGGGGTCGGGACGGAGGACAGAGTGCCGCAAGTTTCGCAGGGCAGGGGCAAAAGCGTCCCTTTGACGCAATCGGGGTTCTTGAGTTGTGTCACAGGATATGGGACATGCGGTGCCAGATACAACGGGATTCCGGGTGCCGCTGCCTCCGTCGTCCGCTGAACGGCCCCGCGCCGCGTCACTAGAACAGGGTATGATATGCGACTGACCAATATCGCCACCACACTGGCATTTGTTGCTGCAACGATTGCGCTTGGCACGTCTGCCGGGGCGCAGGCCGTGACACAGGACCTGCAAATCATCGGTGCCCCCACCGACGGTCTGATGGGGTTCCAGCCCGCCGCGACCGAACTGGCCCGCGATATTCAGTGGCTGGATCACATGATCCTGATCATCATCACGGCGATCACTTTGTTCGTCACTGGCCTTCTGGCCTTTGTGGCCTTGCGGTTCAGCAAGCGCGCAAACCCGACCCCCATGACCTTTACCCACAATTCCCCGCTCGAAGTCGCATGGACCGTGGTGCCGATCGTCATTCTGGTGTTCATCGGCGCGTTTTCCCTGCCCATCTTGTTCAAGCAACAGGAAATTCCGCAGGCTGATATCAATATCAAGGTGATCGGCAACCAGTGGTATTGGACCTATGAATACAGTGACGAAGCCGTCCGGTTCGACAGTTTCATGATCGGTTACGGCGAAGGCAACCTGAACCCCGAGATCAGCGCACAGTTGCAAGAAGCCGGGTATTCCGATGCCGAATTCAAGCTGGCCACCGATACATCGGTCGTGGTGCCCGTGGGCAAGACCATCGTGATGACCGTGACCGCCGCCGACGTGATCCATTCCTGGACCATCCCCGCCTTTGGCGTGAAGCAAGACGGCGTCCCCGGACGGTTGGCCCAGTTGTGGTTCAAGGCCGAACAGGAAGGCATTTACTTTGGCCAGTGTTCGGAACTGTGCGGCAAGGACCACGCCTATATGCCCATCACCGTCAAGGTGGTGAGCGAGGCCGCCTATGCCGAATGGTTGGCTGCCGCCAAGGTCGAGAACGGCGTCTGATCCAAGGCTGGGGGCGCGCGTTGCGTCCTCGCCTCCTTTGGGCCGGCCCCATGTCTAGTGACGGGACCCATCTGGTAAGGTGGGTCTTGACCCACCCCACCGGAAAGAGCGTATGACCGATCTGAGCCTGCAAGACACGCCCACCCGCGACACCGAATTGGGTGATTACTTTGCCCTGCTCAAGCCGCGCGTGATGTCGCTGGTGGTGTTCACGGCGTTCGTCGGGTTGTTGGTGGCCCCGGTTCCCGTGCATCCGTTTATCGGCTTTGTCGCCATCCTGTGCATCGCGGTGGGTGCGGGCGCGTCGGGTGCCCTGAACATGTGGTGGGACGCCGACATTGACGCCATGATGCGCCGCACCGCCAGCCGCCCGATCCCGTCGGGCCGGGTGCAGCCGGGCGAGGCGTTGGGTCTTGGCCTGACGCTGTCGGCGTTTTCGATTGTGTTGCTGGCCTTGGCCACGAATTGGCTGGCTGCCGGGCTGCTGGCCTTCACCATCTTTTTCTACGCTGTCGTGTATTCCATGTGGCTGAAACGGGCGACACCGCAGAATATCGTCATAGGCGGGGCCGCTGGCGCGTTTCCCCCGATGATCGGATGGGCTGTGGCAACCGGCACCGTCACCATCGAGAGCGTGTTGATGTTCGCCCTCATCTTTATGTGGACGCCGCCGCATTTCTGGGCGCTCGCCCTGTTTGTCAAAACCGACTACGGCGACGCCAAGGTGCCGATGCTGACCGAAACCCATGGCCGCCGGGTGACCCGCAATCATGTGCTGGTGTATACCCTGCTGCTGGTGCCTGTGGCCGTCGGGATCGCGTTCACGTCCATCGGCGGGCCGATTTACTTGACCACGGCGATTGTGCTGAACGGGTGGTTCCTTAAAGGTGCATATGACCTGTGGCGCCGTGACGAGGCTGTCGCCGAGGCCGACAAATACGCCGTTGAAAAGCGCGTGTTCAAGGTGTCGTTGTATTATTTGTTCGGGCATTTCACGGCCTTGTTGGCCGAGGTGGTGTTTGCCCCCGTGATGCCCGCATTTGTGCCCGTTCTGGGCTGGGGAGGCTGACCGATGCCAATCAAGGTTGAACATGCCCTGCATGACCGCCGCAAGAACCGCAACATGGGCGTGGGCCTGTTGTTGATCGGCTTTGTCGCCATCGTGTTTGGTCTGACTGTGGTGAAGGTGTTGCAGTTGGGCGATGCCCGCAAGTTCGAGAGTTTCGACCATGTGGCCCGCCCGCAGATCGAGCCAGCCCCAACCTTGGCCGCGCCCGCAACGCCAGAGGTGTCCCAGTGAAGATTTTCGGCAAAACGATCGAGGGCAAGGACAAGACCCTTGCCCAGACCGTGGGCGTTGTTGTTCTGATGGCCTCGCTCGCGTGGGCGTCCGTGCCGTTCTACGACTGGTTCTGCCGGGTGACCGGATTTGGCGGTGAGACGGGCGTGGCCACGGCCGGGTCGGACATCATTCTGGACCGCACCATCACCGTCCGGTTTGACGCCACGCTGGACCGTGACATGCCGTGGACGTTCAAACCCGTCCAGAGCGAGATGACCCTGCGCATCGGTGAAACCGGGCTGGCTTTTTTCGAGGCTCACAACCCGACCGACAAACCTGTTGCCGGGCAGGCCGCCTATAATGTCACCCCCTACGAGGCTGGCGGATATTTCGACAAGATCGAATGTTTCTGTTTCACCGAACAGGTGCTGCAACCGGGTGAAACCGTTCTGATGCCTGTCAGCTTTTTCGTGGATGCCGCAATCGTGGACGACCGCGATGCCAAATATGTCCACACCATCACGCTGGGCTATACGTTCTATCAGATTGATTTGCCCGAGACCGAGCAACAGGCGGCTTTGACAACCGCCCCTGATGCCGCCATAGACACCAACTAAGACCAGCCACCCAAGGCACAACCAGGGAACGACTTACATGGCCAACGCAAAGAACCACGATTACCACATCCTGCACCCCTCTATCTGGCCGCTGGTCGGATCGGTGGGCGCGTTCATCATGCTGTTTGGCGCGGTGTTGTGGATGAAGGGCTCTGGCCCCTATGCGTTCCTGATCGGTTTGGCCGCCGTTTTGTATACCATGTTCGCGTGGTGGTCCGAGGTCATCCACGAGGCCCAGACGGGCGACCATACCCCTGTGGTCAAAATCGGCCTGCGCTATGGGTTCATTTTCTTCATCATGTCCGAGGTGATGTTTTTCCTCGCGTGGTTCTGGACCTTCTTCAAGCACGCCTTGTATCCGATGGGCGAGATGAGCCCGATTGTGGACGGTGTGTGGCCCCCCGTTGGCATCGAAACCTTTGATCCGTGGCACCTGCCGTTGATCAACACCTTGATCCTGTTGTGTTCGGGTGCCGCCGCAACATGGGCCCACCATGCCTTGGTCCACGACAACAACCGCGAGGACATGAAGCAGGGCCTGTGGCTTGCCATTGGTCTGGGCATCGTGTTCACCGCGTTTCAGGCGTATGAATACAGCCACGCCGCCTTTGGCTTTTCTGGCAACATCTACGGCGCGTCGTTTTTTATGGCGACCGGGTTCCACGGGTTCCACGTCATCATCGGCACCATCTTTTTGGCGGTGTGTTTGTATCGCGTTTACATCGGCCACTTTACCCAAGAGAATCACGTCGGGTTCGAGGCGGCTGCTTGGTATTGGCACTTTGTGGACGTGGTCTGGCTGTTCCTGTTCGCGTCGATCTACGTTTGGGGCCAGTGAGTCTGGGTCAGCGGTAAGGTGGGTCTTGACCCACCCCGCCTGTTGAGAAATGACCGCGCGGGGGGGCACACCCCCCGCGTTTGGCATTAAAGGGGACCTGTGCCGATGATCCGCCGCCTGTTGTTTCCGCTCGCTCTGGGCCTGTCGGGCGTGGGCGTTCTGCTGTGGCTGGGCGTGTGGCAGTTGCAGCGGCTGGACTGGAAAGTGGGTATCCTGACCGAGATTTCGGACCGGATTGCCGCCCCCCCCGTTTCATTGCCTGCCACCCCGACCGAAGCCGTGGACGAATACCGTGCCGTCCGGCTGTCCGGCACGCCCACCGGGGCCGAGGTGCATGTTCTGGCGTCCGGCACCGCCGCCGGGACCGGATACCGCGTCGTGTCCGCCTTTGTCACCGACGAGGGCCGCACGATTCTGGTGGATCTGGGGTTGCTGAAACTGGAGGCCAAGGATGTGCCCCCAGTGACCGCAAACATCGTGGTTGAGGGCAACCTGCTGTGGCCCGATGACAAATCCCCGTCCACCCCCGCCCCCGATCTGGAGCGCAACATCTGGTTCGCCCGCGACCTGCCCGCGATCGCCGCCCATCTGGGCACTGATCCGGTGTTGGTGGTGTTGCGCGCCGCGTCCCAATATGATCCCCGTCTGACCCCGGTGCCCGTTGACATTCAGGGCATCAAGAACGACCACCAAGGCTATGCTGTCACATGGTTTTTGCTGGCCGCCGTGTGGGCGATCATGAGCGCCGTTCTGATTGCCCGCACGTTGCGCCAAAACCCCCGCACCCCGCGCCAGAAGGATTGACCGCGATGCGCTATATCTCGACCCGAGGGCAGGCCCCGATCCTGACGTTCGAAGAGGCGATGATGACCGGGCTGGCCCGCGATGGCGGTCTGTATGTCCCCGAAACCATTCCGACCCTGACCCCCGATCAGATTGCCGCGATGGCCGGTCAATCGTATGAGGACGTGGCCTATGCTGTGATGCGCCCGTTCATCGGCGACACCTTTGCCGATGCCGAATTCCGCGATCTGATCGACCGCGCCTATGCCGGGTTCGGCCATGCCGCCCGCGCGCCGTTGGTCCAACTGGCCCCGAACCATTTTCTGCTGGAACTGTTTCACGGTCCCACGCTGGCGTTCAAGGATTTCGCCATGCAGATCATCGGTCAGATGTTTCAGGCGTCCCTGACCCGGTCGGGCAAGCGGATCACGATTGTGGGCGCCACCAGTGGCGACACCGGGTCCGCCGCCATCGAGGCGTTTCGCGGGTTGGCCAATGTTGATGTGTTCATCCTGTTTCCGCATGGCCGCGTGTCCGAGGTTCAGCGCCGTCAGATGACCACCCCGACCGAAGCCAATGTGCATGCCCTTGCCATGGATGGTGATTTTGACGATTGTCAGGCCGCCCTGAAGGACATGTTCAACGATTTCGCCTTTCGCGACGAGGTTGCGCTGGCGGGGGTCAACAGCATCAACTGGGGCCGCGTTCTGGCGCAGGTGGTGTATTACTTTACCGCCGCCGTTACCGTAGGTGCGCCGCATCGCCCGGTGTCGTTCACCGTCCCCACTGGCAATTTTGGCGATATTTTCGCGGGCTACATTGCCAAGCGGATGGGTTTGCCGATTGACCGTCTGGTCGTGGCCACCAACCAGAACGACATTCTGCACCGCACCCTGCAAACCGGGGTTCAGACCAAGGACGGCGTCACCCCGACCATCAGCCCGTCGATGGATATTCAAGTGTCGTCGAATTTTGAACGCGCATTGTTTGACGCCTATGGCCGCGACGGGGCAGTCGTGACCGCCCAGATGGCCGATCTGCGCGACAACGGCGGGTTCACCGTCAGCCAAGGTGCAATCGAGTGGTTGCGCGCCCAGTTCGACAGTGGCCGCGCGTCCGAGGACGAGACGCTGGCCACCATCACCCGGACCCTTGCCCAGACCGGCGAATTGCTGTGCCCCCATTCCGCCGTGGGTGTCCATGTGGCCGAACCCCGTCTGGGTCCGGTTCCGATGATCACCCTTGCCACCGCCCACCCGGCCAAGTTTCCAGACGCCGTGGAACAGGCGACGGGGGTGCGCCCCCCTCTTCCCCCGCGCATGGCGGACCTGTATGAACGCCCAGAACGGGTGACCCGGGTTCCCAATGACCTGACCGCCCTTACAACTCTTATCCGGGAGCGACGTTCGCGTTGACCATTCAGTTTCATACCCTGTCCAACGGATTTCGCATCGTCACCGAACACATGCCCGGCCTGAAATCGGCATCTGCCGGTGTCTGGGTTCTGGCCGGTGGCCGCAACGAACGTGTTGAACAGAACGGCATCGCCCATTTTCTGGAACATATGGCGTTCAAGGGCACCGCCCGCCGCACCGCCTTGCAGATTGCCGAGGAGATCGAGGATGTCGGCGGCTATATCAACGCCTATACCAGCCGCGAGGCCACCGCGTATTATGCCCGCGTGTTGCAAGAGGATGTGACCCTTGGTCTGGATATCGTGGGCGATATCCTGTTGAACCCCACGTTCGACGAGGACGAGATCGAGACCGAGCGCGGTGTCATCCTGCAGGAAATCGGGCAGGCCCATGACACCCCCGACGATATCGTGTTCGACTGGTTGCAAGAGGCCGCCTATCCCGATCAGCCGTTGGGCCGCACCATCCTTGGCCCCGCCGAACGGGTGAGCGCGTTTACCAAGGCCGATTTGCAAACCTTTGTGTCCGAACATTATGGCCCCGGTCAGATGATCCTTGCCGCCGCCGGTGCCGTGGACCATGACGCTATCGTCCGGCAGGCCGAGGCCATGTTTGGCCATTTGTCCCCCATCCTGACCCCCCGCCCGGTGGTCCCTGCCCGGTGGCAGGGGTCCGAACACCGCGAGATCAAGGCGCTGGAACAGGTTCATTTCGCGCTGGCCATTGAAGGCCCGGATTTCCGCGATCCCGAGATTTTCACCTCGCAGATTTATTCCACCGCCTTGGGTGGCGGTATGTCGTCCCGTCTGTTTCAGGAAATCCGCGAGAACCGGGGCCTGTGCTATACCATTTTCGCCCAGACCGGTGCCCATGAAGATACCGGTATGACCACGATCTATGCCGGCACCAGTGCCGAACAGATTGCCGAACTTGCCACCGTCACCATCGACGAGATGAAGCGTGCCGCCGACGACATGACCGAGGCCGAGGTGGCGCGTGCCCGTGCCCAGATGAAGGCCGGGATGTTGATGGGTCTTGAAAGCCCGTCCAACCGCGCCGAACGGTTGGCCCGCATGCTGCAAATCTGGGACCGCATCCCGACTGTCGAGGAAGCCGTTGAAAAGATTGACGCCGTGACCGTCGCCGATGTCCGCGCCTTTGCCGAAAAGACCGCAGGCGGGGCCGGCACCGCGATGGCCCTGTATGGTCCCGCCGATCTGGCCCCCACATTGCAGGCCCTGCGCGACAGGCTTGCCGCCTGATGTTGGGCAGACGGCGCAAGGTCCAGCTTGAGACCGAACGGCTGAGCCTGCGCCCCCCTGTTCATGCCGATTATCCGGCATGGTCCGCCTTGCGGCAAGACAACCGCGCGTTTCTGACGCCATGGGAACCCACATGGGCCGCCGATCACCTGACCCGCCGCGCTTTTACCAACCGGGTTTATTGGGCGCAGCGGTCCATATCAGGCGGCACCGCCGTGCCGCTGTTCCTGATCCGGCGCGAGGATAACCAACTGCTGGGCGCCATCACGCTGGACAATATCCGTCGGGGTCCAGCCATGGCAGGGACCGCCGGATATTGGATCGGCGAGCCGTTTTCCCGCGCAGGATACATGCGCGAAGCCTTGGTGGCCGTTGTCCACTATGCCTTTACCGCGCTGGACTTGAGCCGGATCGAGGCCGGGTGTTTGCCCGAAAACGCCCCCTCTCGCCGATTGTTGGAAAGCTGTGGCTACAAATACGAAGGCGTCGCCCAGAGTTATCTGCAGATCAACGGGCGGTGGCGCAACCATGTGCTCTATGCCAATTTGCGCCATGATCGCCGGGGCAAGACGGACGTGGGATAGTCCGGTTCACGACAGCGTGATGTGCCGGCGGGCGCGGGTGATCTAACTGTTTCCCATGACCCGCATCTGGACCCTCTTGTTGCTGATCCTGTCATGGCCCACCGTTGCCGTGGCGCAGGACCGCACGCCCAGCCATTGCATCGCGTTGGCCGGAGCCGCCCCCGGCCTGACCTATATCCATACGGCCAGCTATACTGACCCTGTCCCCGCTGAGGCCGTCCGGATTTCCTATGTGGATCACGCCATGTTCCTGATCCAGACCACGGGCGGATTGTCGGTGATGACCGATTTCACGGGCCGTTATGGCGCGGTGGCGTTCACCCCCGATGTGGTGACCATGAACAACGCCCACGGCACTCATTTCACCCGGTCCGTTGACCCTGCCATTCCCCATCCGCTGGAAGGGTGGTGGCAGGCCGATGGCAAACCCGCCGATCATTACCTTGATCTGGGCGAGATGCTGGTGCGCAACGTCACGACCGACCTGCGCAGCGGCGACGCCGGGGCCTTGCCCGATGCCAATTCAATTTTCGTGTTCGAGGTGGCAGGGTTGTGCATTGGCCACCTTGGGCATTTGCACCACGAACCGACCCCGGCCCAATATGCCGCCCTTGGCCGGATGGATGTGGTGATGGCCGCTGTGGACGGGGGGCGGACGGTTGACCTGCCCACCATGATCCGGATTTTGCAGCGGTTGCGGTCGTCTGTCGTCATCCCGATGCATTGGTTCGATCGGCGCACGCTGGATGCCTTTGTGGCCGGGATGCAGGGGGATTTTGCGGTCGAACGGACGGGCCGGACCGATCTGATCGTGTCGCTGGACACCTTGCCCGACCAGCCCACGGTCATGGTTCTGGAACCCCGGCTGCTGTCCCAGTGATCTTTGGCTTTACCCGCCCCCCGGTGGCGTGGTTGATCGGGCCAAAGGAGACCCCCCGATGCTGATGCCTGCCACACCCGATTTCATCGCAGCCCTGGCCGCGACGTTGCAACCCGGTGCCCGGCGCGATAGCGCCGCCTATGTGACGGAACCGCGCGGACGGTGGGCCGGGCAGG
>JBGSIZ010000338.1:0-12861 GCA_041742255.1 Marivivens sp. | reverse complement strand
GATCGGCGGGCAGGCCGATGACGGCCCGCGCCGCCTCGACCTCGTTTCCTTTGCGTTCGGCAAGGTCGGGGTAGATCGCCCGCACCACCTCGCGAGAGGTGAGTTCGGCGGACCCCAACCGCGCCAGAAGATCGTTTTCATCCTCCAGCACCAGCGCCTTGGCGGCCGTGCGCAGGGCCTTGTCCGTCGCCTTTTTGCCGACGTTTTCAAACGCCACCCGCGCCAGTTCCGCGCCCAGTTTGATGAACCGTTCCCGGTCTTCTTCACGCAGCGACCGCCGGATCGCCGTTTTGGCCCGACCCGTCACGGCGATGTCGATCCATGTCGCCTGCGGCGTTTGCCCCTGTGCGGTGATGATTTCCACCGATTGCCCGTTTTTAAGCCGGGTCCACAGCGGCACGCGCATCCCGTCCACCTTGGCCCCCACGCAGGCATGCCCGATCCGGGTGTGGATCGCGTAGGCAAAATCAATCGGCGTGGCCCCGCGCGGCAATTTGATCACGTCCCCTTTGGGCGAGAAACAGAATACCTGATCCTGATACATCTCGAGTTTGACAGCTTCGAGAAATTCATCGTGATCGTCTTCGTCCTCGAACCGTTCCGAGAGCGAGGAAATCCAGCGCACCGGATCAACCGCAAAGCGGTTTTCGACCCGTTCCCCGTTTTTGTAGGACCAATGCGCGGCCACCCCGGTTTCGGCGACTTCGTGCATTTCGCGGGTGCGGATCTGCACCTCGACCCGTTTGCCGTCCCGGCCCGAAACGGTGGTGTGGATCGACCGATAGCCGTTCGATTTGGGCTGGCTGATGTAGTCCTTGAACCGCCCTGGCACCGCCCGCCAGCGTTGATGCACCGCACCAAGGATGCGGTAACATTCGGCCTCGGTCGCGCAGATGATCCGGAAACCGTAGATGTCGGACAGACGCGAGAACCCCTGATCCTTTTCCTGCATCTTGCGCCAGATCGAATAGGGCCGTTTGGCCCGGCCCGACACCTCGGCCTGAAGATGTGCCTTTTCCAGTTCGATGCGCATGTCGGCGGTGATTTTCTCGATCACGTCGCCGCTTTCTTTTTGCAGCGTGATGAAACGCCGGATGATCGAATTGCGCGCCTCGGAATTCAGGACGCGAAAGGCCAGATCCTCCAGTTCTTCGCGCATCCATTGCATGCCCATCCGGCCTGCAAGGGGGGCAAAAATTTCCATCGTCTCGCGCGCTTTTTGCGCCTGTTTTTCCGGGCGCATGGATTTGATCGTGCGCATGTTGTGCAAACGGTCGGCCAGTTTGACGAGAATCACCCGCAGGTCGCGGGACATCGCCATGAACAGTTTGCGGAAGTTTTCCGCCTGTTTGCTTTCGGCCGAGGTGAGTTGCAGATTGGTCAGTTTGGTGACGCCATCGACCAGTTCGGCGATGTCGTGACCGAATCGCCTTTCGACCTCCAGATAGCTGGCTTTGGTGTCTTCGATGGTGTCGTGCAGCAAGGCGGTAACGATGGTGGCATCGTCCATCTGCTGTTCGCCCAGAATGGCCGCAACCGCCACGGGGTGCGAAAAGTAGGGTTCGCCAGAATGCCGGAATTGCCCGTCATGCATCGCGGCGCCAAAGTCATAGGCGTCGCGCAGCAGTTTTTCGTTGGTGCGGGGATTGTAGGCGCGGACCAGTGCGATCAGATCGTCGGCGGTCGTCATCTGGTCCCTTGCGCCTCTGCCCTTGGGATGCCCGGGCCGGGCAACCGTGTTACCGCTGACCTTGTGCTTCCATCAGCGCGCGCAGCAGCTTTTCTTCGGACATATCGTCGTCGGCGGGTTTGTCCACTTCGGCCCCCATCAGAAGCGCCATGGCGTCTTCTTCGGGTTCATCGACTTCGATCTGGGTCTGGTTGGCCTCGATCATGCGTTCGCGCAGATCGTCCGCCAATTGGGTTTCATCCGCGATTTCGCGCAGCGCCACGACCGGGTTCTTGTCGTTGTCGCGGTTGACCGTGACGGGCGATCCGGTGTTGATTTCGCGCGCCCGGTGGGCGGCCAGCATCACAAGTTCGAAACGGTTCGGAACCTTGTCAACGCAATCTTCTACGGTCACGCGGGCCATTGGCACACTCCACTTTTGTCGGGCAATCCCAGGAAGTCTGTGGTTTAGGCCCGCACAACGGGATTGACAAGGGAAAACAGGGCGATTTGACGCAATCGGTCCTATGCCTGTTCGTCGTCCCACAAAACGACGCCTGCCCGGTCGGATGCGGGCAGCCCCGCGAGCATCTGATCCACTGTGCGCCCGGTGGCCGGATGCGCCCAATCGGGTGACACGTCTGCCAGCGGGACCAACACGAATGCCCGATCCTGAAGCCGGGGATGCGGCAGGATCAACTGGTCCGGGGCCAGTGTTTGTTGGTGTGCGTGGTCCAGACCCTGCCAGTGCGCCTGTGTGCCTGCGTCCGGCAGAATGGCCGCCCCAAGCGCCAGCAAGTCCAGATCGAGCGTTCGTTCCCCCCAGCGCCGGGTCCGGGTGCGGCCAAAATCGGCCTCGATCTGGTGGAGCAACGCCAGAAGATCGGGGGCCGCGAGCGACGTGTAGCCGCCGATCACGGCATTGGCATAGGACGCCCCGGACCCCGGCGGAAACGCGGGCGTGCGGTAAATCCTGCTGCTGCGGAAGGTTTCACCCGTCAGATTTTCCAGCGCCACAAGGCTGCGACGCAAGAGAATATCCGGCGTCCCGTCCGGTGACGTTACGTTGGAACCCTGCGCAATGAGCGCAAATTGGCCAATAGGACAGGACATCCTGACTTGCCCCCCCTGTTGATTTCACTAAGTTGGACTGCGCTTCGCCTTTTTATACTCACCACTCACACACGGACAACCCAGGCGGGGCTTTATTCGGAAGGACATCATTAATGTTTTATCGGGACGAGCGCCTCGCGCTCTTCATCGATGGATCAAACCTGTATGCGGCGGCCAAGTCGCTGGGTTTCGACATCGACTACAAGTTGTTGCGACAAGAGTTCGTGCGTAGGGGCAAGCTGTTGCGCGCCTTTTACTATACCGCGCTGCTGGAGAATGACGAATATTCCCCGATCCGCCCGTTGGTGGATTGGTTGCACTACAACGGGTTTTCCATGGTCACCAAACCGGCCAAGGAATATACCGACAGCATGGGCCGCCGTAAGGTCAAGGGCAACATGGACATCGAATTGGCCGTCGATGCGATGGAGCTTGCCCCCCATGTCGATCACATCGTGCTGTTTTCCGGGGATGGCGATTTTCGCCCGCTGGTTGAGGCCCTGCAACGCAAGGGCGTCCGCGTGTCGGTCGTGTCCACCATCCGCAGCCAGCCGCCGATGATCGCGGATGAATTGCGCCGTCAGGCCGATAATTTCATCGAGCTGGACGAGCTGCGCGATGTGGTGGGCAGGCCCCCCCGCGAACCCCGCCCGGACCAGGAAAGTGCGATGGCCGACAGCGAAGAATAAGGAAAAGGCCGGGTCACTCACCCCGGCCTTTTCGTTTTCTCGGGCGTTTTCACGGTGTGCGGGGCTGGACCTGATCGGGCTGGCGATTTACCTGTGGGGCGTTCGCAAGGAGCCGTTCATGGCCAAACCACCCCTGACCCTGTTTCTGGCCGCCCCGCGCGGGTTTTGTGCCGGTGTGGACCGCGCCATCAAGATCGTCGAAATGGCGATCGAGAAGTGGGGTGCCCCCGTCTATGTCCGCCACGAGATTGTTCATAACAAATATGTCGTGGACGGATTGCGCGCAAAAGGCGCCGTGTTTGTCGAGGAATTGGCCGATTGCCCGCCTGACCGCCCGGTTATCTTTTCCGCGCATGGCGTCCCCCGCGCCGTTCCCGCCGAGGCCGCCCGCCGCGAGATGGTTTATGTCGATGCCACCTGCCCGCTGGTGTCCAAGGTCCATATCGAGGCCGCCCGCCACCACGAGGCCGGGTTGCAGATGATCATGATCGGCCATGCCGGCCACCCCGAAACCATCGGCACCATGGGCCAGTTGCCCGAAGGCGAGGTGTTGTTGGTGGAAACCGTGGCCGATGTTGCCGCCGTGCAGGTCCGCGACCCTGCCCGCCTTGCCTTTGTCACCCAGACCACCCTGTCGGTGGACGATACCGCCGATATCGTGGCCGCCCTGCACGCCCGGTTTCCCGCCATCGTCGGCCCCCACAAGGAAGACATCTGTTACGCCACCACCAACCGTCAGGAAGCCGTCAAGGCGATGGCCCCCCGGTGCGACGCCATGCTGGTGGTGGGTGCCCCTAATTCCTCCAATTCCCGCCGTCTGGTCGAGGTGGGCAGCCGCGCCGGATGCGCCTATTCCCAATTGGTGCAGCGCGCCGCTGACATCGACTGGCGCGCGCTGGAGGGCATTTCCAGCCTTGGCGTTACCGCCGGGGCCAGCGCCCCCGAAGCCCTGATCGACGAAGTGATCAACGCCGTTCGCGCCCGGTATGACGTGACCGTGCAGATGGTCGTCACCGCCGAGGAGAACGTGGAATTCAAGGTCCCGCGCATCCTGCGCGAGCCTGCCTGACCCCCGGAAAGGTGTCCGTGATGTTAAGTCTGCAGTTCCTGTTGACCGCACTTGTCGTATGCCTCGCCCCCGGAACCGGGGTGGTTTACACGCTGGCCATTGGGTTGGGCCAAGGACGCCGGGCGGCGGTGGCCGCTGCCGTTGGGTGCACGTTCGGGATCGTGCCCCACCTTGCGGCGGCGACCCTTGGGCTTGCGGCGGTGCTGCACACGTCGGCGGTGTTGTTCACGGCGGTCAAGGTCGCGGGCGTTGCCTATCTGTTGTATCTGGCATGGCAGATGGTGCGGGCCGATGGCGCATTGAGCGTGCAGGCGGACGCGGCCCGGCAGACCGGGTTCGCCATCGCCCGGCGCGGTGCCTTGATCAACATCCTGAACCCCAAGTTGTCGATTTTTTTTCTGGCCCTGCTGCCCCCGTTCCTGACATCAGACCCGGCCACAGCGACAACCGAAATGATCACCCTTGGCCTTGTGTTCATGGCGATCACGTTTGTCGTGTTTGGGGTGTATGGCGTTTTCGCGGCCTTTGTCCGGGACTGGCTGTTGCGGTCTGACCGGGCGATGCGGTGGCTCAACCGTTCGTTCGCCGCCATATTCGCCGCCTTGGCCGCCCGTCTGGCGATGGAACGGGCCTGAGCATGCGGGACGTTCCCCGGTCTGCATTGATTCTGGGCCTGTTGGGTCTGATCCCGTTTGTGTTTGGCGCGCTGATTTCCAGCGGGTTGTTCTGGGCCAATATGGGCGACCCCGCAAATGGCGGGTATCCGTTGATTATGGCGCAGGACGGCGATCTGATCCTGATCCGGTATGGCACCGTGATCCTGTCGTTCATGTCCGGCGTGTTGTGGGGGTTTGCCACGCGCGGCGAAGGCGCGTTGCAATCGACCGGATATGCCCTGTCCGTCATCCCCGCCTTGTGGGCGTTTTTCATGGTGTCGGGTGGCCCGGCGGCGATGGCCACCAACCTGATTTTCGGGTTTGTCGGCCTGTTGGCCCTTGATTGGCATTTCTGGCGCAATGGCATGGCCCCGCCGTGGTGGATGCATTTGCGTGTATTATTGACCTTTATTGTCGTGGCCTGCCTGTTGACGGTCGTATTTTGATGGCCGATCTGTTTGCCTATACCGACGGCGCCTGTTCCGGCAATCCCGGCCCCGGTGGCTGGGGCACGCTGATGATTGCCCGCGACGGCGACACTGTCCTCAAGGAACGCGCGCTGTGCGGTGGCGAGGCAGACACCACCAACAACCGGATGGAGTTGATGGCCGCGATCACCGCGCTGGAAACGCTGGAAAAGCCCGCCCGGATCACCGTGGTCACCGACAGTTCCTATGTGATGGACGGGTTGACCAAATGGATCAACGGGTGGAAGCGCAATGGCTGGCGCACCGCCGCCAAGAAACCCGTCAAGAATGCAGAGTTGTGGCAACGGCTGGATGCCGCTGCTGCCCGGCATGATGTGGTCTGGGAATGGGTCAAGGGCCACGCGGGACACCCCGAAAACGAACGCGCCGACGAACTGGCCCGCCAAGGGATGGCCCCGTTCAAAACCGGCAAGCGGGTCGCCCCGTGACCCTGCTGGCCGCATTGGATTTCAGCGCCGTGTTCGTGTTTGCCCTGTCGGGCGCATTGGTCGCCAGCCGCGCCCAGTTGGACATCGTCGGATTTGCCTTTGTCGCCATTCTGACGGCGGTGGGCGGGGGCACGGTCCGTGACCTGTTGCTGGACCGCAACCCGGTGTTCTGGATCGCGGAGCCTGCGTTTGTGGCCGTGGCCATGGGGGCCGCCGTCCTGATGTTTTTCGCCGCCCCGATGTTCGAGAGCCGGTTGCGCGTTTTGACGTGGCTGGATGCCGTGGCGTTGGCCGTGGCCGTGCCCGCCGGTGTCGCCGTGGCGCAGGCGCTGGATCAGACGTGGGCCGTGGTCATCGTGATGGGCATCACCACCGGATGCATGGGCGGATTGATGCGCGATGTGGTGTGCAACGAGGTGCCGTTGGTTTTGAAACAAGGCGAGTTGTATGTGACCGCCGCCCTTGCCGGGGCCGCTGCCGCCGTGATTGCGGGCCGCGCCGGATTGGGCCAGTTGGAGGCGTTGGGCCTGTGCGCCGGGGTCACGTTTTTGTTGCGCGCGGGCAGTCTGGGGTTTGGGTGGCGGTTGCCGGTCTATCGGTCCCGCCCGCCAAAGGCATAGCGGCGCGTTCAGTCCAGAGTGGCCGGCAGCGTCAGACCCCGCAGGGCGTCGGCGGCAGGCATGGGCCGTTTCCCCTCGCGTTGAAGTATCGTGATGGCGACCGCCCCGGTGCCGCAGGCGATGGTGAACCCGTGCAGAACCGAGCCGGGGGGGCCGATTTCGTCTGTGACCTGTGCATTGAGAAACTTGATCCGTTCCCCCCCGATCATTCCCCACGCGCCCGGAAATGGCGACAGCCCCCGGATCTGGCGCGCGACGGTGTGTGCGGGCGCGGTCCAGTCTATCCGCGCTTCGGATTTGTCGATCTTGGTGGCGTAGGCGACGCCAATGTCGGATTGCGGAACCGGGGTCAGGGTATTCAGGGTTGCCAGCGCCGACACGATCGCGCGCGCCCCCAAGGCCGACAAGGTGTCGTGCAAGGTGCCCGTGGTGTCGTCCGGGGCGATATCGACAGTGTGGCGCAACAGGACCGGGCCAGTGTCCAATCCCGCCTCCATCTGCATGATGCAGACGCCGGTTTGCACGTCGCCCGCCATGATCGCCCGATGGATTGGCGCCGCCCCCCGCCACCGGGGCAAGAGCGAGGCGTGGATGTTCAGGCACCCCCGCGCCGGCGCATCCAGAATGGCCTGCGGCAGGATCAGGCCATAAGCCACGACCACCGCGATATCCGCATTGAGGGCCGAAAAATCCGCCCGATCCTGTTCGCCCTTGAAATTGACCGGGTGCCGCACCGGCAGCCCAATGTCGAGTGCGCGTTGATGCACCGGCCCCGGACGATCCTTTTTGCCGCGCCCCGCAGGCCGGGGGGGTTGGGTGTAGACGCAAGCGATGTCGTGCCCCGCGTCCACCAGCGCCTGAAGCACCGGCACCGAAAAATCGGGCGTGCCCATGAACACGATCCGCATCAGGCGTTCGCCCCGATCTTGGCCGCGCGGCGCAGCAGCATGTCGCGTTTGAGTTTTGACAGCCGGTCAAAATACATCCGGCCCTGCAAATGGTCGATCTGGTGTTGCACGGAGGTGGCCCAGAGGCCGACGAAATCGCGGTCCTCCAGCGCGCCCTGATCGTTTAGGAACCGCACCGTCACGGCCCGGGGCCGGGTGATTTTGGCGGAGACGCCGGGCAGGTTTGGCGAGGCTTCGTCATGGTCGCGGGGTTCGATGCTGGCGTGCAGCACGACCGGGTTGGCCATGCGCACCACCTGTCCGCGCGCGGAGGATGCATCCACGATGGCCAGTTGCAGCGGGATGCCCAACTGCACCGCCGCAAGGCCGACACCCGGCATTGCCTCCATCGCGGCAATCATTTCCGCCCAGATTGCGTGGATTTCCGGGGTGATGACCGGGACCAAGGCCGCCACCGTGCGCAGCCGTTTGTCTGGCCACATCACAAAGGGGCGGGGCGTCACAGTTCCATCCCGTGGTCTGTCACCAACCGCCCGTTGAGGTGGTCGAGTTCATGGGCGGCACAGATCGCCTCGAACCCGGTGAGCCGCCAGTTCTGGCCGACCCCGGACAGCGAGGTCCAGCGCATGTCGATCCACAAGGGCCGCATGCAGCGAAAGGTTTTACCGGGGATCGACAGGCACGATTCTTCGCCTGCGTTGAGCATGGGGGCCGTGGCCGTGATTTCGGGGTTGATGCAGATGACGGGTTCGGGTGCCCCGGTTTTCCAGCGCACATCCATCACGAAAATCCGCAGGGTTTCGCCGATTTGCGGCGCAGCCAGCCCCCGCCCCTTGGCCGCATACATGGTGTCCAGCAAATCCTGACTGAGGAGTTCCAGATCGACCCCCCATGACGTCACCGGTTTGCACACCACCCGAAGCGCCGGATCAGGGTCCGTGACGATGTCCCGGATCGCCATATCAGCCCCGCGCCAGTTCGCGTTTGAGTTTGGCCATCTTGCGCGTGATCATCTGGCGGCGCAGCGGTTTGAGGTAGTCGATGAACAATTTGCCATCGAGGTGGTCAATTTCGTGCTGCACGCAGGTCGCCCATAGCCCCTTGAAGTGTTCTTCGGCCAGTTTGCCGTCCAGCCCGGTCCAGCGGATGCGGACCTCGGCGGGGCGTTCCACCTCGGCGTAGTGTTCGGGGATCGACAGGCAGCCTTCGTCGTAGACGCTCCGATCTTCGGACGACCACAGGATTTCCGGGTTGATCAGGACCATGGGGCGGGGCGATGCCCCTTCTTCCTTGACCGCGTCCATGACCAGAAGCCGGGACAGCACCCCCACCTGTGGTGCGGCAAGCCCGATGCCCGGTGCGTCATACATGGTTTCCAGCATGTCATCTGCCAGACGGGCAATGTCCGTGCCAATCGCGGACACGGGTTTCGCCACCGTTTTCAGGCGCGGGTCAGGGTGCAAAAGGATCGGGCGCAGGGTCATGCCAGCGCGTTTAGGACAAGCCAGCCGCCGGTGCAACATCCTGTGCAACGGGTTCCCCACAACATGCCCTTGCGCGTGTCGCCCAAGTGGGTAGCGTGCCGCGGTGAAGGAGACCAACATATGCAGTTTGACACCCCGATTGACCGCCGCGGCACCCATTGCTTGAAATGGGACATGATGGAAAAGCTGTATGGCGTGCCTGCCGATGACGGTATTTCGATGTGGGTGGCGGATATGGAGTTCCGCGCGGGCGATTTCATCCAGAAGGCCATCCGTGATATGGCCGACCACGGCATCTATGGCTATTTCGGCGACGACAGCCGGTATACCGGCGCGATCCGCTGGTGGATGGAACATCGCCACGGCTGGAAGGTCGACCCAAGCTGGATTTTCACCACTCATGGTTTGGTGAACGGGGCTGCGATGTGCGTCGATGCCTTTACCGCGCCGGGCAATGGTGTCGTCCTGTTTACCCCGGTTTATCACGCCTTTGCCCGCGTCATTGCCGCCGCCGGGCGCGAGGTCGTCGAATGTCCGCTGGTCAATGTGAATGGCCGGTATGAAATGGATTTCGCCGCCTATGACGCCCAGATGAAGGGCCATGAACGCATGGTCATCCTGTGTTCCCCGCACAATCCGGGGGGCCGTGTGTGGACCAAGGGCGAGTTGATGGCCGTCGCCGCCTTTGCCAAGCGGCACGATCTGGTGCTGGTGTCGGACGAGATACACCACGACCTGACCATGCCCGGCGTGGTGCATACCCCCATGGCCCATATCGACGGGATCACCGACCGGTTGGTGATGATGACCGCCACCACCAAGACGTTCAATATTGCCGGCGCACATGTGGGCAATGTCATCATTGCCGATCCCGATTTGCGCGCCGTGTTTGCCGCGCGGATGGCGGCGATGGGTATCTCGCCCAATTCATTCGGCCTGTTCATGGCCACCGCCGCCTATTCCCCCGACGGGGCCGCGTGGGTGGATGAATTGCGCCTATATCTGGATGGCAACCGCAAGGTGTTTGACGCGGGGATCAACGCGATCCCCGGTTTGGCCTCCATGCCGCTGGAGTCCACATACCTTGCGTGGGTCAATTTTGCAGGCACCGGCATGACCCGCACCGAATTCACCGACCGTATTCAAAAAGGCGCCCGGATTGCCGCCAATCACGGCCCGACCTTTGGCACCGGGGGCGAGACTTGGCTGCGGTTCAACTTTGCCGCGCCCCGCGCGCAAGTGGTGGAGGCCGTGCAGCGGATACAGGCCGCGTTTGCCGATTTGCAGTAGGCCGGGATGAGCGGGTCAGCGCGACCCGATCAGGGCCACAGGTTCATCGCTGTCTTGTTCGAAATCCAGCGCGGGGTGGTCCGCGACGGGCGTGTGCCATTTGAATTCATAGATCATTTCGCCCGCATCCTGTGCGCTGGCGACCACAAGACACTGATAGAGGTGGCGCATCCCGTCATAAAGATCCACATGGCCGCGCAAGTGCGGGGCGTTTTCCGCATCAAGCGCGAAGCCGCCCTGCCACATCCGCAGGACCCGGTGGACCTTGTCACCGTCATGAATGCACAGCCGCGACGACCGCCGCGACGCCGCCCGCCGCGCGTCTTCCAGTCCTTTGCGAACCGCCTCTGGTAGGTAATCTGACATCGTCTCTCTCCGTCCCCTGACCTTCAGGATGGCGCGGAGTTTGTCAAAATCAAGTTAACCTCGTACAGGACCGGTCGGTAATTGCCTGTTGTGCCTAGATTATCCCACTTTTTCCGGTGTTACGACCTTGGGCCGCAGGACGTGGGGCTTGGTCGCGTCATAGAGCGCCGAATCGGGAAAGCCGTTTTGATCGGCCAAGGCGGGCCCCACAAGAATCAACGCGGTGCGGGTGATCTTGGCCGCGCGGACCTTGGCGTGGATGTCCGACAGGGTGCCGCGCAGCACCTGTTGATCGGGCCAGCCGACCCGGTAAATCACCGCGACGGGGCAATCGGCGCCATAATGCGGGGCCAGTTGCCGTTCAATCTCGCGCAGCGCCCGGATGCCCAGATGGATGGCGAGCGTGGCCCCGGTCCGCCCGAAGTTGTCGAGCGTTTCCCCTGCAGGCATGGACGTTGATTTCATCGACATCCGGGTCAGGATGATCGACTGCGCGACCTCTGGGATCGTCAATTCCTGACCCAGCGCCGCCGCTGCCGCCGTATAGGCCGGCACACCCGGAATGATCTGATAGTCGATCCCGTCCGTCTTGAGCCTGCGGATCTGTTCGGCGATGGCCCCATAAAGCGACGGATCCCCCGAATGGACCCGCGCCACGTTTTGCCCCCGCGCGTGGGCGGCCAGAATTTCGCCGTGCGTGTCGTCCAGCGTCATGGACGCCGTGTCCAGAACCCGCGCGTTGGCGGGGGCGCAGGCAACGACTTCGGCGGGAACCAGCGACCCGGCATAGAGGCACACAGGACATTCCCCGATGATCCGCGCGGCCTTGATCGTCAGAAGTTCGGGGTCGCCCGGCCCCGCACCGATGAAATAGACGGTCATGTCGTTGTCTCCGTTTCGATGTGCCGGTTGCCCACGCCGTGCAGGTCGCCGTCGATCCGCCGGGCATAGCCGCGCGGGGTGAACATGCGGGGTCCGGTGCCCAATTGCGCCAGCCGGGTGTTGGACGACCCCACCAGAACGACGGTGAGCATGTCCACCTCGTCCACCTGCAATTCGTCCAAGCGCCGGTAGCGCACCATTTCCGTGGGCCGCCCAAGGTTGGACGCCAGCATCACGGGCGTGTCTGCCGGGCGGTGTTGCAACAGGATGTCCCGCGCCTGTGCCAGCAGGGTCCGCCGGGTTTTTGACACCGGGTTGTAGAACGCGATGACAAAGTCGCCCATCGCCGCCGCCTGTAACCGCCGCAGGATGTCCGCCCGTGGCGTCAACAGGTCGGACAAGGAAATCGTGCAGAAATCGTGCCCAAGCGGCGCCCCGGCACGGGCCGCCGCCCCCTGCAGGGCGGACACGCCGGGGGAACACACGACCTCGACCCGGCGCGCCGCATCCGACACCCCCAACTGATCCGGTCCCCGGTCCAGCAGTTCGAACACCAGCGCCGCCATCGCATATATGCCTGCGTCCCCCGAACAGACCAGCGCGACATTCCGCCCTTCGCCTGCCCGTTCCAGCGCATAGCGACAGCGGTCTTCTTCACCGCCTAGCGGAAAGTCGTGGCGCGGTTTGCCCGCCGCCAACGGCCCGAGAAGATCAATATACAATCCATATCCGACCAATTCATCGGCCTGTGCCACAAATTTGGATACTTCTGGCGTGCGCCACGCCGCCTGTCCCGGACCGATGCCCACGACCGACAACCGCCCGCGTGCCCGTCCTGCCAGTGCCATGAGGGGCGCGGGCGACAGGGCCAGCGCACAGGTTGCGTTGGCTGTCTTGACCTTGGCAATGTGCAGCGCCCCTGTGACCCCGACCTGTGCCAGTGCCGCCCCTTCGGCCACGCCGTGGCATCCCACCTCGGCAAAAACCACGTCTGACGGGGTGTGCAGGCGGGGCGTTTCCGCCTCTAGCCGATCCGCCGGGAACAGCCGCAACGGCACCCCAATATCCCGCGCAAGGTCGAGGATCGCCGGTTCATCCGCCTTGAGGTCGATCGTGTTCACCGAATGGATTGCGGCGGGCGACAGCCCCGCATCCCGCAGCACCCCGGCCACCAGTGCCGCCAGTTCCGCAGGCGGGCA
>JBGSIZ010000337.1:0-5396 GCA_041742255.1 Marivivens sp. | reverse complement strand
CTCGGGGACTGGCCGCGACGTTCACCATCATCGGTCGGGCGCACGGACGCTGGGCACAGGCGCACGTGGCCCAATGGTCGCGGCTGCCCCACGTCCGGGTTCTGACCAACGCAGACGACTCCACGAAACTATCTGCCCTCGCCACCGCGACCTACGGATTTCACGGCTACCGGTGCGAACATTTCGGCATCAGTGTGGCTGAGATGATCGGGCACGGGGTGCTGCCGCTGGTTTATGACGACGGGGGCGTGCGGGAACTGGTCCTTGACCCCGGTCTGCGGTTCCGGTCCCGCGAACAGGCAACCGATATCCTGTCCGGGTTGATGGGCAATCCATCGGCGACGGCGGTCCTTTTGCCCCTTTTGCAAAACGGGGCGGCCTTGCGGGCGGCGTGGGATTTTGACCGGGCTTTGCACGCAGCGCTCGCCGGGTTTCTGGACACCGGGAGGCTGGCAGATGCGGCCTGACATCTGGCTCTTGCGGCTTTGGGCCGGGCTGGCAGGGGGGCTCTTGTGGACGCCGGCCATCGCTGTGCCGGGTCTGCCGGTGCCGCTGCAGCCGCTCGACCTGCTGGTTCTGGGGGGCCTGCCGCTCTTTGTGGTGTGGGTGCCCCGGTTGGCCCCTGCGGCGGCATGGGTCGGGATCACGTTCATCGGGTCGATTCTCTTATCCTTTGGGATCGCTGGGGGAAACGGCCTCGTTCTGGCGCATGCGCTGGTGCTGGCGCTGGGGTTCATGGGCCTGATTGCGGCCATGGCACAGTCTGAACCTGCGCGGCGGGCGCTGGTGCTGGGGTTCCTGCTGGGGGCGTTCGGATCGGCGGTCCTGTTTCTGGCGCAAATCGCAGTCGGGGCAGAACGGCTTGATTTCCGGACCAATCTGGCGTTCAGCCTGCCCGCGCAATACGGGCGGGGCTTCGCGCTCCTGCCCGAGGTGTCCACCTTCGCCACCCATGCGGCCATGGGGCTGGCGATGTGCGTGGGGCTTATCCTGCACCCACAGGGCGGGCGGGTTGTCTCACGCAGGGCGGCGTTCGGGCTGGCGGGGCTGTTGTGCGTGGCGCTCATGTTCACCCGGTCCACCAGTTTTCTGTTGGTGGCTCCGGTGCTGTGCCTTCTGGCGGTGACACAAGCGCGGCGGCTGGACCTTGCGACACTGGCGCGGCTGGCGCTGGGCCTTGCCATCGCGGCGGGGCTGTTGGCGGTGTTTTTCCTGAACTTCTATGCGGACCGGCTTGAAACGGCCTCTGCCACGCGGTCGGCCTCTATGCGGCTGGCCTCTGTCTTGGGCGGCCTCTCTCCGCTTTGGTCGGGCGAGGTGTTCGGGGTCGGTCTTGGCGAAAACCACGAGATTCAGCGGCGCGCCTTTGATATAGGGCGCCACTTTGGCCTGAACTTCGGGCAACTGCCCCAAGGCGTGAATTCACAGATCGTCGCCCGCATATTTGAGGAAGGCTGGCCCTCCGTTCTGAACATCGCGCTCGGTCTGGGCCTTATGGCGCGGCTGTTGTTGCAACGGCACCGGGACCCGGTTGTCACCGCCCTCGCCATTCTGGCAGCGGGCAGCTTTCTGACCGCACTTCTGGTGACGGGCTATCGTGGGATCTATACCAACTGGCTCTGGCTGGCGCTCCCGGCGGGGCTGCTGTTGCCTGTGAAAACGGGGCGGTTATCCGCCCCGTTGTTGCGCCCCACCTCTTGAAAAGGGTTCAAGGCGTCAGCGTCCCGACCCGCGCACAACCACACCCACGGTGCGGGCCAGTATCTCCAGATCGACCCACAAATCGCCAGTGCGGGCATAATCGGCATCCAGACTGACGCGGGTCTGATAGGTCACATCGTTGCGGCCAGACACCTGCCACAGGCCAGTAATCCCCGGACGACATTCCAGATACGCGGCCTGATACCCGCCATATTCCATCAATTCGGCGCGCGGGACGGGGCGGGGGCCAACAAGGCTCATCTCGCCGCGCAGGACGTTCCAGAACTGCGGCAATTCATCCAGACTGCTGCGGCGCAAAAACCGACCGATCCGGGTGATCCGGGGATCATGGGTCAACTTGTAATTGTTGGCCCATTCGCGGGCGGCGGCGGGATTTTCGCGCAGATGGGCCTTTAGCCGGGCCTCGGCCCCTGGCACCATGCTGCGCAATTTCCAGCACCGGAATTCCGCGCCGTCCTTGCCCACCCGGGTATGTCCGAAAAATCCGGGCCCGCCGTCCAACCGGACAATTGCCCACAAAACCGCCGTCAAAGGCACCACGACTGGGGCAAGGGCCACCACCCCCGCGACATCCACAACCCGCTTGAGCCGCTTGCGATACCGTGCGGCGCTCACCCGTCTTGGGTCGCGCTGCACAAAGGCCGGAATATCGAACTGCGTATGTTTCATGACGCCCCCAATTTTATCTATCGGGTTCATTTTGGGGGTTTGCGGTTAACGAAGCCTCCACAGGCAAGGGGCTAGTTAGGAAAAAGTGTAATGACGCAGGAGCCTCGCCATGAATGCCCGCCCTGACCCCATCCTGCCGGTGGCACCTACGCCCACACCCCTGTTTGGCTACCCGCCGTTGATCGAACCGGATGCGGGCATGGACCTTGGTGCGCTGTTTGGAACGCTGTGGCGGGGCAAATGGGCGTTGTCCGCGTTGTCCGTCCTTGGGGCCGTTCTTGGCCTCTTATGGGCCATCGGGGTGGCCGATCCCCGGTATCGGGCGACGGCCGTCGTGGTGCTGGACACCGGGCGTGAACAGGTCGTGTCGTTTCAGGATTTCATCCCCTCGCTCACCGGGGACAGCACCATCGTCAACACCGAACTAGAGGTGTTACGCTCGGTCAGCCTCTTGTCAGAGGTTGTTCAGGAACAAGGGCTCATTGCCGATCCGGAGTTTAATCGCACCCTGCGGCCCGCCGGATTTACCACGCAGATCACCTCGTTCGTCCGGTCCAACCTGCCAATTCCCGCGCCGCCGCCGCCGTCGGATGTGACGCGGGCGCGCATCGCCCAGAACGCCACGATCGAAGGGTTGGCGGCCGCATTAACCGTGCGCAACGTCCCCGACAGCATGGTGTTCGAGATCATTCTGGAAACCGGGGACGCGGAAAAATCGGCCCGGCTCGCCGATGCTGTGGCCAATCGATACCTCTTGCGGCAACTCGAATCGAAATTCGACGCGACGCAGCAGGCAACCGAATGGCTTTCTGGCAAAGTCGTCACGCTGGAGGCCGAATTGCAGTTGGCCGAGGCGCAAACCAGCCGCTTTGCCGCCGAAATGGACCTGATCAGCGCGGAAACGCTCGAAATCCTGTCGCAACAACTCAAAGAGGTGCGCGACCGCATCGCCGCATGGCAGGCCGCGCGTGACCGGGGGTCGGCCACCGGCGACAACGCCGCCCGCATCGAACAACTCCGCGTGCTGGAGGCGGAGCTGTCGCGCAAGATCGCCACGCAAAGCGAGGACCTCGTGGTCTTTGAACAGCTTCAGCGCGAAGCGGCGGCAAGTCGTCAGATTTACGAATATTTCCTGGGGCGGCTCAAGGAAACAACGGTGCAACAAGGCATCCAGCAGGCCGATGCGCGCCTGATGTCCAATGCCCTTGTCCCCGATGTTCCTGCCACGCCACAGCCTGTGATGCTCGCCCTTCTGGGGGGGCTTCTGGCCACATTGGCCGGGGCCGCGGCGCTCGTTGGCAAAGAAGCGCGGAGTGCCACATTCCGCACCGCCGAACATCTGGAACGGCTCACCGGACTGCCGGTTCTGGGGCAAATCCCGCGCATCCCGGCGCGGCGGCGGCAGGGGGTGCTGGATTACATCCGGTCCAAACCGGCCTCTGCCGCGGTCGAGGCCGTGCGCAACCTGCGCACCTCTCTCTTGATGGCCAAAGGAGCGGGCAGCGCGGGCCCCCGGGTCATCATGTGCACCTCGTCCTTGCCGTCCGAAGGGAAAACCACGCAAACACTGGCGCTTGCGCAGAACTATACGGGCGTCGTGGGCCGGGTTCTGGTGATCGAAGGGGACATGCGGCGGCGGGTGTTCCGGGACTACTTTGGCGCGCCCGATACAGGCAGCCTCTTGCGGGTGCTCAACGGCCAGCAATCGGTGGAGGATGCGGTCTGGCACAATGACGCGCTGGGGTTCGATGTCCTGTTTGGGGACGAAAGCGAGGCGAACGCAGCGGACATCTTCTCGGGTCCAGCGTTCCGGCGGCTCATCCGGACGGTGCGGCGCACCTATGATGTGGTGCTGATCGACACGGCCCCGGTTCTTCTGGTGCCCGACGCGCGGGTGATCGGGCGGCTGGCGGACGCGGTTCTATATACGGTGCGCTGGGACAAGACACGGGAAAAACAGGTGCAACAGGGGTTGCGGTCGTTCCAGACGATCGGGGTTCCGGTCACGGGCCTTGTGTTGTCGCAGATCAATCCCAAGGGGTTGCGGCGCTATGGCTATGGTCAGGATCACGGCACCTACGGCAGCAACGGATATTACAAGAACTGACCGCTTGCATCGGGGGGCTGCCCACGGCCACACTCCGGGAAAATGGGGGCAGACATGTATACGGTCATCGGGACAACCTCGACACGCACGCACCGGGTTTTGTGGGGGCTGGAGGAGTTGGGGCAACCCTATATCCACCTCGCCGAAAGCCCGCGTAGTGCGGCAGTGATGGCGCACAATCCCTCGGGCAAGGTGCCGGTTCTACTGGACGGGGACACGGTCCTGACCGATTCGACGGCGATCCTGACCTATCTGGCGGACAAACACGGCGCGCTGACGCACCCCGCAGGGACCATCGCGCGGGGACAACAGGACGGGCTGACCCAGTTGATCCTTGATGAACTGGACAGCGTTTTGTGGACAGCGGCGCGGCACAGTTTCGTGTTGCCCGCCGATATGCGGCTCCCCGCGATCAAGGACAGCCTGAAATGGGAATACGGGCGCAGCCTTGACCGGCTCGCGGCGCGCCTTGCAGGGCCGTTCGCCACCGGGGACACCTTTACGATCACGGACATCATTCTGGCAGAATGTCTGGCATGGGGGATCGGGGCGAAATTCCCGGCGCCACCAGACGCCTTGGCGGACTATCTGTCGAACATGCGGGCGCGGCCCGCGTTCACGCGGCTCAAAGGGCAATAAACGCGGCAGCCGCCCGGCCGGCATGGCGACCGGTGGCAAGGCAGGCGGTGATCAGATAGCCGCCCGTCGGGGCCTCCCAATCCAGCATTTCACCGGCACAAAACACGCCCGGCCTGTCGCGCAACATCAGGTCCGGGGTCAGGGCCATGGCGCGGACCCCGCCTGCGGTGGAAATGGCCTCGTCCATCGGGCGGGGGCCTGCATGGCCGACCGGCAAGGCCTTGATCAACGGGGCAAGGTCATCGGGCAATGGGCGGCC
>JBGSIZ010000336.1:0-2946 GCA_041742255.1 Marivivens sp. | reverse complement strand
CCTTCGCCATCCACAGAGGTTTCAATCAACGTGGCGCGGGACAGGACGGTGGGCAAAACCCGGATTGCCCCCCGCAAGGCACCCCCGGCGACGTCGCAGACGCGGTCAAGGGCGGCGGCCGTCACCGCAAACGGGATGATCTTGATCGTGGCGGCCATGGACCCGGCGGTCAAGGGGGCATAGGGGCGCAAGGTGGCGATGGTCAATCCGGGGTCCACCCGGTTGACGGCGGTAATGACAGCGGCATCAATCCCCAAAATCCCCGCCCCCGTGGCCATCAGATTGACCCGGCCCGTCGCGGCCACGGTCTGACGCAACCCCGAACCACCGCTGCACAGGGCTTCGGCCAACCGGGTGGCGGCGGCGTCCTCGGGGACATCATCTGCGTCGATCCGGGCGACCCACACGTCGGTCAATCCGGCCCGCACCATGGCCGCAAGGTGGTCATGGGTCAGGGTCGTGCCCTTGGGCAATCGGCGCGGCCCGGCCCCGTCCGCGCCCGGCAATTGGACCGAATGGGCCAACACAGCGCCCAGCGCGTCAGCCACAGGAACGGGACCAAACCTCATCCCCGGCGCAGCCGTTGGGTGATCTGGGCCATGATGCTGATGGCGATTTCGGCAGGGGATTTGGCCCCAATGTCTAACCCGACAGGGGCATGAATACGGGCGATGGCGTCGGCGGGGAAACCGGCCTCCTCCAGCCGGGCCACGCGCTTGGCATGGGTGCGGGTGGACCCCAGACACCCCAGATAAAACACATCCGACCCAAGGGCGGCGCGGATGGCGGGATCGTCCAGCTTGGGGTCATGGGTCAGGGTGACCACGGCGGTGCGGGTGTCCAGACCAATGGCGGCCATGGCGTCGTCGGGCCATTCCTCGCGGATGGTCTCGCCGGGAAACCGGGCCTGCGATCCAAAGACAGGGCGAGGGTCCACGATCACCGGGTCATAACCACAGGCGCGGGCCATCTGCACCAATGGCTGGGCAATATGAACGGCACCCACAACGATCATCCGCAAGGGCGGGTTGTGAATGGCGACAAACGTGCGGGTGTCATCCTCGACCCCGGACCGGTCGGCGCGAAACCGGGCCTCGTGATCGGCAAATCCGTCGATCCGGCGGGCGTGGCCGTTCAGATCGGCCACATAGGCGACAGGGCGGCGGGCGGCGCGGGCAGCGACAAGATCGACCAGAACGGGTTCTGGCAGGCACCCGCCCACCGGTTCAACCAAAACGCGGATACGCCCCCCACAGGCCAGACCCACGGCAAAGGCTTCGTCGTCGGACACGCCAAAGTCCAGCAACCGGGGGGCGCCATCGGCGATTGCCTCGATGGCCTCCAGAATGACAGCCCCCTCGACACAGCCGCCCGACACGGACCCCTCCATCGCGCCGTCACGGTCAATGACCAACTGACTGCCGACAGGGCGCGGGGCAGACCCCCATGTCTCGACCACGGTGGCCAACACGGCCCCCCGGCCAGCGCGGTGCCAGTGCAGGGCCAAGGCTGGAATGTCGGTGGGGTCTGGGGTCATGGCAAACACTCCTGATCGGAAACGCCGTTCCGGTGGTCAATCAGATGATAGGGCACGATCGGCGTGGCAACAACACTTGGACGGGAACCGGGCAGGCCACGCACGCGCCCAGCGCGCCCAAACGAAAACGGGGGGCACTTGCCCCCCGCTCCCGTGTCTGGCTTCAATGGACTCAGTTTGCGGCGATTTGCTGCAACAAGGGCGTGATGCGGCGCACAGTGGCGCGGCGGTTGGCCTGTTCACTGGTGGCGGTCTCGACCTTCAGGAACCGTTCGCCATAGCCCTGGATCACCAGATTTTCCGGCGGAATGGCAAAGTTTTCGGTCAAGGCAAGGGCGACAGTCTCGGCGCGACGGTCCGACAGGGCAAGGTTGGACGGGTCCGACCCCACCGCATCGGTATGGCCTTCGATCAGAAACACCTCACGCGGGTTTTCAGCGAGGATTTCCTCCATCAACAGGCCCAGACGCACCACAGACCGCAACTGTTCGCCGGTGATCGCAGCAGACCCGCTGGCAAACGTCAGGCTGTCCAGATCAATGCCGGGGACCAATTCGCGGACCTGTTCGATCTCGCGGATTTGCCGCAGGCTGAAGAACCGGTCGGGCAGATAGGTCGGGTCTTCCTGCACAAGGGCGCGCAGTTCGTCGCGGTTCGCACCGGTGACGGTATAGAACTGCGGGGCGGGGCGAACACGGTCCAATTCGACGACATCCACAGCAACCGACGGCTTGAGGTCGTCAAACAACTGAACCTGCGTGCCATCGGGCAAAATCCGGGCACGGCGCAGAACGCGGCCCCGGGCATCGCGGATGGTTTCGATCACGGTGCCATCGGTGCGGGTGGTGAATGTCCGGGTCGATCCGTCCGAGAACGTCTCGGTGCGCACGGTCGATCCGGCCTGCCCGATCAAGGCATCGTCGTCCTTGTAAACGGTATAGCCATCCTTGCCCTCGACCACGACGCGGTCGCCGGTGTTGGACACCACGCGGTCGCCATTGCGCAGGATGGACCCCACAACAACAGCGCCCAGCCCGATCAACAATGCCTTTTCAAGGTTCGACAATCCCTCACGGTCATTGTCATCCGCCTCGGCTGTGGTTTCGGTCGTGGCGGTCGTGGTGGCCTCCGGGGTCACGCTGCCATCGGCCACGGACACGGCGAAATCCTCGTCCGACGTGCGCACGCTGTCTTCGGTCAACACTTCCTCGACAATCACCGGGGCCGGGGTTTCCTCGGTTGTGGCCTCGCCGTCGGCGGTGCCTGCGGCGGCCACTGGCAGTTCCTCTTCTTCGGTCACGGTCGGATCAACCAGAACCTCCTCGTCCACCACCACGGCGGCGTCCGCCTCGGCAGCGGCAGCAGCATCGGCATCCAGCAACGCCGCAGCGGCAGCATCGGCATCAGCC
>JBGSIZ010000335.1:0-8547 GCA_041742255.1 Marivivens sp. | reverse complement strand
CACCGCCGCACTGCCGCCCGCGCTGCCGCTGCACCTCTCGGCGGAACAAACGGCCCCCGACTGGGCCGGGCTTGCAACAATCCGGGGCACCGCGCGGGAAACCGGGGCCGAAGGTTTGATGCTCAAACTTCGCTCCAGCCCCTATCACGCGGGGCGCAAAACCGGGGACTGGTGGAAATGGAAAATGGACCCGCTCACCATCGACGCCGTGATGATCTACGCCCAAGCCGGGCACGGACGGCGGGCGACGCTGTTCACCGATTACACATTCGCGGTCTGGGACGGTGACGCACTAACCCCCTTTACCAAGGCATATTCCGGCCTGACTGACGCGGAATTCGGACAGATCACGGCATGGGTCCGCAAGAACACCCAGCAAAAATTCGGGCCGGTGCGACAGGTGACGCCAGACCTCGTGTTCGAAATCGCGTTCGAAGGGATCGGAGCCAGCCCCCGGCACAAATCCGGTGTGGCGCTGCGATTCCCGCGGATGCTGCGCTGGCGACAGGACAAACCGGCGGCACAGGCCAACACACTGGACGACCTGCGCGAAATGCTGCGGCTTTATGGCGGCTAGGGCAATCTGCGGTGGCACAGCGGGCACGGCACGACTATCTATGTCAAAATCAGTGAAAAGAGGCCCGTCATGACCACATCCCGCCGCGTTTTCGATGCCAATGCCATGGGGGGCAAAGGCCTCGGCCCGCTGCCCGAATGGGACCTTTCAGACCTCTACACCTCGCCCGACAGCGCGGACCTTGGGCGGGACATGGGATGGCTTGAAACCACCTGCGCCACCTTCGCGGCCCAGTATGAGGGCAAACTGGCGACCCTCAACGCCAATCAGATGCTGACAGCGGTGCAAACCTACGAACAGATCGACGTGGTGGCTGGGCGGATCATGTCATTCGCGGGCCTGCGCTACTACCAGATGACGATCGACAGCGACCGGGCGAAGTTCATGTCCGATTGTCAGGACAGGATCACAACCTTCACCACGCCTTTGGTGTTCTGGTCGCTGGAATTCAACCGGCTGGACGACGGGCACCTCTCGGGGCTTCTGGCGGCCAACGCGGACCTTGCACGCTACAAACCGGTGTTCGACCGGATGCGGGCGATGAAACCCTATCAACTCTCGGACGAGCTGGAAAAATTCCTGCACGACCAATCGACGGTCGGGGCGTCGGCATGGAACAAACTCTTTGACGAAACCATCGCGGGGCTGAATTTCAACGTAGACGGGGACGACCTCACAATCGAAGGCACGCTCAACCTGCTGACCGAACAAGACAGGACCAAGCGCGAGGCGGCGACCCACGAACTGGCCCGGGTGTTCGGGGAAAACATCAAGATCTTCGCGCGGGTCCACAACACGCTCGCCAAGGAAAAGGAGATCGAGGATCGCTGGCGCGGCTTCCCCACTCCGCAAACCGGGCGGCACCTGTCCAACCATGTAGAACCCGAAGTGGTCGAGGCGCTGCGCAACGCGGTCGTGGCGGCCTACCCGCGCCTGTCGCACCGCTATTACGCGCTCAAGGCCAAATGGCTGGGGCTGGACACCATGCAGGTCTGGGACCGCAACGCGCCGCTGCCCATGGAATCCACCCGGATCGTAGGCTGGGACGAGGCGGAAAAGATCGTGATGGACGCCTACGGGGCTTTCGATGCACGCATGGCGGACCTCGCGGCCCCGTTCTTTGGCAAAGGCTGGATCGACGCCGGGGTGAAACCGGGCAAGGCACCGGGGGCCTTTGCGCACCCCACCGTCACCACGGTCCACCCCTATGTCATGCTCAACTATCTGGGCAAACCGCGGGACGTGATGACGCTGGCGCACGAACTCGGCCACGGCGTCCATCAGGTGCTGGCGGCAGGCCAAGGGGAACTTTTGTCCTCCACGCCCCTCACGCTTGCGGAAACGGCATCGGTGTTCGGCGAAATGCTGACCTTCCGCAAACTCCTGTCCGGGGCAGCCACACAGGCCGAACGCAAGGTGCTGCTGGCGGGCAAGGTCGAGGACATGATCAACACGGTCGTGCGCCAAATCGCGTTCTACGACTTTGAATGCAAACTGCACGCCGCGCGGCGAGACGGGGAACTGACACCCGAAGACATCAACGCGCTCTGGATGTCGGTGCAGGCGCAAAGCCTTGGGCCGGTGTTTGATTTCGTGCCGGGCTATGAAACCTTCTGGGCCTACATCCCGCACTTCGTCCACTCGCCGTTCTACGTCTACGCCTACGCCTTCGGGGACGGCTTGGTGAACGCGCTCTATGGCGCATACGAGGCGAACCCGGACGGATTTCAGGAAAAATACTTCGACATGCTCAAGGCAGGCGGGTCCAAACACCACAAGGACCTGCTGGCCCCCTTCGGCCTCGACGCCAGCGACCCGGCGTTCTGGGACAAGGGGTTGTCGGTGATCGAAGGCATGATCGACGAATTGGAGGCAATGGAAAGCTGACACTGGACAGCGGCCCTACCCCGCTGCAACAGCCCCCCGCCCTTGGCCCCCTCGGGCGAGGGGCAATCCTTGTTACCTGCACCCTCGCCACGCTTTTCGCCGCACTTGCGACCGGGACCGGGCCGCGCAGCCCGCTCGATTGGCTGCAATATCCGCTGATCGGTCTGGTCGCGGCATCGCTGGGCCTCTGGCGCGGGCGGAACTGTGGCGAGGGGAACACCAGACAGCCAGGCCTCTGGCGCTTTCTGGCAATGGTCCTCGGCTTGGGATTTGTGGTCGAACTCACGCTCACGGTCGATGGGACGGGCATCGGCGGGATGCATCCGCGAACGGGCGCGTCGATGATCCTCGGGTTCGGGGACTACGCGCTCTTGGGCGGGGCGCTGTGGTTTTTGCAACGGCGTGTTGGGCTGACCCTCGGTGGGGTCTGCTGGGTGGTGGCAGGGGTCGCCCTGACCGAAGGTCTGGTATTTACCGGCAGCCTCCTTGCCGCAGTGGCGACAGGTGACGCTCTGGCATCCGCACTGACGGGGGCGTATCTTGCGGTGCTCTATTGGTCCTATCTGGCGGTCCCAGTGGCACTCCTCGGCATGACGGGACACCGACGGGCAAACAGCCTCCTCTTGCTCACCGCAGGGTTCGCAGGCGGCATCGGCCTCCGGACCATCTGGGGACTGGTCTACGCGCCACTGGTCAGCACGGCATTCGGGATCACGCCACCATGACACCCTGACCCCTGCCCCGCCTTTGTGCCTCAAATATCCCGGGGGAGGTGCCGCAGGCACCGGAGGCAGAGCCCCCATCTTCAACATAGGGGCAGAGCCCCTATTTTGTCACCGCCTCAATCCAACTCGGTCCACGGCCAGGGCTTCACCTCGCTGGCGGCGGTCTGATACCGGGCGGCCTTGGCAATCCACACGCCCAGGGACGTGCCAAACTCGGCCAACCGGTCATTCGGGCGGCGCTGGTTGGTCAACATGATGATGAACTGCACCAGCGTCACAACACCCAGAACGGTCTGGGCAATGGAAATCATCAGGGCGATCAAAACCATCCAGAGCAGGCGCATGGCCAAATTCTCCGGGGCACCCGGATCGGGCTGTTCACCTTGCATGCGACCGTGAAACTTGTCGTCGTCCGATGGGTCCATTTTCGTCTCTCCTCATGGGTGGTCTCAACGATTGGCAGCGGCAAACACCATGTCGATCATCGCCTGTGTGCCCTTGCTGAACTCCAGCGGACAGGCATAGGGGGCACCCGTGCGGACACTCCGGCCAAAGGCTTCGACCTGCTGCACATAATGGTTCACACCCGGCCAGCGTTCAACAGTGACAACCTTGTCAGGCCCTTCAAGGCGCAATTCGGCCTGATCGTGAACGCCCGCATTAAACGGACAGGTCAGGGTCAAAATCCCGGTATCGCCGTGAAACGATATCTCCTGCCGGGTGGCCATGCGCATGGACACAACGGCGGCATAGGTAAAGGACGGAAAATCGGCGACCATCCGGGTAAACACATCCACATCGTTTTCAAACCGGATCGTGGCATGGGGAACGGCCACAGGGTCTTCGCCGGTCACAAACCGGGCCGCACCAAACGTATAGACGCCAATATCGGGCAAGGCACCGCCACCGGTTTCGGGCCGGTTGCGGATATTCTCGGTTTGGCTGGCGTTGTTATAGCTGAACACGGCGTTCACATGGGTCAGCGTTCCGATGGCCCCCCCTTGCACCAACGCACGGGCGCGAATGAACTGCGGATGATGCACGATCATATAGGCCTCGGCGGCCAACAACCCGGTGGCGTCGCGCTTGGCAATGACAGGGTCAAAGGCATCGGCGGTCATGGCCAGCGGCTTTTCCACCAGAACATGCTTGCCGGCATCCAGCGCCTTCAGGGTCCATTCCACATGCAGGTGATTGGGCAAGGGGATATAAACGGCGTCAATCTCGGGATCGACCAACAAGGCGTCATAGGTGGGATGAACGCGCAACCGAGGCTGAAACGCACGAAATCCGGCGGCCTTGGCAGGATCGGACGTGGCAAGGGCGACCAGATCGGCCCCTTTGGCGGCATGAATGGCCGGGGCCATATGCTCGCGGGCAAAATTCGCGGCCCCCATAATCCCCCATCTCACTGCACCCAAATCGGCCTCCATCGCGGTCTCCTTCTCCATTTGCGCGCAGCCTACGGGTTAGGGCCGACATTGTCAGCCACGGCCTGTACCTTTGTGCCAACAAATATCCCCGCCGGAGGCTCCGACGGGGACAAATGCGGTCGGCCAACCACCCCTCACACGGTGGCAAGCATGCCCTTTTCACGGGCCAACTCGGTCATCCGCTTTTGCAATTTCTCAAACGCGCGGACTTCGATCTGGCGGATACGCTCGCGGCTGACATCATATTGGGCGGACAAATCCTCCAGCGTGATGGTTTCCTCGGCCAACCGGCGCTGCACCAGAATGTCACGCTCGCGGTCGTTCAGAACATCCATGGCCTCGGCCAACAGGGCGCGGCGGGCATCCATCTCGTCGCGCTCGGCATAATCACCGGCCTGATCGGCGTCGGTATCTTCCAGCCAATCCTGCCACTGTGTGGCGCTCTCGCCATCGCTGCCGACCATGGCATTGAGGGACGCATCGCCACCGGACAACCGGCGGTTCATGCTGATGACCTCGTCCTCGGTCACACCCAGATCGTGGGCAATCTGGGCCACGTTCTCGGGCATCAGGTCGCCTTCTTCCAAGGCACCGATTCGGGCCTTGGCCTTGCGCAGGTTGAAAAACAGCTTTTTCTGGGCGCTCGTGGTGCCCAGTTTGACCAATGACCACGACCGCAGGATATATTCCTGAATGCTGGCGCGGATCCACCACATGGCATAGGTGGCCAACCGAAACCCCTTTTCGGGGTCAAACCGCTTGACGGCCTGCATCAGACCCACATTGGCCTCGGAGATCACTTCGGCCTGGGGCAGGCCATAGCCACGATAGCCCATGGCGATCTTGGCGGCCAACCGCAGGTGGGACGTGACCATCCGGTGGGCGGCGGCGCTGTCCTCGTGATCAACCCAACGCTTGGCCAGCATGTATTCTTCTTCGGGTTCCAGCAGCGGAAACTTGCGGATCTCCTGAAGATAGCGGTTCAGACCTTGTTCCGGACTTGGGGCCGGAAGATTTGCATAGGTGCTCATATGTCCCCCTCCTTTATGTATAAGGGCTTAACATGGATATGGTGGCGCTAACAAGTGACGTCAAGTAGTGCGCCAGAATTCGTTCAACAGATATTAAACGCACAGACGGGGAAATTCGTCCCGTCAAATGCGGGGATCACGGACAATCTACGCGATGTTTCAGGGCAGCAGGGGCAAACCGGCGGCTTTTGGCGGCTACTCCGGCAGGGTTCCGCCCAAGGCGGCAATCAGGGCGCGCATATCGGCGGGCAACGGGGCCTCGAACTGCATCGGCTCCTCGGTCACAGGATGGACAAAGCCCAATGTGGCGGCGTGCAGGGCTTGGCGAAGGAATGTGCGGGCGGCTTCGGCCCCGGCTTCGCCCACAGCCTTGTCGGACAACTTGCGACGACCCCCATAAACGGGATCACCAATCAGGGAATGGCCGGCATGGGCCAGATGCACGCGGATCTGGTGGGTGCGGCCGGTTTCCAACCAACATTCCACCAGCGTGGCGACACCGGGGGTGCCAAGGGGTTCGACGATCCGCACCCGGGTCACGGCATGGCGGCCACCTTGGAAACTGACGGCCTGACGCTGGCGGTCGGTCTTGTGGCGGGACAGATGGGTCTGGATCTTGAGGATGTTTCCCGGCTCGAAACTGGCGCCCTTGACGCCATGAACGCGGGGATCGTTCTGATCGGGGACGCCGTAACACACGGCCAGATAGCGGCGCTCGACGGTGTGCTTTTCAAATTGGGCGGCCAACCCGTGATGGGCGCGGTCGGTCTTGGCGGCGACCAGCAACCCCGTGGTTTCCTTGTCAATCCGGTGGACGATGCCGGGGCGCTTTTCACCGCCCACGCCGGACAACGTCTCACCGCAATGATGGATCAACGCATTGACCAAGGTGCCGCCGGGGGTGCCGGGGGCAGGATGGACCACCATACCGGCGGGTTTGTTGATCACGATCAAATCGTCATCTTCATACACCACCACCAGCGGGATATCTTCGGCACCAATATGGCTTTCGGCGGACGGGGCCACGGTGATGGCAATGGACATGCCTTCGGTGACGGGAAACCGGGGGTTTGTGACAACCGTGCCCGCGACGGTCACAGCACCGTCCTCGATCAACCGGGCCAGACGGGACCGGGACAAGGATGCGTCCTGCGGCACATCACGGGCCAACGCCTTGTCCAGCCGGGGGGGCGGGGCGGCAGCAATGTCAAAGGTCACGACGGTATCGGTCATCTGGGGCATCCGGGTTTGGAACCCCGGCCTCCTACAGGCTGCGGGCGGGGTTGTCACGGCGCATCCGCGTCACGGCTGAACCAAGGCCGCCTGCCATTCGCGCAGAAACCGCTGGCGCATCAACGGGTCCACAAAAACCAGCAATCCGGGGTCCAGCCGAATGGGGCGCAAATGCGGGCCATCGGCCAGCGCGTCGGACGAGATTCGGGGCAATCCGGTGTCGGCCTCAACCCGGCTCTGGCCATCCTCGGACAACAGAAAATCCAGAAACGCAGCACCCAGTTCCGGGGCGTCCGCACCTTCGGGGATCAAGGCGGTGCGCAACAGGACATGGGTGAAATCCTCCAACTCCACGATCCGGGCATCGCCACCCACGGGCAACGTGGCGGCGGCGTAACTGCCCAGCGCGTTATATACCATATCAATGCGCCCGGCCTGCAAGTCGGCAATCATGGCCCCTGATGTTTCATACAACCGGGGGTCCAGCCCGCCCATCACCTCGGCCAGCCGCCAGACGGTATCGGACTGCCGGGCATCTTGGGTGGCGAACAGATACCCGGCCCCGGACCGGGTGGGGTCATAGGTGCCGATGCGGCCGCGAAACGCGTCGGGCTCGGCACGCAACAGGGCGACAATATCGGACCGGGTGCGGGGAACGGGACGATAGGCAAACGCGGCCTCGGACACGATCAACACCACGGGTTCCTGCGCGAATGCGAACACCTGATCGCGCCACCTCGCCCAGACAGGCAACCGGGCCGTTTCAGACGACCGATGCGACGCGGCATAGCCATCGTTGGCAAGCTTGAGTTGCAAGTCCATTGCCGACGACACCACAAGGTCGAACGGGGCGCGGTCATCATGCACGGCGCGATACACCTCTTGGGTGCTGGCCACGGTATAGCGCACGGTGACTGTGGGATTGCGGGCGCGAAACGCCTCGATCACCGGGGCGAATACGGCGGTGTCGGTGGTGGACAGGATGGACACAACCTCGGCCCCGTCCTGAGGGCCAAACACCTGTTGTTCCTCAAATTCAAACGCGGCCCCGCGACAGGCCAGCGTCAGGATCACACCAACGGCAAAGACAATTCGGCGCATACGCCACCTCCGCTTCGTTCCTGAATGGTGAATGTGCCGCCCATGGCGCGGGCGACATCCTTGACAATGGTCAGGCCCAGCCCGGACCCCACCACATCGGCGACATTGGCACCGCGGCGAAACCGGCCCATCACATCGGCCTGCACCTGCCCCCCAAGACCGCGCCCCCGGTCCACGACACGCACCACAGCGAACGCGGGACCGGCCTGCACCTGCACGGTCACGGTGGCATCGGCGGGGGAATACTTGATGGCATTGTCCACCAGATTGCGCAGGGCACTCTCCAGCAGCAACCGGTCGGCGGTCAGACGGGGGGCAGGATCGGGGGCCTCCAGAGCAAGGGCAATATCGCGCATTTCGGCGGTGGGGGCATAGGAATGGACGATATCAGCGGCCAAGGCACCCAGATCAACAACGGCTTCGGTGCGCTGATCGGACCGATAGACGACGGCGGCATGGTCCAGCAACTGCCCGGCAGACCGGGCACTGTCATCAACAGCGCGGATCATGGTGCGCAACGTGGCACGGGTGGCATCCTCGCGGGTTTGCAGCAACGCAAC
>JBGSIZ010000334.1:0-13805 GCA_041742255.1 Marivivens sp. | reverse complement strand
CGCGCCGCCTGCGCCTCGGCTCGCGCGCGGTCGGTTGTGACGCGGGCATAGATGCGGTCGCGATAGGGATGCGCCGCAATCGCCGCCAGATAGGTGTCGGTCAGGGCCACAGGGTCAATCTGCCCTGCCCCAATCCCCCGGCCAAGGTCCGATGCCGTCGCCCACAGCCAATCCTGCATATGCCCTGCCCCCAGATGTCGGCCAAGGGTAGCGGCCAAGGGGCGCATGGACAATCCCGGTCAACCGTCCATATTCGGCGCATGAACACAGATTTTGACATCCTCATAACGGGCGGCGGGCTGAACGGCTGCACGCTGGCGCTTGGCCTTGCACAGGCTGGGTTTTCGGTGGCGATTATCGACAGCCTGCCGATCGACACCCGGACAGACCCCGGTTTTGATGGGCGGTCCTATGCGCTGGCGCTGGGGTCGCGGCGGATGTTGCAGGCGTTGGGGATCTGGCCCGCGCTGGCCCCCAACGCCCAACCTATGCTGGAAATCAAGGTCACCGATGGACACGCGGGCAAGGGTGCGGCCCCGTGGATGATGCATTTCGACCATGCCGAAATCGAAGAAGGACCAATGGGGCACCTTGTCGAAGACAGGCACCTGCGCCGCGCCCTTCTGGATCAGATGGGCACCACAGCGGGGATCGCCCATTTGCCCGGCCAAACCGTGCAGGCCCAATCGACCACAGTAAACGGCGTCAGCGTCACGCTGCGGGACGGGCAGACCTTGACGGGCCGCTTGTTGATCGGCTGCGACGGGCGCGCGTCGGGCACGGCATCGAGGGCGGGAATCGGTCGCATGGCGTGGGGGTATGGGCAAACGGCGGTGGTCTGCGCGGTGGCGCACGACCTGCCGCACATTGGCGTCGCGCACCAGTTTTTCATGCCCGGCGGGCCGCTCGCGATCCTGCCCCTGACAGGCAACCGCAGTTCGATTGTCTGGAGTGAGCAAACCGACCGGGCGAGGGCCAACATGGCGTTGTCTGACGATGCATTTCTGGCGGTGCTGCGCCCGGCCTTTGGGTCATTCCTTGGGGATATTCATCTGGTCGGGGACAGGTTCAGCTATCCTTTGGGGCTGTCGCTCGCCAAATCGTTCATCGCGGACAGGGTGGCCTTAGTGGGCGATGCGGCGCACGGCGTGCACCCCATCGCGGGACAAGGTTTGAACGCGGGGATGCGGGACGTAGCGGCCTTGATCGACGTGGTGTCAGACGCCCGCGCGCGCGGCGAAGATATCGGCGGGGCGCAGGTTCTGGCGCGGTATCAGCAATGGCGGCGGTTTGATACGGCGGCGCTCGCGCTCGCAACGGACACATTCAACCGGCTGTTTTCAAACGACAACCCGATCCTGCGATTAGTCCGGGATGCGGGCATGGGTGTGGTCAATGCATGGCCCATCCTGCGCCGTGGCTTTATCCGCGAGGCGGCTGGGCTGACCGGTGATCTGCCGCGCCTGATGCGGGGCTGAACCGGGGCTCAGTCCGCGATCTTGCGGGCCTCGTCCACCAGCATCACGGGGATACCGTTGCGGATCGGATAGGCCAGACGGGCGCGATCCGAAATCAATTCCTGCGCCGCCGCGTCATAGGACAAGGTCGCCTGGGTCTGCGGACACACCAGCGCCTCGAGCATCTTGGGATCAAAGGGGGTGTCGGTCACTGCAATGTCTCGTCCGTGTTGCCGGCCCGAAGGGCAAATTCGATCAAGGTCATGATTGTTTCGCGCCGGGTGGTCAAGGACGGAGCCTCCAACAGGGCCTGTTTGTCCTCCGGGTCAAACGGGCACAGCATAGACAAGGAATTGATCAACAACTCCGGTTCCGCCTCTGACAAGGAGTCCCAATCGGTTTCCAATCCACGTTGCTTGAAAAACCGGTTCAGGGCGGACATCAGCGCCTTGCGGTCAAATCCGGTGTCTTTCTCGGTCGGACCAAGGTCGCGGTTAAACCCGTCCCAATTCACCCGGCATCGACGATAGGGGGTGAACCCGTGGACCTCCTCCTGCACACGAAACCGGGACATCCCCGAAAGGGTGATCATATACCGGCCATCCTCGGTTTCGGAAAATGCGGTGATCCGGCCAGCACAGCCAATCGCGTGCAGCTTGTTCTCGCGGCCGTCATAGGGCTGGATCATCCCAATCAGGCGGGTGGGGGTTTTCAGCGCGTCATCAATCATCGCCAGATAGCGCGGCTCGAAAATATGCAGTGGCAGACGGGCGCGCGGCAGCAACAACGCGCCGGGCAGCGGGAACAATGGAACAGTGTCGGGAAGGTCTGAAAACTCTATCATGTTGCTACAGCTAGGACGGTTCTGCCCGGTTACAATCGGGGCCCCGCATTATTCCACGGTTTGGGCAAACCCGGCAAGGATCAGGTCCGCCGCCTTTTCCGCGATCATGATGGTGGGCGAATTGGTGTTGCCCGACGTGATCCGTGGCATCACGGACGCATCGACGACCCGCAAACCGGTGACGCCGCGCACCCGCAATTCCGGATCAACGACCGACCCGTCATCGGTGCCTATCCGGGCCGTGCCCACAGGATGAAATATTGTGGTGCCAATCCGCCCTGCAGCATCCATCAACGCGGCATCACTGTCGTCAGTGCAGGGTCCGGGCAGATATTCCTGTGGCCGGTAACGCGCCATGGGGGCCGCCGCCAGTATCCGCCGGGTCAACCGGATTGCACGCGCGGCAACCAGACGGTCTGCCTCTGCACTCAGATAATTCGGCGAAATCGCGGGGGCATCCGTGGCGCGACCGCTGACAATCTCGACGGTGCCCCGGCTTTCGGGGCGCAAATGGCACACGCTGGCCGTGATCGCCGGAAAATCATGGAGAGGTTCCCCAAACGCGCCCAGTGACAAGGGCTGCACATGGTATTCCAGATCAGGGGTGGCCACATCCGGGCCAGACCGGGCAAATGCGCCCAACTGGCTGGGGGCCATCGACATGGGGCCACTGCGAAACAGGGCATATTCGGCGGCCATCCGCGCCTTGCCAAGGATCGACCCGGCCATGGTGTTCAGTGTCTTGGCGCCCTCAACCTTGTAGATACAGCGCAGTTGCAGATGGTCCTGCAAATTGGCCCCCACATCCGGGCGGTCACGCAGCACGGCGATGCCGTGCCGTTGCAACAGCGCACCGGGGCCGATCCCGGACAATTGCAGGATTTGCGGCGACCCGATGGCACCTGCAGACAGGATCACCTCTCGCCGGGCCGATATCACCTCGCCCGTCAGCAACTCCACACCGATGGCGCGCGACCCGTCAAACACCACGCGGGACACTTGTGCGCCGGTCCGCACGATCAGGTTCTTGCGGTTCTTGGCGGGGCGCAAAAACCCCTTGGCCGTGGTCCAACGCCAACCGCGCCGCTGGTTGACCTTGAAATACCCCACGCCTTCGTTGTCGCCGGTGTTGAAATCCGGGGTGCGGGGTATCCCCTCCGTCTCGGCTGCGGCGGCGAAATCGTCAAGGATCTCCCAGTGCAACCGCTGATCTTCGACCCGCCATTCGCCGCCCGTGGCATGGGCATCTGATGCCCCCGCGAAATAATCCTCGGATTTCTTGAAATAGGGCAGGACATCGTCCCAGCCCCAGCCAGTCAGACCCATTTGCCGCCAGCCGTCATAATCAGCGGATTGGCCACGCAGATACAACATGCCGTTGATCGCCGAACACCCGCCCAGAACCTTGCCGCGCGGATACAGCAACGTGCGGCCACCCAGCCCGTCCTGCACCGTTGTGCGAAAACACCAGTCTGTGCGGGGGTTACCGATGCAATACAGATACCCGACGGGAATATGGATCCATGGGTAGGTGTCGCGCCCGCCCGCCTCGATGACACAGACGCGATACCGACCGTTTGCCGACAACCGATTTGCCAGCACACAGCCCGCCGACCCGGCGCCGACAATCACATAGTCAAACCTGTCTGACATCCAGCCCCCCGCATTTTCCAAACAATGCCGGGCGGCGGCGGCGGCGTCCAGTCAGGATGCGATCAGGCGAAAATCAGCGACGACAGCTTGCGCCGACCATTCAAAACAACGGGGTCCGTTGCCGGCAGCGAGTCGAAAATCTTGAACAATTGCGCCTTGGCCGCGCCGTCGTTCCAATCCCTGTCGCGCCGGAACAGGTCCAGAAGTTCTGTCACCGCGTCATCCGCCATGCCATTCGCGGCGAGCGCAGTCGCCAGATCGAACCGCGCGGCGTTGTTGGTTGGGTCGGCGTCCACGGCGGCACGCAAATCGGCCATCGGACCAGCCTTTTCGGCCTCGCGGGCAAGGGCGATCTGGGCGCGGACTGCATCAAGAGCGGCCGCCGCTGAGATTTCCGCCGGGGCACCGTTCAACACCGCCTCGGCCTGATCCAAATCGCCCAAGGCCACATGGGCGCGCGCGAGGCCAGCATAGGCGGGCGTGTTCGCATCATCCTCTTGCAAAATGGCGGCAAAGGTTTCGGCGGCACCCAGCGCATCGCCTTCGGCCAACATGGTTTCGGCCACGGCCACGGCTTCTTCCAATCCGGCCTCTTCTTCGTCGGGGCCTGCAAGGGCGGCCATCTTGGTCACGAATTCTTCAATCTGGCTCGGGGGGATTGCCCCTTGAAACCCATCGACCGGCTGTCCCTGCCAGAATGCATAGACGGTCGGGATCGACTGCACGCGCAACTGGCCCGCGTAAACCTGATTGCGGTCCACGTCGATCTTGACCAGCTTGACCTTGCCATTGGCCTTGGCCACGGCGGCCTCAATCGCGGGGCCCAGTGTCTTGCACGGGCCGCACCATGTGGCCCAGAAATCAACGATCACTGGCACCGTTTTGGATTGTTCGACCACATCGGCCATAAACGTCGCGTCGGTGCCGTCGATGATATGGCCGCTGGCCACGGGCGTTTTCGGGGTCGTTTTGCCAAGTTCGATCATGTCCCGGCTCCTGCTTTGGGTTTGGCCATATATGTGACCCCAACCGACAAACGCCAAGAGGGAATACGCGGGTCTTTACAAGCCAACGCGCCGGGGCCTAGCGTTTTGTGCACATTTCGTGAACCGGAGACACCATGCCCACCATCCTGACCTTTGGGGACAGCAACACCTACGGCACGCCGCCGATGACCGAACGGGGGCCACATCACCGCTTTGGGCCAGACATTCGCTGGCCCGGCGTGATGGCGCGCCACCTTGGGCCGGACTGGACCGTAATCGAGGAAGGGTTGCCGGGCCGCACCACCCGGTTTGCCGATCCGGTCATGGGGGACCACATGAATGGGCTGACCGGGCTGAAAATCGCGCTGGGCAGCCATGGACCGATTGACGTTCTGACCATCATGTTGGGCACCAACGACAGCAAGATGATGTTCGGGGCCGATGCCATGGGCATAACGGCAGGGATCGCGGGGCTGCTGGCCATCGCGCATGATGACGTCACGCAGACACGTCACGGAGGGTTCAAGACGTTGATTATCTGCCCGCCACCAGTCACCGTGACAGGCTGCATCGGAGACGTGTTTTACAACGGGAATACGGTGTCGCGGGCGCTGCCCCGATACTATGCAGACCTTGCCGCGCATTGGGGGGCCGGGTTTCTGGATGCGGGCGCACATATCGCGGTCAGCCCGGTGGACGGTGTGCATTTTGACGAAACGGCCCACGCGACGCTTGGGCAGGCGGTGGCGAGTGCGGCCCGGTCCCTGTAACCTTCAGATATCGAAGGTCGCAAAAACCGGGGCGTGATCGCTGGGCTGGTCCCAGCCTCGGGCGGCACGGTGGATCGCGCTGGATGCCGCCTTGTCCATCAGATCGGGCGTGGCCCAAATGTGGTCGAGCCTGCGACCCTTGTCGGCCTCGTCCCAGCCGGGCGACCGATACGACCACCAACTGAACAACGGCCCGGTGGGGATATGGTGCCGGGTCACATCAACCCAACCGCCCGCCGATTGGGTCTGCGTCAGATGGTCCACCTCGATCGGGGTGTGGCTGACGATTTTCAGCAGTTGCTTGTGGTTCCACACGTCATCGGGGCGCGGGGCGATGTTCAGATCGCCCACCAGAATGGCATGGTTCGGGCTGTTGGCCCTGAAATGATCGCGCATCTGGGTCAGGTAATCCAACTTCTGTCCGAATTTGTCATTCGCAACCCGGTCCGGAATATCGCCGCCTGCGGGGACATAGAAATTATGAACCGTGACGCCGTTCTCCAGCCGCCCGGCAATGTGGCGGGCATGGCCAAGGTCGGCAAAATCATAGGCGGCAACCTCGGCAATCCGGGTTTTGGACAGGATCGCCACCCCGTTATACCCCTTTTGGCCGCGCGCGATCATGTGCGTATACCCCAGCGCCCGGAACCCATCGACGGGGATCTTGTCCACCGGGCTTTTGCATTCCTGCAGGCACAAGACATCCGGGGCCTCGTCCTGCAACAGACGCAGAACCAGCGTTTCACGCAGGCGCACGGAATTGATGTTCCAGGTGCAGATTTTCATCGGGTGTCTCCTGTGGCGCGATCAGACAGTGCGGATCGTGGCGCCGGGGGTCAGTTTCGGGCTGAGTTCAATCATGCCGCCGGGGGGCATATCAGGGTCGGCATTGCGGTCGGCAATGATCTTTGCGGCGGCCTCGCCAATCTCGCGACGGCACGCATCCATGGATGCCAGCCTGACCGGCAGACCCTCCAGCAATTCAACCCCGTTGAACCCGGCAAGGCCGATGGTATTGGGAATATCCGCGCCCTTGTCCAGCAGGGTCAACAGACCACCGGCACCAATCATGTCGTTGGAATAATACAGAAAATCAAGGTCCGGGGTGCGCGCCAGCATCGCTTCGGTCATTTCGCGGCCCTTAGCGAGGGCGGAGCCGCCGGAATAGAATTCCTGATCGGCAATCTCGATCCCGACCTTTGCCAGCGTGCGGGTAAACCCTTCGAACCGTTTGCGGGCGCGGTGGTCCAGCGGCATTTTCGTGCCCATGAACCCGATCCTGCGATAGCCTGCGGCAATGATCGCCTCGGCCATTTTGCGGCCGGCGCGGCGGTGTGAAATCCCGACACAGGCATCGACCGGGTCGCCGGCCACGTCCAGGAGCTCGCCTACAGGGCAATCGGCCTGCATCAACATGGCGCGGGCGGCGTCGGAATGTTCAAGACCAGCGATGATGACGCCGGATGGCCGCCAGCTCAGCATTTCGAACAACACTTTTTCTTCTTTTTCGGGCATGTAGTCGGTCACACCAAACACCGGTTGCAACGCGGTATGGGCCAGCACGTTTGATATGCCCGACAGAACCTCGGGGAACACCATGTTTCCCAAGGACGGAATGATCACCGCCACCAGATTGACGCGCTGCGATGCCAAGGCGCCCGCGATTTTGTTGGGCACATAGCCCAACCGTTTTGCGGCATCCTGAACCTTGATTCGGGTGGCCTCGCTCACGTCGCCTTTGTGGCGCAAAACGCGGCTCACCGTCATTTCGCTGACGCCGGATGCTTCGGACACATCGCGCAACGTCAGTGTCCGTTTCTGGGTTGGTTTCACTGCTGATTGCCCCGCCATACTGTCGATGTGCCTAGTTATCCACAGTTGGGGGGCTTGTCCAAGGCTGTTGGGCCGGACGTTGACGATGGGCCCAAAGACAGGCATTCACACCGCATCGGCCTCGTAGCTCAGGGGATAGAGCGACCGCCTCCTAAGCGGTAGGTCTCAGGTTCGAATCCTGACGGGGCCGCCAGCCTGTCCAAGATCGTCAAGATCGGCCCAATTTCGACCAAAACCAACGATTTTGAAGGGATCGGAAACGCCCGGCTTGCGTCCGTCGTGGTATTGACGTTCATATTAATCAATTTGTTACGAGTCTTCAGACAAGCCCTTTGGGACCCGATAACACGAGAACTCTGAAGCGAGTCAAAGGTGAGGACGGAACGTGGTATCCGAAAGAACAACCGCACTCGATCAAATGATCGAATTTGCGATGGAAGAATTGTTATCCGGTAATGCGCAACGCAAACGGTCGATGATCCGGCGCATGGCCGAACGATGGCCGCTGGAACCGGCATTGGCGTTGGTTTTCGCGGTAACGTCCGCCACCGAAGCCATCGAAGACAGCTTTGGCGATGCGGCCCAGATCGACCCGGTTGTGCCGCTGGGTTACCGATTGTCCGCACTGATTTCGGCGGATGTTCATGCGGTGCAGTCGATGGGTCAAATTCCGTCGATGGCCGAAGACCTGTTGCATTTCTGGCGGCGGGTTGATCCACTTTTCCTGCGTCTGCAATAGCGGCGCACACCCATTAAGTCGTTTCTTGTATTTGAGTGAATGAATGATGCTGTCGGTCCCGGAAAAAATGACCGAATTTGCAATTGCGGTCCTGTCTGGCGGCGATGATCAAGGCATCCGGAGTTTGGTGCGGCAAATGGCCGAAAGGTGGCCAGATGAAAAGGCTCTGCTGATCTGCTTTGCCTTGACCTGTGCGGCGTCGCATCTGGAGGATCTGATGCGCCCCGCCACAGTCGCCATAACCCCCGCCATCGGGTATAAATTTGCGGCCCTTGTCGCCGCCGACATCCTCGCCACAGAATCTATTGGTATCAATCCGGTGCGCGGCGCGGACCTGTTGCATTTCTGGCGGCGGGTAGACCCGTATTTCCTGGCGCTGTAGGCGCGTCAGACCATGCGGATCACATCCTTGTCGATCGCGAGCATATAGCCGCGCCGCGCGATATTCTTGACCAACAGTTCGCTGATCATCTGATTGCCCAGCGTGTCGCGCAGACGTTTGATGCGGGTGGCACCCGCCGCTTCGTCACAATCGACTGCGTTGCGGCCCGAAATGACGGCCTCGATCTCGGCACCGGACAGCACTTCGTCGTCCATCCGTGCCTCGGCCAGAACGCTCAGGGTTTCGATGGCGGCCTCGGTCAGTTTGAATTCGAAATTGTTCAGATACACGGTGTTTTCCTCGCGGGAAATCAGGAGGGAATTCACCTCGATCCCCTTGCGTTCGATCCGGCCCATGCGCCGGTTCAGAACCACCAGCATCACCAGAAACGCGACCGCCGCAATCAGCATGGCCGTTGCGAAAACCAGCAAAACGAAGATCACGAAGCGGTAGCTGTCAAGCGTGGCCGAGAACGCGGTGCCGGACCCGGCAAGGATTTCAAGCAGCTTGATTTCAGCCTGGGTCGTCAGGTCGTTGTTTTCAACAAACAGCCGTTCGACCCGGGCGTTAAAGGCGTTTGCATCGGGCAGGTTGGCAAACAGAACCACCGCCGCGACCAGCAAGATCAGGATGATCGCGGAAATCCCCGCGATGACAACCCGGTTGCCGGTCTGGCGCGATTCAATAGCGGAGGTAGAAATCCCCAGCACTGTCTTTCCTTTCCTGCAAACCCGCATCGTCAAAGACGCTGACAACATTCAACAATTGCCAGCCCGCAGCAGCGAGCCTTGGTTGCAGTTCAGCGCGGGCAGCGTCAGCGGAACAAGCCCCGTCTATCTGGGCCACTCCGTAGTGCAGGTGCAAGGGGTTATCTTGTTTTGCCTTGTAGTCGGCAAAGCAGGCGGCCTGCGCGCCAGAGGCGATCAGGACAGTCAGGAGAAGGGTGAGGATGGATCTGGTCATGATGCCCGAACGGAACAGAATGCGCCCTGATATTCAATAGCGATGCGGCGCACTGGGCGGTTATCGCCTGTCAGGACGCCGATATTGCCTGACTTTCCGGGTGGCCGCACGGTTAGGTCACAGCGTCATGCACACAGCGGGGGGCGCATTTACTGGAAAGGACCAGACAGATGAAAAAGACCCTTTTTGCAGGCTTCCTGTCGCTGTCGCTGGCCGCGACGAGCCTGATGCCGACATCCGCGATTGCGGACGAACGTGAGGATTTTGCGCGCGCTTTGCTGGGGATTGCTGCCGCGATTGCCATTGCCAATGCGATCAAGAACAACACGGATGACGACCGCCCCGCCGTCACCCCGCATCGCCCCCATCCACAACCCGCCCCCTATCCGCAGCCGTCGTCGCGCCGCGTTTTGCCGTCGGAATGTCTGACCACTGTGGACACCCGCCGGGGCGAGGTTCACCTGTTCGGCAATCGCTGTCTGCAGGAAAATTTCCGCTATGCCAACCGGTTACCGGCCGAATGTCGGATCACGGTTGAAGGCCGCCGGTATACCCGCGTCGGCTATGTTCCCAGATGCCTGCGGGACCGGGGCTATACCACCGACCGTCGCTGGTAAGACCCGCCCCAAAGGCCGAGCAGCGGTGTGGCACCTGCCCCGGTCGCCACATCGGAGCAGGGCGGGAGGGTAGGACATGCCCCCCGCCCTGTCTTTTTGCGGCCTTCATTTCGCGTATGTTTTGCGTCGGTATCGCGTCGGTTTCGTTTTTCCGATTTCCGCTTGAACCACGCCGCCGGGTTTGGTCAGTGAAGGCATGACAAAACCCGGCCCATCTTATGATTTTGAAACTGCCGCCCATGCCCGTGGCCTGATCGTGGTGGCCGGGGTGGACGAGGTGGGCCGGGGGCCGCTGGCCGGGCCCGTCACCGCCGCGGCAGTGATTCTGAACCCGGACGCGATCCCCGTGGGATTAGATGACAGCAAGGCATTGACCGCCGCTCGCCGTGACCGCTTGCACGACCTGCTGATGGTCTGCGCCGAAGTGTCCATTGCCCATGCGAGCGTCGCGGAGATTGACAGCCTCAACATCCTGCGCGCGTCGCATCTGGCGATGGAGCGCGCGATTGCCGGGCTGCGCACCCGTCCCGATCATGTGCTGATCGACGGCAACATGATCCCGCGTGGTTTGACCGTTTCGGCGCAGTCGATCATCAAGGGCGACGCCCTGTCGTTGTCGATTTCGGCGGCCTCAATTGTGGCAAAAGTGTGCCGTGACCGGATCATGGTGGATTTGGCGCAACAGCATCCCGGTTATGGCTGGGAGACGAACATGGGATACGGATCAAAAAGCCACATCGCGGCCCTGCAAAATCTGGGGGTGACCCCACACCATAGGCGTTCGTTTCGACCCGTCCACAACATGTTGTAGCAAGAGAAATACATAACCCCTTGATTCAATAAAGTTTTTGACACCGAATCGCCTCTGACTCATGGTGGAGACAACCAACGAGCGGGATACCCGCCGGGACAGAGGCAGACATATGACGACGAAAACGAAGGAAAAGGGCGCCGCCGCGCTCCCTCTCAATACGATCCTTGGGGGCGATTGCATCGAACAGATGCGCGCGCTGCCAGAGGCGTCCATCGACCTGATCTTTGCCGACCCGCCCTATAACCTGCAACTGCGCGGTGACCTGCACCGCCCGGACAATTCGCTGGTGGATGCGGTGGACGATCACTGGGACCAGTTTTCGTCCTTTGCCGCCTATGACACCTTTACCCGCGATTGGTTGTCCGCCGCCCGTCGGTTGCTGAAACCCAATGGCGCGATCTGGGTGATCGGCAGCTATCACAACGTGTTTCGCATGGGTGCCGAATTGCAGAACCAAGGGTTCTGGATTTTGAACGATGTTGTCTGGCGTAAATCGAACCCGATGCCGAATTTCCGGGGCAAACGTCTGACCAATGCCCACGAAACCCTGATCTGGGCGTCCAAGGGCGAAGGCAGCAAATACACGTTCAACTATGAAGCGTTGAAGGAAATGAACGACGGCGTGCAGATGAGGTCCGACTGGGTGATCCCGCTGTGCACCGGGCATGAACGGCTGAAGGACGACGCCGGCGACAAGGCCCATCCGACCCAAAAGCCGCAAGCGTTGCTGCACCGTGTCATCATGGCCACGACCAACCCCGGCGATGTCATCCTTGACCCGTTCTTTGGCACCGGCACCACGGGCGCGGTGGCCAAGATGCTGGGCCGCGAGTTTATCGGGATCGAGCGCGAGGACGCCTATCGCAAGGTCGCCCAGAAACGCATCGACGCCACCCGCAAATTCGACCGCGAGGCGTTGGAGATCACCGGGTCCAAACGGTCCGAACCGCGCGTCGCCTTTGGGGTGCTGGTGGAACGCGGTATGCTGCGCCCCGGCGAGGTTCTGTTTTCCCCCCGTGGTCAGACCGCCAAGGTGCGCGCCGATGGCACGTTGATCGGGGCCGATGTCAAAGGGTCCATCCATCAGGTCGGTGCCTATCTGGAGGGCGCCCCAAGCTGTAACGGCTGGACCTACTGGCACTTCAAACGCGATGGCAAAGAGGTGCCCATCGACCTGTTGCGCCAACAGATCCGCGCCGAGATGCGCGACCACTGAATTTTCCGTTTACCGCCCGTGCCTGTGGCCAAATCCCCGGCACCACCTTGCCCTGCCGTATCCCTACGGCGGGGCTTTTTCCTTTGCTGGCCTAGCGCGGCATCGGCGTGCTGGCCGTTTTGTAGGGCTGCCAATCCGTGATTTCTGGATAATACATCGCCCGCCATTTCTGGACCCGTGGGTTCATGATCCGCCGCCAGACCGAGGGCACCAGCGCCGCCATTGTCATCACTGGATACCCATAGGGCAATTGCGGCGCGTCGTCCGCCCCGTAGGTTTGCAGCAGGGGGAACCGCCGATCCGGTTTGTAGTGGTGGTCTGAATGCCGTTGCAGATTGATCAGCAACCAGTTCGACGCCTTGTGGTCCGCATTCCACGAATGGCGCGGCATGACGTGTTCGTATTTGCCATCCCCCAGATGTTTGCGCGTCAGCCCGTAGTGTTCAACGTAGTTTACCAGCTCTAGCTGGAGGATCGCCCAGAACGCTTGAGTCGCGAACAGGAACACCCCCCACCAACCGCCGATCCCGAAGCTGAGGATCAGGAACCCACCTTCGATCGCCCAGTATCGCCAAAACGGGTTGGAGCCGTCCCACCACGGTTTGCCCTTGCGTGCCAGCATCGCCTGTTCCGCGCGGAACGCCGACACCAGACATTGCCACAACACGCGGGGAAAGAACCGGTGGAACCCTTCGTTATAGCGCGCGGTCACCGGGTCCTTGGGCGTGCCGACATAGCGGTGATGCACCAACAGGTGTTCCGACCGGAAATGCGAATACAGGACCGACCCCAGCAACACATCCGCCGCCCAGCGTTCGATCTTTGTTTTCTGGTGCATCAGTTCATGGCTGTAGTTGATCCCGACCGTCCCCGACAAAACGCCCAGCGCCGCAAACAGCGCCCATTCCCCGATCCCCGAATTGCCACCCGTATGCGTCACCAGCCACAGGATGCCAAACACCGTAATCAGTTGCGCGGGCACCCAGACCAACGTCACCAGCCGATAATACGTCAGCCCGGTGTCCGGCGTCTGAGGGTCCGCATTTTCGGAATAGCGGCCCAGCCACGCGTCCAACCCGCTGAACAAATACCATGTGAACAACGGCAGTATCAGCGCGGCCCAGCCCCCCCACCAGATCGCACAGGCCCATGCCAGCGGGATCAACCCGAAGGACATCCAGAACGGCAACGCGCTTGGCAGGCGAAAGGTGGGGGGGGTCATGGCGCAACTCCAACGGTTTGTGCGACCTTACTAGACCGCAATTGCGCCGGAAAAGCGGTTATTTGCCGCTGGTCCCGCGCGGTGCCGCAAGGTCAAACACCTTGCGCATCACGGTGGGCAGGTCGGAGGGGCGAAAATCGTCGGGCAGCACGAAATCCCCCGCATCGGCCGTCCGCCCGATGGGCACGGTCGCGGTTTTGACCGTCAGACGCAGGTGAAAATGGGTGAACGTGTGCCGGGCCTGCGCGTCAACGGTTTTCCATTCGGCCCGGATGGGCGGCGCGTCCACGGGCGGGTCATCCCCCCATG
>JBGSIZ010000333.1:0-12472 GCA_041742255.1 Marivivens sp. | reverse complement strand
GGGGGCTGGCCCCCCGCCGTGACCAAGTGCGCGGCTGGCTCTGGCGACGGCCCACGGCCGGCGCAACCCCTCAGGGCACGACCCTTTCCACCGCGCGCATCATCCCCAGCGCCTTATCATACACCAGCGTCAAAATCCGGCGGCCCCCCGGTTTCATCACTCCCGGCACCACCCGCACCGCCCCCGTGGCGACCACCGCCCCTATGAACCCGCGCCGCGTCAATTTGACCATGTCCGCCCTCCGTTTGACCCAGCCTCAAACATGGGACCGCAGGCCGCCAAACCAATCCCTTGCGCTGGGGGAAAGATGGCGTTTATCTCCCCACATGACCGATGATCCCCGCCTGACCCCGCTTGCCCATTCCCTGCCCGCTTCTGTGCCCTTTGTGGGACCAGAGGCGCAAGAGCGCGCGCTTGGCCGCCCGTTCGTGGCGCGGCTTGGGGCGAATGAAAACGTCTTTGGCCCCTCGCCCGCGGCCATTTCCGCGATGCAGGCGGCGGCAGCCGGGGCATGGATGTATGGCGACCCCGAAACACACGATCTGCGACAGGCACTGGCCGCACACCACAACATCGACGCCCGGCACATCATGGTCGGCGAGGGGATCGACGGGTTGCTGGGGCTGGTGGTCCGGCTCTTTGTGGGGGCGGGGGACGCTGTCGTGACCTCGGCGGGGGCCTACCCGACCTTCAACTACCATGTGGCGGGGTTTGGCGGCACGCTACACACCGTGGCCTATGCCGGCGACCACGAAGACCCGGATCGCCTGATCGCCAAGGCGCGAGACGTGGGCGCCAAACTGATCTACATCGCCAACCCGGACAACCCGATGGGAACATGGCACGGCGCAGACACCATCGACCGGATGATCGCGGCGGTGCCACCCGGCGCGCTGTTGATTCTGGACGAGGCCTATCTGGACTTCGCGCCCGCAGGCACCGCCGCGCGGACCCCGGCCACTGACCCACGGGTAATCCGGATGCGCACGTTTTCCAAGGCGTATGGGCTGGCCGGGGCACGGATCGGCTATGCCATTGGGGCGGCCCCGGTGATCGACGCCTTCAACAAGGTGCGCAACCATTTCGGTATGAACCGGATGGGATTGGCGGGGGCGGTTGCGGCGTTGGGGGATGCGGATTGGATGGGCCAAACCCTGCATAACGTGGCGCAGGCGCGGGACCGGATCGGGGACATCGCCCGGGACAATGGGCTGGTGGCGCTGCCATCTGCGACGAATTTTGTGGCCATCGACTGTGGCGCGGACGGAGCATTCGCGGCGGCGGTCCGGGATGGCTTGGTGGCGCGCGGGATCTTCGTGCGGATGCCCTTTGTGGCGCCGCAAAACCGGTGTATCCGGATCAGTTGCGGCACACCCGACCAACTGAACGCTTTGGCCGCAGCCCTCCCGCTGGCCTTGTAGGACGCACGAAAGATTTAGGTGACGCCGACGGCAATCTGACCAAGGATGGACATACATCCGGAGCCCGCCATGTCCCGTCACAGCCCAGCACCGCGCGCCGTCGAAAACTATACCCTGCCCTTTCTCTGGGTCTGCGGGGGTATCGTGTTCATGGGTCTGTGGACAATTGCCAGCGTGGCGGGGTTTCTTTGGGTGGTGATTGCGGCAATCCTGCTGGACCGGGTCATTGCCGGGGTGGGCCACCTGCGGCATCGGCCACGCTGACCGGGCAGCACTGTCAGGATTGTGACTTGCGTTCCAGTAGCTGGAACCCGTCAATCGGCCCCGGAACCAAACCAAAGGAGACCAAAATGCGTGCGTTCACCATCGGCCTGACCTCGGGCCTCGCCATCGCGGGCGTCATTGCAGCGGCCCTGGCCTTTGCCCAAAGCACCGGACACGAAGGGCACGACATGTCCACCATGTCCGCCACGATGTCGGATGATCCGGCCACGCAGGCGTTCATGGACGCCAACGCGGTCATGCACACCGATATGGCCATCGAATACACCGGCAACCCGGATGCGGATTTTGTCCGGGGCATGATCCCCCACCACCAAGGCGCGGTGGACATGGCGAAAATCGTGCTGGAATACGGATCAGACCCCGAAGTGCGGGCCTTTGCCGAAGCCGTGATCGCTGCCCAAAGCGAAGAAATCGACTTCATGAAAGGCTGGCTCGCGGCCAAGGGTCTGTAAATCTCGGCGGTAGGGTGGGTTAAAACCCACCTTACCCCTTACCCGCGATCACCCCGGCGGCAGCGGTGACGGCCCCCGGCCCGTGGGGAATGTCCAGCGCGATCAACCCGGCCTCGATCGTGCCCAGAACGGCCATGATCATCTGCGCGTTGATGTGGCCCATGTGGCCAATCCGGAAATAGGCACTGGCAGGGGTGCGGCCCAACCCGATGCCCAGCGTCAGACCGGCCTCGTGTTCGCACCAATGGCGCAACCGGTCACCATCGCCCCCGCCCAGTTCAATGGACGTGACCGCACAAGACCGCTTGGCCGGGTCCGCGATGTTCAGGGTCATCGGCCCGCCCTGCCCCCAGGCATCCACCGCCGTCCACACGGTTCGGGCAAGGGTGGCATGCCGGGACCATACGGCCTCCAGCCCTTCTTCCTTGATCATGTCCAAGGCTTCGCGCAGGCCATACAGGTGGTGGGTCGGGGCGGTGCCGTCGAAATATTGAAAATACTGGTCCGGATTGGCGCGCATCGTCCAATCCCAATAGGCGGTGACGCAGGTAGCGGTGGCGCGGGCGCGGGCGGCGCGGTCGTTGAACCAGACAAAGCTGATGCCGGGTGGCGTCATCAACCCCTTTTGGCTGGCGGCGACCATGACATCGGCGCCCCATGCGTCCATCTCAAACCGGTCACACCCCAAGGACGCGATGCAATCCACCAGAAACAGGGCCTTGTGACCAACGGCGTCGATCACCGCCCGCACGCCGGGAATGTCATTGCGCACGGATGTCGAGGTGTCCACATGCACGGCCAGAACGGCCTTGATCCGGCCCTCGGTATCGGCGCGCAGCGCGGCCTCGACCTGCGCCAGATCAATGTCGGATTGCGCGCCATAGTCGATGATGTCCACCGTGATGCCCAAACCGCGGGCCATATCGCCCCAGCCCAGACAAAACCGACCCGTGGCCAGCACCAGAACGGTATCGCCGCGCGACAGGACGTTGGACAGGGCGGCCTCCCATGCGGCATGGCCGTTGCCGATGTAGATGGCGACCTGCCCATCGGTCTGGGCCACCATTTTCAGATCGGGGATCAGGGACTGGGTCAGGTCGTGCAGTTCGCCGGTATAGATATTGGGCGCGGCCCGGTGCATGGCCCGCAACACCCGGTCCGGCATGACGGACGGTCCGGGAATGGCAAGGTATTGGCGACCGTGGGCAAGCGACATGGGGACCTCCTGTTGGATCAGGATGCGACCCTAGCGGGCGATGCCGCGCCGTCAATCGGCAAACGCCGGAGATTTCTCAACCTTTTTGCCCGTCTTTCCACTGGTCTTTCCTCGGGCCCGTGTTCCGGCTAGACCGGGGGCCAGCAACCCGAGGACGCGCGTGACCAAACCCATCCCCCTGCCCGCCCGCCCCCTCGTCCCGGCCCCTGAATTGCCGGGCCTGTCGGCGCGGGGCCTGTTTGCGTGGCTGTGGCGGGGGTATCTGCACAAACATGTCGGTTTGTTGTCGGTGGCCTTGGTTCTGCTGGCGCTCGAAGGGTCGATGCTGGGCCTTCTCAGCTACACCATGCGGCCGATGTTCGATGATGTGTTCGTGCAGGGCAAATCGGACGCGCTCTGGCCCGTGGGTCTGGCGATCCTTGCGATTTTCGTGGTGCGGGCGGTGTCGTCGGTGGGACAACGGACGCTGATGACCCGGATCAACGAAAACACGGCGGCAGACATCCGGGCGTCGCTATTGCGGCACCTGATGCAACTGGACACCTCGTTTCACCAGACCAACCCGCCCGGCTATCTGATCGAACGGGTCCAAGGGGACGTGCAGGCCATCGGGGCGGTCTGGACCAGCATCGTCACGGGGCTGGGGCGGGACGTGATCGCGGTGATCTGGCTGTTCGGCGTGGCGCTCTGGGTGGATTGGCGGTGGACGGCGGTGGCGTTGGTGGGCATCCCCCTGCTGATCCTGCCATCGTTCCTCGTGCAGGCCTATGTCCGCAAAAAAGCCCGCATCGCGCGCGAGGTGGCGGGGCGCATGTCCACCCGGCTGGACGAGGTGTTTCATGGCATCGCGCCCATCAAACTGAACGCGCTCGAAGACTATCAGGGCAAACGCTACGAGGCGCTGATTTCCGCCCGGGTCGAGGCCGAGGTAAAATCGGCACTTGGCCAAGCCGCGATTCCCGGCCTGATCGACGTGATGACCGGGATCGGGTTCCTGTTCGTGCTGCTGTATGGGGGCACGCAAATCATCGAAGGGGAAAAAACGGTTGGGGAATTCATGGCGTTTTTCACCGCCATGGCCTTTGCCTTTGAACCGCTGCGCCGTCTGGGCAATATCAGCGGCCTGATGCAATCGGCGGCGGCCAGCATCGAACGGGTCTTTGCAATCTTTGATGAAAAACCCAGCCTGACCCAGCCCGCCGTGCCATTGGCGGCACCACAGGGGGCGCCGTCCATCACGCTGGATAACGTGCATCTGGCCTATGGCGACCTGCCGGTGCTGCGGGGGGCCACCTTTACCGCCGAGGCGGGCAAGACCACCGCGCTCGTTGGGGCGTCGGGGGCCGGGAAAAGCACGGTGTTCAACCTCTTGACCCGGTTGATCGACCCACAATCGGGGACGATCCGGATGGGCGATGTGGCGGTGAACCAGATGGACCCTGCGGCCTTGCGGGGGATGTTTTCGGTGGTGACGCAGGACGCGGCCCTTTTTGATGAAACGCTGCGGGACAATATCCTGCTTGGGGCAACTGGGGTGGACCCGGACCACCTGCAACGGGTTCTGACGGCGGCGCATGTGGCCGATTTCCTGCCCCGCCTGCCCCAAGGGTTGGACAGCCCGGCAGGACCGCGCGGGTCCAACCTGTCAGGCGGGCAACGGCAACGGGTGGCCATCGCGCGGGCGCTTTTGCGGGATCGGCCCGTTCTGCTGCTGGACGAGGCGACGTCGGCGCTGGATACTAAATCCGAGGCAATCGTGCAGGACGCGCTGGAAAAACTGTCCGAAGGGCGCACGACGCTGGTGATCGCCCACCGTTTATCCACCGTGCGCAAGGCGCATAAAATCGTGGTGATGGACAAAGGGGCGGTGGTGGACGAAGGCACGCATGATGACCTTTTGGCGCGCGGCGGCATCTATGCAGACCTGCACCGACTGCAATTTCAGGACGGCAAGACGCTGGTGGATGCGTCCAACCGGGGCACGGCACTGGTTCCCAAAGCAAAACGGGACACAAAAGACCGCAGTTTGTTCGCACGCCTTTTCGGATGGCGGTCGGGCACCTAGATACAGGGTATGACACAACGCACCGTCCTTGCCCTTACCGGCGCCGACCGCGAAGCCTTCTTGCAAGGGTTGGTGACCAATGACGTGCGCGGCATCGCGGGGCGGATCGTTTACGCGGCCATGCTGACGCCACAGGGCAAATATCTGGCGGATTTCTTTGTGGTGGGGGATGCAGACCGCATCCTGATCGACGTGGCGACCGACCTGGCCCCGATGCTGGCGCAACGGCTGACGATGTATCGGCTCCGGGCGGATGTGCAGATTGCGGCGACAGACTTGATCGTGTCGCGGGGACTTGGGGCACCGCCTGCGGGAGCGATGGCCGATCCCCGGCATCCGGGGCTGGGCTGGCGGCACTATGGCCCCACGGACCTCAGCGATGGCACGGATTGGGACGCGGTGCGCACCACGCTGCTGATCCCGGAAACGGGCGCAGAACTGGGTCCGGACACCTATATCCTCGAGGCGGGGTTCGAACGGCTGCACGGCGTCGATTTCCGCAAAGGATGCTATGTGGGCCAAGAGGTCACGGCCCGCATGAAACACAAGACGACATTGAAAAAGGGGCTGGCGCGGGTGGCACTGTCGGCCCCGGCCGACGCTGGAACGCCCGTTATGGCAGGGGACAAAGACGCGGGCACCCTGCACACGTTGTCAGGGCTTCGGGCCATCGCCTATCTGCGGTTTGACCGTGCCACCGGACCGCTGCACGCCGGGGCGGCAACGGTCACGGTGTTGGACACCTGACGATCAGGCGCGCTCGGAATATTCCATGGTTTCGGTGCTCACGATGATCCGCTCATCGGTGCCGATGAACGGCGGCACCATGATCCGCACACCATTGTCGAGGATCGCAGGCTTGAAACTCTTGGACGCGGTCTGACCATTCACCACCGGTTCGGTTTCGGCGACAACGCAGATCACCTTGGGCGGCAGGGCCACGGCAAGGGGTTCGTCGCCGTAATACTGCACGCGGGCGGTCATGCCGTCCTGCAGGAACGGGCGGCGGTCGCCCAGAAATTCGGCGTCGATCTCGATCTGCTCGAATGTTTCGGCGTCCATGAACACCAGACGGCCATCGGTTTCATACAAGAATTGCTGGTCCTTCTGGTCCAGACGGACCTCGTCCACCTTGTCCTCGGACCGGAACCGTTCGTTCAACTTGCGACCATCGCGCAGGTTCTTCAATTCGACCTGCGCGAACGCGCCGCCCTTGCCCGGCTTGACCGTGTTGACCTTGACCGCAGCCCACAGGCCACCATCATAATCGAGGATATTGCCGGGGCGAATTTCGTTACCGTTGATTTTGGGCATTTTGGGCCTTGTGTCAGAATTGTGGCGAAAGGTTGATCGGCGCGCGGCAGACCCTATATCTCGGGTATCCCGGGGCGCTTTGACCCCCAAATATGCCAAATTCAGGGCAGTAGCCATGCAATAATTGCATACCTGCTATTCCGAATGAGGCTCCCCGAATCGGTTCAAAGGAGGCATACAGACCTCCACGCCAGAACCACAAGAGCAAAAACAAAATAGGAGACGAAATGACTGATTTCGTTGACGGAACCGCCTTTAACAACGAACAAGGCAACCGGGCCCGCAAACTGTTTGCGGCCGTTGTGCTTGCCGCACTTGATGACGCCATCGCGGATGACAAGAAATATGGCAACGGTCCGGAACAGATCGCCCGCTGGGCACGGTCGCGCGACGGGCGCGAAGTGTTGTCCTGTGCCGGCATCGACCCGAACGAACGGGTGGTCAAGGGCCTGATGGAATTCGTATCCAAGGGGATTCGCACCTCTGTCGCGCTGTCGCGTGAAGAAAGCGAACGGCGCCATGCCGCCGAACAGGAAGCACAGGCAGCCTGATTTGCTGTGTCGACACGGGGGACCACCCCCACCCCAAAAACGCGGCCTCTGCTCAGGCCGCGTTTTCGTTTCTGTGCGGGCCGTGCTCACGCCCCTTTCCCCCGTCCCCACGGTTGCCTAGACAGGTCCAACAGGGGGCGACATGGCAAAATCGGTGATGATCCAGGGTGCAGGCTCCAACGTGGGGAAATCCATGCTGGTGGCAGGTTTGGCGCGGGCGGCACGGTTGCGGGGCCTGTCGGTCGCCCCGTTCAAACCACAGAACATGTCCAACAACGCCGCCGTGACCATAGACGGCGGAGAGATCGGGCGGGCGCAAGCGCTTCAGGCGCGCGCGGCGGGCCTTGCCCCGCACACAGACATGAACCCGGTCCTGCTGAAACCTGAATCGGATGTGGGGGCACAGGTCATCGTGCAGGGCAAACGCCTGACCACGCTCAAGGCCCGCGCCTATGGACAGCTCAAACCGACGTTGTTGCCCGCCGTTCTGGACAGCTTTTACCGTCTGGCCGCCGCGCATGACCTGATCCTTGTCGAAGGGGCGGGCAGCCCGGCCGAGGTCAATCTGCGGGCGGGTGACATCGCCAACATGGGTTTTGCCCAAGCGGCGGGGGTGCCTGCCGTCCTCATCGGGGACATCGACCGGGGCGGGGTCATCGCGCAACTGGTGGGCACCCACGCGGTTCTGGACGCCCATGACCGGGACTTGATCGCGGCCTTTGCGATCAACAAATTCCGGGGCGATCCCACCCTTTTTGCCGAAGGGATGGACATCATCACCGCGCGCACGGGATGGGCGCCGCTGGGCATCGTGCCGTGGTTTGCGGATGCGTGGAAACTCCCCGCCGAAGACGTGATGGACATCGCCACGCGGTCCGGCGGAGCCTTGAAAATCGCGGTGCCCCGGTTGAACCGGATCGCCAATTTTGATGATCTGGACCCGCTGTCCGCCGAACCCGGTGTGACCGTGGACATCATCGAACCGGGGCGGCCCTTGCCCGGTGACGCGGACCTTGTCCTTATTCCGGGGTCAAAATCCACCATCGCGGACCTCGCGCATTTCCGGGCGATGGGCTGGGATATCGACCTTGCGGGGCATCTGCGTCGCGGCGGGCGGGTGTTGGGCATTTGTGGCGGCTACCAGATGCTGGGCCGCCGCATCATCGACGCCGACGGCATCGAGGGCCCACCGGGCGAGGTTGCGGGGCTGGGCCATCTGGACGTTGTCACCCAGATGAAACCGCACAAACGGCTGGCCCAGACGCGGGCCACCTATCTGCCCTCGGGCGATATGGTCGAAGGCTACGAGATTCACATCGGCGACACCGACGGCCCGGACCGCGCGCATGCGTGGCTACAGGTCGGGGACCGGACCGAAGGCGCGTCAACCGCCGATGGGCAGGTGCGCGGGTGCTATCTGCACGGGTTGTTCACGGCGGACGGGTTCCGGGCGGCCTTCCTTGCGGACCTTGGGGCGGCCCCGTCCGGCACGGCCTATGGGCAAGGGGTGGAGGACACGCTGGACGCGCTGGCGCACCATCTGGAAACCCATCTGGACGTGGACCGGGTGCTGGGCCTCGCGCGGGACATATCGGCGCGGTAGCCTGCGCGCGGCTATTCGAAACCTTGACTATTCAAAGTCTTGGCTGGCCAGAACGCGGTAAATCTCGCGGCGGACCAGTTTGCGGACGTTGCGGGTAATCCGTTCGCCCAGCGCGCCTTGCAATTCCTGCCGGACAATTTCAACCACCAGATCGCGCAGCATGGCCTCGTCGATCATGCCGTAGTCGTCCAGATAATCGGCCAGATCGTCCGCGCCATCCCCCGCCAGATCTTCGGCCAATTCGGCCGCAATATCGTCATCCGGTTCGCCCGACAGATCACTTGGCAGATCGGCGGCATCATCCTGCAGGGCCTGCGCCTCGGCAGCCTGCCCGCCACCCATGGGGTCCGGGCGGATCACCGAAACATCGCGCAAGGCGGCATCGCGCGAAATATCGCGCAAGGCGGCGTCGCGCGAAATATCGCGCAACGCAGCATCGCGGGCAGGATCGCGGGGCAACGGGTCCGGGGTCCGGTGAACGAACGGGGCGGCCCCGATATCCGTCATCTCCTCGGTGCCATCGGGTTCCCATTCGTCCGGTTGGCCTGTTACGGCGGCTTCCAGTTCGGCAATCGTGGCCTCCAGACTAGCCAACCGACTCATCGGTTCGGGGCGCCAGGCGGTCTCCTCGATATCCTCCCAGGCAAGGTCCGGTTCGGAAACCTGGCTCACAGAATCGGGGGCATCAGAATCGGGGGCATTAGAACCAGCCAGATCAGACTGCCAATCTGTCGGCAGCGGGTCTTGCGCCATTTCTTCGGAAAGGTGCGCATCAGCACTATCGCCCCCCTGCGGCGCATCCACAACCGCCTGAACAGGCTCAACAATCTCCTCGGCGGCGACCACGTCCGCTACAACATCAACCTCGGGGGTGTCCAGCGGTGCAACCTGACCCTCTGCAATCTTGACCGGCTCCAACTCCACCACCCGCAACGACGGGGTCAGGACAAACTTCCCGGCCGGGTCAGGGTCCACGGCATGGGCCAGACCCTCGGCCTCGGCCTTGCGGGCTTCCTCGCGGGCCCAGTCACGGTCAGCCACCAATCGGCGGATCGACGACAGCACATCTTCGATATCGGCGTTGGGTACCGGGTCGGCCATGGGAATTCCTGCGCTTGTTGTGCTTTTCGCCTCGGGAGAAGTGTAACCCCTCACCGGGGGTCACACAACACATACGGGCAATTTGAACGACTGTGGTGCTGTCAGTTGCCGCCGATGGCGTCCAGAACGCGGTCCAACGCCTGCCCTTGGGCGGATGTTGCGGTGGGGGCATCCTTGACCAGATTGTAATAGGCTTCGGGGTCATACCGCTGCACGTTCAGACCCAGATGATCGGCGGTCAGCAACCCCATGGACGACAAGATGGCGTAGCTTGCGACGACTTCATCGGCTTGGGCGGACACCAGACTGGCGCGGGCGTCCAGCAATTCCTGTTCGGCGTTCAGCACATCAATGGTGGTCCGGGCGCCCAGTTGGGCCTCTTCGCGGATACCGTTGAACGCGGTCTGGGACGCTTGGATCTGCTGGTCAAACGCGCGCTTGCTGGCTTGGGCCACGGCGAAATTGGCATAGGCGTTGCCAACACCCTGTTCCACATTCACCGCCGTAAGGTGCAGCCCGGCCCGGGTGGCATCGCGTTGGGCCTGCACCTGCCGGACCCGGCTGGACAACAACCCGCCCTGATAAATCGGACCGCCCACGCCCAACGTGACAGACCCCGAATCGTTGAAATCCTGATCCAGCGTCACACGCCCGGACAGGCTGACGGACGGTTTCATCGCAGCCTCGGCGCGCAGGATGGTCAATTCGGCGGCGGACACCGAAAACTGGGCCTCGCGCAGAGCGGGGTGGTTGCGAAGGGCAAACGCCTTGGCGTCATCCTCGGACCGGGCCAATGGGGCGGCGGACACCGGGGCAAGGGTTCCGGGACGGCGGCCCACAGCGGCGGCATATTCTTCGGCGGACCGGGCAAGGGTGCCCTCGGCGGCGGACAACAGGCTGCGGGCGGCGGCCAACCGGGCCTCGGCAAGGGCGACATCGGTGCGGGTGATCTCGCCCACGTCAAACCGGTCCTGGGCGGCGCGGAATTCCTGCGTGATCACGCGAACATTCGACTGGCGCAGGGTCACGAATTCGCTGTCGCGGCGCACGTTCATATAGGCCTGAATGGCGCGCAACAGTACTTGCTGTTCGACGGCGATCAGGCTTTGACGGGTGCCCAACACGGTTTCTTTCTGGGCGTCGATGGCGAACTGGGTGGCGCCATTGTCAAACAGGTTCAATTCGCCCGATATGCCCAACGACGCAGACCAATTGTCCCCGGCGGCATTGGATGCGGTCGATCCGGTCGCCTGTGCGGACCAGTTCAGGATCGGACGCAGCCCGGCCATGGCCTGCGCCACGCCTTCGTCAGCGGCCCGCAGCAACGCGCGGTTTTGATCCAGCAACCCCGAGGTTTCATAGGCGGATGCCAAGGCATCGGCCAGCGTTTCGGCCTTGGCCGCCATTGGCGAAAGAACGAACATCGCCGCTGCTGCAAATGCTGTTATCGTGCTGCGCATCGCCCACTCCGCCTTGTTTACCAATGTTCTACGGCGACAGGACGTCGCCGGTTTACCAATTCATGGCGGGTTACAGGGAAAACGCCCGCGACCGGGCAAATCCCTGTAAAACCGGGGCCCCGGCGTTGAACGCATCGCGCCACGTCATCCGGTCGCCGGCTTTGTAGCCAATCCGCACGACGCCCAACGCGCCTTGCACGAAAATCGCAGCGACCCGGCCACCGGACTTCAACTGGGCCAACAGCGGTTCGGGGAATTCCTCGACCGCGCCTTGCAGAATGATCGCATCATAGGGGCCGGATTTCGCCGACCCATCGGCAAGCGGCCCGGCCATCACGGCGGCATTGTCCACGCCCGCCTCGGACAGCAGGCTCTGGGCTTCTTCGGCGCGGGGGGCGTCGTCTTCGACGGCCACGACAAAGTCGCACAACCGGGCCAGAACGGCGGTGGAATACCCCAAACCGCAGCCAATATCGAGAACGACCTCGCCGGGCTGGACGTCCAGCGCATCCAACATCTTGGCCAGGGTGCGCGGCTCCAGCACAACCCGGCCCCCGCCAATCTCAAGGTTTTCTCCCACATACGCGGCCTCGCGCAGCGATTGGGGCACAAAGTTTTCGCGCGCCACATGCAGCATCGCGTCAATGATCGGAAACTTGGTCACATCCGATGGCCGGACCTGCGTGTCGACCATCATCGTGCGGCGGGTTGCATAGTCGGCCACGGCTAAACTCTTTCGTTCAGTTATGCTGCCCAAGATGTGCCACATCCCGAACCAAGGGGCAACGGCGGAAAGACAGGGCGGGGACAATGGCGTGCCCCTAATCGCTTGACGATATCACAGGTGGGCCGTAAACGACCGTTCAGGACGGCGAGTTGGCGGAGAGGTTACGCACCGGATTGCAAATCCGTGAAGATCGGTTCGATTCCGATACTCGCCTCCACATTCTCAACGACACGTCGCGCTGTCGTCGGCCTCACGCCTCCACCCGCACCCTCCCCCG
>JBGSIZ010000332.1:0-2212 GCA_041742255.1 Marivivens sp. | reverse complement strand
AGTTTGTCCGCGTCCCGCCCGTTCAGAACGATGGACGCCCCCGCCGCGGCCATGCCCCGCGCGAGTGCGAAGCCGATCCCTTGGGAGGATCCGGTGACGAGGGCGCGTTTGCCGGTGAGGTCGAAGAGGCTGAGGCTCATGGGGGTCCTTTGTGGCCGGAGAAGCGGAAACTGCCGCACGGTATCAAACCGCAGGTTGCTGTCGATGTCAAAACGGGGGAGGTATTGCGGTGTGCCCGTTTCTGTTGTCCGGCGCCCCAAACCCGAAAAAGGAGACCCCGATGCGCAAAAGTCAGATCGGCCTGATGGGGCTGGGCACGATGGGGTCCGCCCTTGCCCTGAATATCGCGGAAAAGGGGTTTGATATTGCCGTGTGGAACCGGACCCACAGCGTCACCACCGATTTTGTGGCCGGTGCCGGCGATCTGGCCCCCCGGATCACCCCGACCGACAGTCTGGAGGACTTTGTCGCCGCGATTGTCCCGCCGCGTGCCATTATCCTGATGGTTCCTGCGGGCGACGCTGTGGACCAACAGATTGCCGCCCTTGCCCCGTTTCTGGCCCCCGATGACATGATTATTGACGCCGGAAACGCCAATTTTCACGACACCAACCGCCGGATGCGCAGCCTGTCCACTCCGTTTCTGGGTATCGGTGTGTCCGGTGGTGAGGAAGGTGCCCGCCACGGTCCCGCCATCATGGGCGGCGGTCCCAAGGCCCATTGGGACCGTGTGGCCCCGATCCTGACCGCCATCGCCGCCCGGTTCGAGGGGGACCCCTGCGCCGACTGGATGGGCGAAGAAGGGGCCGGGCATTTCGTCAAGGCCGTGCATAACGGCATCGAATACGCCGATATGCAGTTGATCGCCGAATGTTATGGCCTGATGCGCGACGGTTTGGGGATGGACGCCCCGGCGATTGCCGAGGTGTTGGCCGGATGGAATGACGGCCCCCTGCAATCCTATCTGATCGAGATTTCCGCCAAAGTCGCCGCCACAACGGATGCCGCCACCGGTGCCCCGTTGCTGGATGTGATCGTGGACGCCGCCGGGCAAAAGGGCACCGGCCGCTGGACTGTGATCGAGGCGCAGCATCTGGCCGCCCCAATTCCGGTGATCGAGGCCGCCGTGGTCGCCCGCAATATTTCCGCTCGCCGCGACGAGCGTGCCGCATTGGAGGCCCTGTTTGGCCCAGCCCCGTCCCGGATTGATTCGGGCGTATTGCCGGTGGATTTGCTGGAACTGGCGCTGATGTGCGGAAAGATCCTGTGTTACGATCAAGGGTTCCGGATGATCCGCGCCGCATCGGTCGAGTTTGGCTGGAATTTGCAGGCCCCCGCCATTGCCCGCGTGTGGCGCGAGGGGTGTATCATCCGGTCTGCCATGCTGGACGACATGGCCCGCGCGTTTACCCAAGACCCCGAGCGCAGCCTGATGGCCGCCCCGTATTTCGCCGACAAGATCAAGGCCAGCCATGTGGCGTTGCGGCAGGTTGTCGCGATTGCCGCCCGTCACGGGGTTGCGGCCCCGGCCCATGCTGCCGCGCTGGCGTATTTCGACGGGATGCGCACCGCGCGCGGCACCGCCAACATGATCCAGGGACAGCGCGATTTCTTTGGTTTGCATGGGTTTGCGCGGCTGGATGATGGCACAAGCGGGAACCATGGCCCCTGGGCCGCAACCTGAGAGGCCGAGTAGGGCGGCACAACAAAAAACCCCCGGAGCGGACGCTACGGGGGTCGTTTTGTTCACAGTTTCTCAGGATGCTTAGAGCATACCTTCGCGCTGGAGCTTTTTCCGGGCCAGCTTGCGCTGACGGCGGATCGCTTCGGCCTTTTCACGGGCCTTTTTGACGGAGGGTTTTTCGAAATGCTGCTTGAGCTTCATTTCACGAAAAACGCCTTCACGCTGAAGCTTTTTCTTCAGGGCGCGGAGGGCCTGATCGACGTTGTTGTCGCGAACACTTACCTGCATGTGGTTTTCACCACCTTTCTAGGTTGGATTTGCAAGGATTTGCAGGAGATGGCCGTATAGCAAAGCCGCCCTAGGTTGTCTAGGGTGAGACACAGCCCGGACAGGAGCCGCCCATGATTGCCGACCAGACCCCCGATGACGCGACCCGCCTGCTGGACGCCGCACTGGCGCATGTGCCCTTTGACGGGTGGTCCCCGGCCACGTTTGCCGCCGCCACCCGCGATGCCGGGATGACCGAGG
>JBGSIZ010000331.1:0-10952 GCA_041742255.1 Marivivens sp. | reverse complement strand
GGACAACCCGGCAATCCCGGCCAAGGGCTCGGCGCTCATGGCACCCAATTCGGCCATTGCGGCATGGGCGGCCTCTTGATCGGCGATCAGATCGGCGCGCATCTGGTCCAGCTTTTGGGTGACAACCTGCAAATCGGCACGGTTGGACACGCCGCCACGGACGCGCTCGGACATGACATAGGCGAAATGCTCCATCCGCTCCATACCATCCTGATTGACGGCGGCGCGGGCCCCAAAGGCCTGAGCATTCAGATACAAGGACAGGGCATCCAGCACGCGGTCATTGGTATCCTGGGCCAATGCGACTGCAGCGACCTCGACATCGGCTTTGGCAAACTCACGCTCGGCGCGCTTGCGGCCATTGTCCCACAACACTTGTTCCACAAACAACGATGCAACCACGGCACCAAGGGACGACAGGCTGACACTGGGGCCAATGGTGGGCAACCAATTCAGATCGGCAGCCTCGGCACGCAACGTGGCGGCGCGCAATTCGGCCTCGGCGGCACGGGAATTGGCGGCCAGAACGGCACGGGCAACCTGATCGAACGGGCCACCGGTCAAAACAGACTGTCGGTTGAGCAAGGCATCAATGATCTCGGACTGGCTGCCGCCTTCCATCCGGGATGTCAGGGCACGGGCACCGGGGTCTGTGGGATCGGCGGGCACAGCCGGGGCATCGCCCAGAAACCCGAAAGCGGAGCGGGTGACGTCATACCCGGACCCCACGCAGCCAGACACCAGCAGGGCCACTGCCAGAACCGCACCTGTGGTTGGTCGTGTTGTCATCCTGCCCACGTTACCCCCGCCGCCAATTGATTACTGGTCTTGCGTCACTGGTTGCTTTGGTCCGGGGGCAACGGCTGGCCGCCCCCGGAAATCGGGTGAACCGCAAAGGGTCAGATGACAGACCCGTTGAACACATCAATCTGACTGTCGAGCGTGACAGTGGCACCGTCACCCGCAAACTCCCACACCTCATAGGTGCGGCCGTCAATCTGGGTGGTTCCGGTCTTGTTGGCACCGTCCAGGGCAACCGTGTCAAATTCGTCGCCATGCACGGTCAGGCTGGCACTTTCACCAGACAAGGCGCGGACATCATCGGCGGTCAGAACCAGTTTACCATCGTCAAGGAACTGCAGGTCAATGGCACCAAACGTGGTCTCGGCAGCCAGCGCGCTGCTGATGCTGACATCACTGCTGCCACCCACCAGAACAAGGGTGCCCGTGGTATTCCCGGCATCATCGGTCGAGGTGATGACCAACTGTGTGCCATCCTGCACGGGCGTGCCGAACTTTAGGTCGATCTCGGGATAGTCGGTGTCGGGGATTGCGGTATAGTTGATCGCGTTCAACACTCCGCCTGCACGCAGCGAAAACACTTCCATGGACGCGTCCTGTTCGGCCACACCCAGCGACCGGATACCCTTGGTGCCTTCGTCGACCGACACGATAGAGGGGGCATCGGGGGCAACAGTATCCACGACAAAGGTGTCGGTGATGGTCTTGGTGTTGCCCACGGCATCCGTGGCGGCAATCGTGACGTTGGCGGTATAGTCGCCCGCAGCAATCTCGGAGGCGGCAAAATCCACGGTCCATGTGCCGTTGGTGGCAACAGCGGCGGCGTGGGTGACGGTCTGCCCGGTGGTCGGGTCCTGAATGGTGACCTGAACGGTGGACCCCTTTTCAACGGTGCCGGTCAAGGTGACGCCATCGGCGGCCTCGGCGGCGTTGACGATACCATCGGTTTCGACCTGCCCGGAATGGGTCAAGGCGTTGACGATGGTGTCAACCTGCACGGTTGTGGTGGTGTTGGCGACGTTGCCTGCGGCATCGGTGGCCTTGGCGGTCAGGGTCACGGTGCTTTCGCCGCCCGGGATCTGGGACGCGCTGAACGCGGCGGACCATGTGCCATCGGCCTCGGCAATCACGGTCTTGGACGCAGACCCAAATCCGACAACAACGGTGGACCCGGCCTCGGCGGCACCGGTCAGGATAGCACCATCTGCGGCCTCTGCCTTGTTGATGATGTTGTCGGTCTCGATGGGCTTGGCAATGGACACGTTGATTTCGGTGTCAATGTGAACGGTATCGGTGACCAGCTTGGTATTGCCGGCGGCATCGGTGATCTTGGCGCTGATCGGGGCGTCATAGGTGCCGGCAGGCACCTCGGACTTCAGGAACGTGGACGACCATGTGCCATCAGCCCCGGCAACCACCTGATGGGTGGCAGTGCCCAGCATGACGGTGACAACCAGACCGGGGGTGGCGGTGCCGTGGATCAGCACACCATCGTCCAATTCGACCTTGTTGACAACATCGTCAGCCTCGATCGGGTTCGGGGACAGGGTCAGATTACCCGCGACAGTATCCACCACAACGCTTTCGGTCATGGTTGACGAGTTGCCGTTCTTGTCGGTGGCCTTGACGACCATCTGGGTTGTGTATTCGCCACCGGGCAAGGTGCCCGCGGGGAAATTCACGGTCCATGCACCGTCGGTAACGGTCGCGGTCAAGGTGGCGGTGCCAAGGGTGACAACGACCACGGACCCGGCCTCAACAGCACCTGACAACGATATGGCCTGCCCGCTTTCGTTGAAATTGATCACTTGATCGGCACCACCGGGGGCAGCACTGGTCAGGGTAAAGGGGGTGACAAGCGTGTCAAACGTGACCTCACCGGTGGCCGATGCGGTGTTGCCCACGGCATCGGTGGCGGTTGCGGTGACAGTCTTGACGACTTCGCCTGCAGGCAACTCGCCTGCGGCCCAAACGGCGGACCATGTGCCGGCACCGGTTGCGATGACGGTCTTGGAATAGCCGTTCATCTGAACAACAACGGTCGATCCGGCTTGGGCGGTCCCGGTCAGCGTGACGCCATCGGCGGCTTCGGCAAAGTTGACGATGCCGTTGCCCTCGACACTGGCGGTGTTGATGGTGACGGCAGCCTCGGTGTCAAAATGGATCGGGGACGACACTGTGTCGGTATTCCCGGCAGCATCGGTGGATTTGACATAGACAGTGTCAGTATAGGTGCCGGGGGCGACGTCGGCCGTGGCAAATCCGGCGGTCCAGGCACCATCGGTGCCCGCAGTGACGGTTTTGGTGACGGTGCCGATGGTGACCTGAACGGATGCGCCAGCCTCGGCAAACCCGGTCACGTTGAACCCGGCGTCATGCTCGACCTTGTTGATGGTGGCATCGGCGCCATACACGGTGGACATGATGACATCGGTCATGGTGTCGACGTGGAACGATCCGGACGCGGCGGCACTGTTGCCATAGGCATCGGTGGCCTGCACGGAAATCTGCTGGTCGTATTCACCGCCAGTGATAAACCCGGCAGGCAATGTCAGGGACCACGCGGACCCGGTCACAACAGCGTCAAAGGTCTGACCCTGCACGGTGACCTTCACGGTCGATCCAGCCTCGACAGCGCCGGAAATAACCAGGGCGGTCGCGGCCTCGGCAGCATTCACAACGCCGTCGCCACCAATGCCATCTACAGCCACGGTGACGCTGGCTTCGGTATCCAGCACCAGAACATCGGTCACAGTCGCGGTGGTTTTACCATCGGTGATGGTGACGGTCACGCCGGTTTCATATTCGCCGGGGTCAATCTCGGTCGGGTCAAACGTGACGGTCCATGTGCCATCAGTGCCCACAGTGGTTATTTCGGTGTGACCATCCACGGTGACGGTCACAGTGCCACCCACGGTGCCGGTGCCGCCCAATTCTACGCCATCGGCCCAATCGTCGTGATTGATAACGTCGCCGGCACCCTTGACGCCATTGTCCAGCGTGACCTCAACCGCATCCGTGCCGCCACCGCCGCCGATCACGACAGCGCCCACAGCGGCACCACCCAGACCCAGCCACGGAAACGCGCCGCCCAACCCGCCCAACAGGGGGGTCAGCAACATACCGGCTTCATCGTCGGCAGGGCCCATCACGGCATTGTCGCCATAGCTGGCCAACATGACGTCGGACCCGCGCATGAAATACAGATCGTCATTCATGCCAAACTTGCCAACACTGTCCTGCGCCAGATAGGTGGCATAGAGCGCGCCATCCGGGGTCGCGGTCAGGTCCACGGCGATCAACTGCCCGTTCGAGGACAAGAATACCTCGTTGGCAGGCATCCCATCGGGGGTAAAGAACCCCTCCAGAACGATGACGCGGCCATCAATCAATGTGATTTGTAGCGCCATGCCCTGACGCTGATACCCGATCACCTGCGACTGATCGACGTTCAGGGAAACATCCTGATCCACGGTCATCAAAATAGTGTTGGGTGTGTCGTCTCCGGCCACAGAACCCCGCCGAATATTGCCCACAGAATCGCGGACAACGAACTCAATCGCTGACATTATACTCACTCCGCCTCAAACCGGGGACGTCTTATGCGGCCCACTCTATTGTTATGGCCACAATATCTGGGGTGATTCGCAAAAGCTAGGGGGAAAATGGTCGAAAATAAGGCGACTGGGGCAGTGGTGCGGATATTACACAGCCTCCCGCGACGGGGCGGTCAAGGCGACGTTCAACGCCGCGCCAAACAGCACCAGATAAGCACTGACATAGAGCCACATCAGCAAGGCCACGACAGCACCAATCGACCCATAGATTTCGTTGTAATCGGCGAACCGGGACAAATACGACCCCAACCCCCAACTGGCGGCGAACCATAGGATCAGCGTGACAACGATGCCGGGCAACACGCGGACCGGGCGACGACCGCGCAAATTCGGGGCGTAGCGATAGAAAATCGCAAGGGCGACCATGACCACGCCCAATCCCACGGCCCAGCGGATCGCCTCCAACATGCGCACGGTGGCAGCCTCGATCGGCAAAAACGCAAGGGCAATAGGGGCAAGGACCACGGCAAACATGGCGACAATGGCGACCGCCACAATCGCAAGGGTCAACACAACGGCAGCAAGGATGTGATGGACACCGCCGCGCCCGGGCACGCCGTGCACGGCATTGATCCCCCGGATCATGGCGCCCACGCCAGCACGGGCGGACCATAATGCGACACCAACCGACACCGCCGTCGCCCAGCCCAACGTGGTGCGGCCAGCCTCCAACAGGCGGCTCACCTGCCCGTTCAACAACCCGAACACATCGTCCGGGATAACCTCGCGCATCAGGTTCAACTGGGCCTCGACCACCACTGGGTCGGCAACCAACCCGAACAGGGCAATCAGGGCGGCAATGGCAGGAAACACGGAAAACATCCCGTAAAACGCGACGCCTGCGGCGATCAGGTCAAAATCGCTGGCGGCATTGATCCGCAAGAATTCCCGGCCCACCGCTCGCACTCGTTGCAACATCACCCCGTCTGGCCCCCTGCTTGGCTAAAGGGGCATCATGACGCCGGATGACACGATTGCAAGGCGGGCGCACCTCAGGTGCTGGCGAGCGCGCCGTGGGTGTTCAACAGAAACTGGGAAAACACCGGCCCGCTTGCAGCGCCCAGCGCGCGGGCATTGCGGCCCACCACGCCCGCCTCGATCCGGGGCAGGATCAGGCCGCGACTGTCCAGCCCGGCCAGTTCTTCGCGCACACGGTCCACCAGACGGCGGCGAACCTCGGGGGGAAACCCTCCGTCGATCAGTACGGCCTCGAAATCAATCACGGCACACACGGTCAACGCGGCGCGGGCCAACTGGCGGGCGACACGGTCGATCCACCTTTCCAGAATATCGGGAAAATCGGTCCAATCCTGCGGCTGGGCCCACAACCGGGCGGGGTCCATCCCGGCACGGGACAGCTCGTTTTCCAGCAAATACAACGACGCGGCATCAATCAACTGGGCCTGCGCGCCATCCTCTCGGTAAACGGGCAACGACCCAAAGGCACCGGCATTGCCATGGTTTCCCTCAAACACGGAATTGTTCAAAACAACGCCGCCGCCAATGAACGACCCAACAAAGAAATAGGCGAAATCGCGGAATTCCTTGCCGCGTCCATACACATGTTCGGCGCGACAGGCGGCAGTGGCATCGTTCTCGATATAGACGGGCAAATCGGAAAAGGCGGCAACAGCGGCGGCAAACTCGAACCCCTGCCAGGCGGCCAACTCGGCAGCCGGGGCACCGATGGTGTCGTGCCAGTTCCAGATTTCATGGGGCTTTGCGATACCGATCCCGGCAATCCGGGCAAAGGCCTCGTCGGACAACGCCTCGCGGATCATGTTCAGACCGGACCGCAGAAACCCCATGATCGCGTCGGGCATGGGATAGCGATAGGTGGTCTGCATCTGCTGGCGGGGATTGCCGTGAAAATCGGCCAACACCAGATCGGCGCTCCGGCGGCCAATCTTCAACCCCACGGAATACACGCCACCGGGGGCAAGGGTCATCGGGATCGACGGCTTGCCCACCTTGCCGCGCTGCGGGTCGCCCCGGTCCAGCAACCCATCCTGTTCCAGACTGCGCAGAATGACAGACACGGTCTGCGGGGACAACCCGGCGCGCCGGGCAAGGTCGATACCCGACAACCCGCCTTGCCGCTGGATCATCGACAGGATCAACCGTTCATTGTGCTGGCGCACCCCCTGCTGGTTCACACCGGCACTGGGAATCCGCAATTCCGCGTGGTCCATCCCGTCTCCTCCTCACCCGCATTACGTCTCAGAGGAATTAATAAATCAACTAGATTTATTTATTGACGCAATCCGCGAATCGATGTTCCCTAGCGTCACACCCGCAGTCAGGAGGACGGCGGGACACAGGGCTGCAATGCCCATCAAGACCCCCTGGGAGGATACCATGAAGAAACTTCTCGCCACCTCGGCCATCGCTCTGGCCGCCATGGCAGGCACCGCATCTGCGGCCGATCTGATCTGCCTGATCACGAAAAACGACTCCAACCCCTTCTTCGTCAAGATGAAGGAAGGCGCCGAAGCCAAAGCCGCCGAAATGGGCATGGACTTTCAGGCCTACGCCGGTGTCACCGATGGCGACGCTGCACCGCAGATCACTGCGATTGAAAACTGCGTAGCCGCTGGTGCCAAGGGCATCCTGATCACGCCGTCCAACGACAGCGTCGGACCGGCTCTGGTGGCCGCACGGGCTGGGGGGACACTCGTCATCGCTCTGGACACGCCCCTTGCCGACCCCGAAGCACAGGACATGACCTTTGCCACCGACAACTTTCAGGCAGGTCTCCTGATCGGTCAGTGGGCCAAGGCCACCTTGGGTGATGCAGCAGCCGACGCCAAAATCGCGATGCTCGACATCAACACCGACAACATCTCGGTGGACGTGCAGCGCGACACGGGCTTCCTCGTGGGCTTTGGCATCGAAGTTCCTGACCTGTCGGTCATGGGCTCTGAAACCGATCCGCGCGTTGTGGGTCACGCGACCTCGAACGCATCCGTCGAAGGCGGCGTCACGGCGATGGAATCGCTGCTCGCACTCGATCCGGGCATCAACGTGGTCTACACGATCAACGAACCCGCCGCTGAAGGTGCCTATCAGGCGCTGCAAAACGCAGGCAAAACCGGCGTGCTGGTTGTGTCCGTCGATGGCGGCTGCCCCGGCGTGGCCAACGTCACCGCAGGCGTGATCGGGGCCACCTCGCAGCAGTATCCGCTCCTGATGGCATCCAAAGGTGTTGAGGCGATTGCACAATTCGCCGCCGACGGCACCAAACCGGCAGCCACCGACGGCCTGACGTTCTTCAACACGGGCGTCAACCTGATCACCGATGCACCCGCCGAAGGCGTGCCGTCGCTGACCTCTGCCGAAGGCACGGAACTCTGCTGGGGCTGATCCCCGGTTGAGAAATTTACGTTGAAAATTTGACACGGCAAAGGGCGACATTTGTGTCGCCCTTTGTTTAGGCAAATGTCTACGCTGGACACACCAACGACGACACGACGGGAGGAGGGACCCAAACCATGACCGATGCACAAACGCCCCAAGGGGTGAAACAATCATTCGAAGAAACGCTCGACAAAGCGGACGCAGCCGTTGCGACCTTTGCCAAGGACGACAAATCGCTGATCAATGTGATGCGGGTTGCGATGCGGGATTACCCGGTCGTCATTCCGGCGCTGGTGATGGTGCTGTCCGTGGTCATTTTCGGGATCATCAACCCGAACTTCATGTCGCCCAACACGCTCAGCCTCGTGATGAAACAGATCACGGTTGTGGGGATCGTGGCGCTGGCGCAGACGCTCATCATCCTGACGGCGGGCATTGACCTGTCGGTCGGGGTCATTCTGGTGCTGTCGTCGTTCATCATGGGGAAACTCGCGGTGGAAAACGGGGTGCCGGTTCCGGTGGCGATTTCGGTCGGCTTGCTGATCGGGGCGGCCATGGGGACGATCAACGGGCTCTTGGTGACCAAGGTCAAATTGCCGCCCTTCATCGTGACACTGGGCACGCTGCAAATCTTTACGGCGCTCAAACTCTGGTATTCCAAATCGCAATCGCTGCGGTCGGCGGACGTGGCAGAACACGCGCCATCGCTCCTTTGGTTCGGCAAACCGATCAACATCGGGTCGGCGACGATCATCTACGGGGTTGTGGCGCTGATCGTGGCGGCATTCCTTGTGTCCTACATCCTCAAGCAAACGGCATGGGGACGGCACGTCTATGCCATCGGGGATGATCCAGAGGCGGCGGCACTGTCGGGGATCAACGTCGACCGGACGCTCATTCAGGTCTACGCCTTCGCGGGTCTGATCTGCGGCTTTGCAGGCTGGGTGTCCATCGGACGGGTGGGGTCGGTATCGCCCATCGGCTTTGAAACGGCCAATCTGGACAGTATCACGGCCGTGGTGATTGGCGGCACCTCGTTGTTCGGGGGGCGCGGCGGGGTCGCGGGATCGGTGATCGGGGCGATCATCGTGGGGGTGTTCAACACCGGTCTGGTTCTGGCCCGGGTTGACAATTACTGGCAACAATTCGCGGTGGGCTGCCTTGTCATCATCGCCGTCGCACTTGACCAATGGATCCGGAGGGCCACGAAATGACCACTGTTCAACCAATTCTCACGGCGCGCGGGTTGATGAAACGCTACGGGACCGTGGTGGCGATGAACGGGGCGGATTTCGACCTTTATCCGGGCGAAATCACCGCGGTGATCGGGGACAACGGGGCCGGAAAATCCACGCTGATCAAGGCGCTGTCGGGGGCGGTCGTCCCCGACCACGGAGAAATCATGCTGGAGGGCAAACAGATCAGCTTTCGGTCACCGCAGGACGCGCGGGCAGCGGGCATCGAAACGGTCTACCAGAACCTGGCACTGTCCCCTGCCCTCTCGATTGCCAACAACATGTTCCTTGGGCGGGAAAAACGCAAAGACGGGATCATGGGCACGGTGTTCCGGCAAATGGACCACCGGTATATGGCCAACGTGGCGCGGGAAAAACTGTCGGAACTCGGGCTGATGACGATCCAGAACATCAACCAATCTGTGGAAACACTGTCGGGCGGACAACGCCAAGGTGTGGCGGTGGCGCGCGCCGCGGCGTTCGGCTCCAAGGTCATCATCCTTGACGAACCCACAGCTGCCTTGGGGGTCAAGGAAAGCCGGCGGGTGCTGGAACTCATCCTTGATGTGCGGTCGCGGGGGGTGCCTATCATCCTCATCAGCCACAACATGCCCCATGTGTTCGAAGTGGCGGACCGGATCCACATCCACCGCTTGGGTCAGCGGCTTTGTGTCATCAACCCCAAAAACCACTCCATGTCGGACGCGGTTGCCTATATGACCGGGGCAGCCGTCCCCGAACAACAGGACGCACTCGCCTGACCTGACCAAAGGGGCCACCCGTGATCGACATCACCAGCCACATCAACCTTCTCGCCGACCGGGTGCATCATCTGGCAGACGGGCAAGACCGGGTGATGGTGGCGATCACGGGGGCACCGGCCTCGGGCAAATCCACGCTCGCGGCAGAACTGGCGCGGCGGCTCACGCTGCAAAAACGGTCGGCGGTTGTGGTGCCGATGGACGGGTTCCACCTTGACAACGCGGTGCTGGACGCGCGGGATCTGCGACCGCGCAAAGGGGCGCCGGAAACCTTTGACGCGGCGGGCTTTGTCCACCTGATCCGGCGGATCAAATCCGGCGAAGAAGTGGCTGCGCCCCTGTTTGACCGGCCACGTGACATCTCTATCGCGGGGGCGGCCATCGTGGCCCCGGACACGGCCATCATCATCGTCGAAGGCAACTACCTGATGCACGATGAAACCCCATGGGCGGGCCTCGCGCCCTTGTGGGATCTGACAGTGCGGGTGGACGTGCCCATGCCCGAATTGCGGGCGCGACTGATCCAGCGCTGGTTGTCGCTTGGGCACAGCCGGGCCACCGCCACGCGCCGGGCCGAAGGAAACGACATTCCCAACGCACAAAGGGTGATCGACAAAGCACTTCCCTGCGATATTGTTTTAGATGGACAACCACGCCGTTAACGCTAACGATCTGTCCAAAGCGGTTTGAACACGCAAACAAGGGCAATCCTAATGGCCAAAGCGACCCATCCTCTGGACACTGTCACGCTGGCGCGGCTCAACGATGCGGCGCACGACGATCCGTTTTCGGTGCTGGGGCCGCACAAACACGGGAAAACCACTTGGGTCACGGCAATCGACCCCGGTGCCGATACGCTCGGCGCGGTGATTGGCGACAAGGTTCACGACCTGCCGCGAGCGTCCGGGGCGGTGTTCTGCGGCAAGGTTCCGGCGGGGGCCTACACCTTGCGGGGGACCGGGGCGGACGGGTCCACATGGGACTATGACGACGCCTACCGCTTCGGGCCGGTGTTGTCGGACCTCGATGAATACCTCCTTGGCGAAGGGACGCATCTTCACCTGTGGAAGGCTCTGGGGGCGCATGTGATGACCCATCAGGGCACGGCAGGCACGCATTTCGCGGTCTGGGCACCCAACGCGCGGCGGGTGTCGGTGGTGGGGGACTTCAACGCATGGGAC
>JBGSIZ010000330.1:0-3350 GCA_041742255.1 Marivivens sp. | reverse complement strand
ACCCATCCCCGGCGTCGCGGTTATCACTGGCATCACGCGGGAGGTCGGCATCGCCGGGTTGGCGCGGACAACGGCCGCCACGCGGGCCTTCATCTCGGGGTCGGGATAGGCGCGATAGGCGGCGGCCTCTTCCTCGATCTGGGCGCGTTCCACGCGGCCTTGTTCGCGGCGGGCGGCGATGTTGGCTTGGGCGACTTTGGCGGCGTGCATAGATACCGACGCACCCCGTCCCAACAGGCCAAGGATGAGGGTATACAAAACAATGCTGCCCACCAGGACGAACCGGCCAAACACGCGCAGTTCGGGTCGGGTGAACCCCAGAACGAACAGGCCCAGCGCCACAAACGCGATGCCGGACAACAAGGACACGATGCGGGTTCCGGCGGCGGCTCCAAAAGGCTGGATCGTCAACAGGACACTGTGCACCGTATCCCCAAACAACCCGCCTAGGCCAAAGCTGTGGGTCCAGCCGGCGCCGGGCACAAGCGTCGAACAATAGATCGCCGCAAGGGCCGCCATGATCGGCGCAAATATCAGGCATCCCACCATCCGATCATCACCGCGATGGGTGGCAAGCCGCAGCCCCCACGCCCACAACGTCACCGGCACGGCCCACGCCGCCCAGCCGATGATCATGAACAACGGTGCCGCCAGCGATGCGCCAAACCGGCCCAGCCAGTTTTGAACCGGGGCATCCGTGGCCAACATCCAATTGGGGTCTTCGGGGCTGTAGGACCCGATCATCATGGCAGCCAGAACGCCCAGAACAATCAGACCGATGCCAAACAATTCCTTGCCACGCCGTTCGATGGCGGCCTGCATGTTGCTGTCCAAAAGCGGGTCACGCTGTCGTGTGGTATAGGATGCCATGCGGTCCTCGTCCTCAATCGTACAAGCAGTCGCGGATCAAGGTCAGACCGCGCTGCATTTCTTGTGTTGGGGCCACCATGGCGACCCGGATGAATCCTTGGCCGGGGTTATATCCCCCGACATCCCGGCTCAGATAGGCGCCGGGCAGAACCCGCACGCCGGTTTCCTGCCACAAACGAACGGCTGCGGCTTCGCCATCGGGCACCGGCAACCACAGGAAAAATCCGGCCTGCGGCGGCTCGTAGGCCGGAACAGATCCGAAAATATCATCGGCCACGCGATATTTCTGCTGATACAGGGCCCGGTTTTCGACAACGTGGATTTCGTCCGTCCACGCCCGTTCGGCGACCCGCTGCAATGGCAAGGGCAATGGGGCACCGGCATAATTGCGCAACTGCCGGATGCGGGCGATGCTGTTGGGGCCACCGGCACAGAATCCGCTCCGCAGACCGGGCATGTTCGACCGTTTGGACAACGAATGGAATATGACAACCCGTTCTGGGTCGGCGCCCATTCGGGCGGCAATTTCCAACGCCCCGTGCGGCGCGGTATCCCGGTAAATCTCGGAATAACATTCGTCCGCAAAAATGCGGAAATCATACTGTTCGGCCAGCGCGATCAGGTCTTGCCAGTAGTCTTCACCGGCCACGGCCCCTTGGGGGTTAGCGGGCGAACACAAATAGGCGACGGCGGTCCGGTTCAAAATCTCGGGCGACACGCTCCGATAGTCCGGCAGGTGCCCGGTCTGTGCTGTAGCCATGACGTAGTGAGGTTCTGCCCCAACCGACAACGCGGCGACGGCATAGACCTGATAAAACGGGTTGGGCATCATCACGACGGGCTGTTTGCCGCCCTTCACCTCGGGGCACAGGGCCATCATGGCGTTATATAGACCCTCTCGCGTGCCGTTCAGCGCCATGATCTGGCCGGGGGTCAGGTTGACGCCATAGCGCAGCGAAATCCAGCCTGCGATGGCGGCCAGCAATTCGGGGGTGCCTTCGTTCGGGGGGTATTTCCCAAATCCATCAAGGTTCTGCGCCAGAACGGGGCCGACCCAGTCCGGAAAATCGTGGCGGGGTTCGCCAATGGTCATGGCAATGGGATCACCGCCCGGCGCATACGCGTCGAGAAGTGACCGCAAACGCGGAAACGCATAGTCCGGTAGGTTCGAAAACCGCTCGGGGTACATCATCGCTGCCTCTGTCCGCGGGATCATGGACGCCCCGCTTTGTAACAGCCTATCGCGCCAGACCGGGCGCTGTCCAGAAAAACGGAACGAAAAGAAAGGTATGGCCGCCGCTATTGTGGCATTTAGGCCAACGCGGCCTCGGCGGCGGCACCCAGTCGCAACAACCGCAATTCCTGCCCCGGCAGCGCGTTCAGCATCAAACCGCAGGACGGCACGCCCGTCGGGATCGTCAGGGCGCACAATCCCATCAGATTGGCGACCCGGGTATTGCGCAAGGCCAACAGGTTTTCAGACACAAACAAGGCCGGATCGGCCTCCAGCGCGGACACGGCAGGGGGAAGATTGGCCAGTGTCGGCATGATGACGGCATCATACCCGGCCATCGCTGCGCACCATTCGCGGCGGATCTCGGTCAACGTGGCCCAGCCCGCGATATAATCGGCCGCAAGGATACCCGCCCCAGCCCGGATCCGGGTCAGGATCTGATGATACATCTTGTCGGGCGCGGCCTCGATCCGGTCTTTCCACCACGCCCACGCATCGGCGGTATAAAGCGGCCCAGCCATCTCAAAGGCCCGGCGCAGTGGTTCAAACCCGCCCCTGTCAACGGTGGCACCCGCCGCCTGCAACCGGGTCACGGCACCGGCAAACGCGGCGGCAGGGGCATCGCGCACCCCTTCTGTGGCGATGGTGTCCAGCACCAGAAACCGGACCCCGGTCAACGATGCACCCTGCAGGTCCGCAGGTTTCGCGCCATCCAGCACGGCAAACATCTGTGCGGCGTCTTCCACGCTCCGGCACAATGGGCCGACGGTGTCAAAGGTCAGGCACAGCGGCACAACCCCAGTCAGGGGCAACCGCCCGTGGGTGGTTTTCAACCCCACAAGATCGTTCCACCCGGACGGAACCCGCACGGACCCCCCGGTGTCTGTCCCGATCCCAGCGGCCGCCAGCCCATAGGCCACCGACGCCGCAGCGCCCGACGACGATCCACCGGGCGCAAGTGTGGGATCATACCGATTGGGAGGCGTTGCCGTGACCGGGTTCAGGCCCAGCCCGGAAAACGCAATTTCGGTCATGTGGGTTTTTCCCAGACAGACCAGCCCCGCAGCGGTTGCCCGTTGCAACACATCGGCGTCGCGCGACGGGATACGGCCCGCCATCAACGCGGTCCCGGCCTCGGTCGCGGTGCCGGCGGTGTCGAACAAATCTTTCCAACTGATCGGCACGCCATCCAGCAGGGACAGCCTGTGACCCGACCGCGCGCGGTCCCGCGCCGCCTGCGCCTCGG
>JBGSIZ010000329.1:0-6531 GCA_041742255.1 Marivivens sp. | reverse complement strand
CTGCAGGCCTGCCGCGTGCCCACCATGACCCGCAGCCCCAGATCCACCCCTTCGGACCGTTCCGCATGTTCGAGCGCGCCTTTGCGCACCTCGATGCTGACCGATGTGCCGTCCACCGCGATGGCGTCCGCCGCATCCGCCCCTGCCGCCCGTGCCGCCGCCAAAAGCGCCGTTGTGAAATCAGAAAGATCGGTCATTGCGCACCTTTGGATGGCGGGCCCGGCGCACCGGACCCGTATTCAAGTTGCCCCTGACCTAGCCATTCATGCCCGTCCGGGCAAGGGGACCTTAGCGCAGCCGTTGCCCGTTGACCGTGATCGACCCGTCCGCCCCGAGGTCAAGCGTGGACCGCAGTTCATCCTCGCCCACCACGTCCGCGAACATGCCCAGACCGAACCGCGCCCCCATCGCATCCTCTTGGGTCAGGAACCCGCCTGCGATGAGTTTGTCGATCAACCCGTTGATCCCCCGCGCCGTCACCGCCCCCGCCCCTGTTGTCAGAGGCATGCCGTCGTTGGTCACCATATCGTTGAAGTCAAAGGCAAAGGCCCCGGTTCCGTTCGCCTCGACCCCGCTGCCCGACAGGTGCAGGTCATTGATCGTGACGCTGTTGACCGTGACCGGCAGGTCCCCCCGGTCCGCGATTGCCCCGAAGGCCAGAAAATCCAGAAGGTCCACGGTGTTGACCATGTCCGCCGCCATATTCAGCCGGATCGTGGCCGGGTCCCGCGGGATCACCTTGTCCGGATCAAAGAGCGCCCAGATGTCCGCCCCCATCCGGAACCCCGCCAAGGACATTGCCAGCGTCGCCGGTTGCCCGATGTCCGATTTGCCAAGCGGCACCGAGACCGCGAAATCGGATTGCGCCAGATCAAAGGAAATCGTCGGTATCTCCAGCACGTCCATCGCGATGCTGCCGCCGGCGTCGGTTCCGGCGGCCGAAAACGCGAAACGCGCCGCGTCGAGCGTCATCGCCCCCTCAAGCGGGCCGTTGAACCGTTCGTCCCGAGATATCACCCCCCCGTTGGCCGTGCTGGTTGTCACCGTCCGAGAGCCGCCGGATTTGGATGACAGGCTGATCGTCATGCCGTCCCGCAGCGCCGCCGCGATGTTCAGGGGGTTCAGACCGTTAGGCAAAAGGGCCGCCTCGAACGTGAATTCGCTGGCTTCGGTCGTCCCTGCGACCGTGCTGCCGCCGTCGGCGCCAATGGTCATAGTCATTGCAACGGCCCCGGCGTCGGCTGATCCGGTGCTGGTGACGGTCAACAGATCGCCTTCGGTGACGCGGGTGTTGGACCGGGTGAGGCCGCCCACCTGCATTTGCAGGTCCACCGCGTCTTCGCCCGGTGCCGTGACCGAGCCGGAAATGTTGAACGACGACGATTCGCTGCGGTAGATCACGTCGCCCGGCGTCCCGGTTGCCGCGACCTGCACCCCCGGCGCGCCGATCCGCAAGGAAAACGTGCCCGTTTCGTCGTCAATCGTGGCCGACCCGTTCAGCGTGATGACGTCGGTATACAGGATGGCCACCGACCCATCCCCGTTTTCCACAAAGGCAAAGCCCGACATCGCGACCGATGCCGCCCCGGACCCCAGCGGAAAGGTGAACGCCATTTCCGGGTCACTGACCGTGACGGTTTCCCCCGTCCGCGTCAGGGTTCCGGTGAGCGTCCCGCCAAGTGCTGCCGTCTGCGCCTTCATGTTGGACCAGACGTCATCGGCGGTGATGTCCGCAAACGCGGGCAATGCGAGGAGCGACGCAAGGGTCGCGGTCAGGGATAAACGAAGCATGGGTGTAATCCTGTTCCAGAAATAAAAAGGCCCGCCCCGATAAACGGGGGCGGGCCACAGCAAGGGTTCAGGGGGCCAAGGTCACTTGATCCGCTGGTCGTTGACCAGAACGTGGCCTTCGGCATTCACCACCAGTTTGGAAGCCAATTGATCGTCGCCCGTGACGGTGGCGAACATGCCCATCATCATCCGCGCGCCCATCACCTGTTCCTCGGGCACGAGGCCCATGGCCACCAGTTTATCCATCAGGCCGTTGATGCCCGTGGCCGCAAGGTTAAGTTCGCCCATCGGACGCGGCAGCCCGTCGAAGGTGACCAGATCGGTATTGTCAAAGGTGAACGCCCCGGTGCCCGTGACCAAGGCCCCTGCAATCGCCAGTTTGAGGCTGTTGAGGTCGAGCGAGTTCAGTTCGCCGGGAACCTCGGCCAGTTCCATCGCGGCGGCCTCTTCGGGGTTCATCAGGTTGTAGAACAGTTTGCCGGTGCCGGAGAGGTCGATCTGGGCGGTGGCCGGGTCACGCGGCAGCGTGGACGTCGGGTCTACCATGGACCAGATCATGTCGTTGACTGCCAGATCAACAAGGTCGACGGACATGCCGAAATCGGTCGGTTCGTCGGTTTTGGACAAGGGCATGTTGAACGCCAGACCGTATTCCCCCAGGCTGAAATCCACCGGGAACGGCACGCTGCCGCCGCTGGCGGACACCGCGAGGTTGGCGATGCTGCTGTCGAGGCTGATGCCGTCCTTGTCCGTGCCAAAGGCAAAAGTGCCCCCCGCAGTGGTCGCAGTCATGTCGGTGCGCCCTGCGTCATCCGTCACACCGATCAGATAGCTGGACGATCCGGTTGTCGCGGTGCTGTCGACCGAAAACCCATCGGCGAACATCTGTTCGGGCGCATCAGGGTCCATTTCGAGCGGCAGAACGAGCGTTGCTTGCGTGGAGAGGTCACCGATTTGTCCGGACAACGAGAACGCATCGCTGCCTTCGGTGAAATCAACGAAAATGTCGGCTGTGCTGCTGGAGACATCATAGTCCACCGTCCGCACATCCGTTGTTACCACCGCATAAGACCCGGTCACATTGTTGAGCGTCAGTACCCCGGACAGCGGGATCGCCGCGCCATCTTCGAGGAAGTTTTCGAGCGTCACGGTGTATTTGTCCGCAGTGATGTCATAGGCGAGGTTTTCGGGTGTCCCGCTGACCTGAATATCCATACCCGAGAAATCGAGCGCCACGGTGCCCCGGTTCAGGGCCGGATTTTCCGGGTCCGAAATGACGATGTCGTAACCATCGCTGATCGAGACGCTGACTGTGCCGTCGCCGTTTTCCTCGAACACCAGTTCGTCGATCGTGGCGACGACGTCTGTTTCGCTGTCCCCCATGCCCATGGTCACGTTGGTTACGGTGAGCGTGCCACCGGACAGGTTTTCGCCACCCACGAAAAAGGTTTCGGGATCATAGACCGACATCTGGTCCTTCATCGTGTCCCAGACCTGTTGCGCGGTCACATCGGCAAAGGCCGCGTTGCCGGTGACAAGCGCGGCGATGCAGACGGTTGTGCGGAGTGTTTTGAAATGGGTCATTGAGGTATCCTTTCGTGTTAAATTCGGGGCCAAGGTCGTGCGCCTTGCCCTTGCCGTCAAGGTGAGGAATTCTGGACTTTAACCTAGTGCGCTGATTGCAGGCGCGAAAGATGGCAGGAGCAGGAAATGACCGTTGCCGGGAAAATAGTGATGATCACCGGAGCCAGCCGGGGGATTGGCGCCGCCACCGCCCGCGCATTTGCCCACGCCGGGGCAAAGGTGGCCCTGTTGGCCCGGTCCGAGGATGACATTTCCACCCTTGCCGGTGAAATCGGCCCCAATGCCCTTGCGATTCCCTGTGACGTGTCCCGCGCGTGGGAGGTGGAGCAGGCCGTGGCCGCCACCGTCGCCACCTTTGGCGGGCTGGATGTGTTCATTGCCAATGCAGGCGTCATCGGGCCGATGGCCAGCATCCCCGAGGCCGACCCCGACGAGTGGTCCCGCACCATTGATATCAACCTCAAGGGTGTCATGTATGCGATGCGCGCCGCGTTTCCCGCCATGCAGGCGAGGGGCGGCGGCACGTTCATCACCGTGTCGTCGGGTGCTGCCCATGGTCCGGTGCCCGGGTGGTCCGCCTATTGCGCGTCCAAGGCCGGGGCCTACATGCTGACCCGCGCCGCCCATGCCGAAATGGCCCCGGCCGGTATTCGCGTCATGGGGTTGTCCCCCGGCACCGTCGCCACCGATATGCAGCGCGTCATCAAGGCGTCCGGTGTCGGCCCTGTTGCCGCCCTTGACTGGGACGTCCATATCCCCGCCGATTGGCCCGCCCGCGCGTTGGTGTGGATGTGCGGCCCGCAAGCCGATCAGTATTGCGGCACCGATATGTCCCTGCGCGAGGATGCCGTCCGCCGACAGGTGGGACTGATATGATCCGGCTGGACGCCGACGGCCCGGTTTGGGTTGTCACGCTGGACCGTCCGGACAAGGCCAATGCCCTGACCCGTCCGATGCTGGAGGAGCTGGCCCGGATTGCCGAGGCCGCGCAGGACGCCCGCGCGTTGATCCTGACCGGGGCGGGCCGCGTATTTTCCGCTGGTGCCGATCTGGACGAGGCCCGCGCAGGCCTTGCCACCGATCCGGTGTGGGAACGGGTGTCTGCCGCAATCGCCGCCCTGCCGGGACCGACCATTGCCGCGCTGAACGGGACCTGTGCGGGGGGCGCGTTTGGCATGGTTTTGGCCTGTGATCTGCGGGTCGCCGTGCCGGGCGCCCGGATGTTTTATCCTGTGATGCGGTTGGGGTATCTGCCCCAGCCGTCTGATCCCGGCCGCCTGACCGCCCTTGTCGGCCCCGCCCGCGCCAAGATGATTTTGATGGCAGGGGCCAAGGTAGAGGCCGCCGAGGCCCGCGAGTGGGGCCTGATCGACCGTATTGATACCGACCCTGTCACATGCGCCCGCGCGCTGGCCGCAGATGGCGTGGCCGCCGACCCCGCCCATGTCGCCGCGATCAAGCGGATGATCTGACGGGTTGCCCTTTGACCGGGATTGCCGGAAAGAAGGGGAAACGGGGGTGGAGCCGTCATGTTGGATACGATGCAAGGCTATTGGGATCAGGCGTTGGCGTTTGCCCTGCCGTGGTTGATGTCCCCGGCGGCGTGGTCTCAGTTTGGACTGCTGGTGGTGGCGTGGATCGCGGCGGTGGCGATCACCCGCGCCGCCTTGCCCCGTTTGACGCGGGTTTTGACCCCGCCGCCGGGGGCCGAGGGCATGATCGCCCGCGCCCGTCTTTTTGCCTTGATGTTTGCCCCGCTGGTTCTGCCATTGCTGGCCTATGCCCTGACGGCGGCAGGCGAGGAGGTCACCCGGTCCCTGTTCGGGTCTGGTGCCGTCATCGCGTTTGGCAAGCGGGTGTTCCTGTTCATTGCGGTGCGCGTCCTTGTCCGCGATATCCTGCGGGATCCGTTCCTGCGGTTTCTGGGCCGGTTTGTCCTGCTGCCCATGGCCGCCCTCTATGCGCTTGCGTTGCTGAACCCGATTGCGGCCCGGTTGGAGGCCACTGTTGTCCCGCTGGGCAATCTGTCGTTCGATCTGTTGTGGCTGACCAAGCTGATCGCTGTGGGCGGCGTCATTTTCTGGTTGGGCCGCTGGTCCAACGAACAATCCGCCCGCTATATCCGGACCCAAGAGGAAATACGGCCCGCCACCCGGCAACTGGCGCTTAAGGCCGCCGAGATCGCCATTTTCGGCGCGGCGTTCGTGGTGTTGATGAACATCATGGGCATTTCCCTGACCTCGCTTGCGGTGATTGGCGGGGCGATTGGTGTGGGGATCGGGTTTGGCCTGCAACAGATCGCATCGAACTTTATTTCGGGCATCATCCTGTTGCTGGAGGGGCAGGCCACCGTGGGCGACTATGTCGAACTGGATGGCGGCGAGGCGGGCACCATCGTCAAGATGACCATGCGGTCCACCATTCTGGCGACCTATGATGGCAAATGGATCGTTGTCCCCAACGAACATTTCATCACCACCCGCGTCGTCAACTATTCCGACAGCGGGTCCGCCAACCGGTTGGAGGTGCCGTTTTCCGTGTCCTATGACACCGACATCAACCGCGTGCCTGCCATCATCGAGGCCGCCGTGGCCGCCCATCCCGGTATCCTCAAAGACCCCGACGGCCCCGATTGCGAACTGCGCGGATTTGGCGACAGTGGTATTGATTTTGCTGTGGAATTCTGGATCAACGGGATTGATGACGGCAAGAACAAATACTCCAGCGATGTGCTGTTCCTGATCTGGAACGCGCTCAAGGCCGAAGGGATCGATATCCCGTATCCGCACCGCGTCATCGAATGGAAGGGCGCATTGCCCGGCGCGGACCCAAAGGATGCGTGACGCGCTGGTCATTGGTGCCGGCCCTGCGGGTTTGATGGCCGCCGAGGAGATGGCCCATGCAGGACTGCGCGTGACCATCGCCGATGCAATGCCGTCGGCGGGCCGCAAGTTTCTGATGGCCGGCAAATCCGGATTGAACCTGACCAAGGATGATCCGGACTGGATCGCCGCCTATCCCGGATTGCCCGACGAGTGGCGCGCCGTGCTGGCCGGGTTTGGCCCCGACGCCGTGCAGGATTGGGCGCGCGGGTTGGGTCAGGACGTGTTCACCGGGTCCACGGGCCGGGTGTTTCCCGTCGCGATGAAGGCGTCG
>JBGSIZ010000328.1:0-2782 GCA_041742255.1 Marivivens sp. | reverse complement strand
GGTGCCGGGGCACCCGTTCGATGCGCGGGCGTCTGGGTGCAACATGCTGTTGCGGGACGGGGCGACACTGGTGCGCGGGGCCGATGACGTGATCGCAGCACTTGGCGCGCCCAACCTCCAACCCCTTGCGCCCAAACGGATAACAGCCCCTCCCGCCCCGCCACCTGCCGCACCCCCGCGGTCCCTGCGCACAACGTCAAACCTCCACAGCCAGATTCTCGCCCGCCTTGGCCCCTCCCCCATGGCCGAGGATCAGTTGATCCGCGACCTCGCCCTTGGTCCCACGGTAATCGCCCCCGCGCTCATCGACCTTGAACTGGACGGAAAAATCGCGCGGCAACCGGGCGGCTTGCTGTCGCTCACCTGCTGAAAAAATCCGGGTCCCGGCAAAATTTTCCGGCGGATTGACAATCCGGCAACGGCAACGCCATGGTGCCGCCTCATCGTATTCCCGTGGTCAGGTCAGGATTTTCATGCCCGTCGTTGTTGTCGAATCCCCAGCCAAGGCCAAGAAAATCAACGAATATCTGGGCAAGAATTTCACCGTTCTGGCGTCATTCGGCCACGTCCGCGACCTGCCGCCCAAAGATGGGTCGGTGGACACCGAATCGGATTTTGCGATGCTTTGGGAAATTTCCCCCGACAGCCGCAAACACGTCAAAGCCATCGCCGATGCGCTCAAGGATGACCCCGTTCTGATCCTCGCAACCGACCCCGACCGCGAGGGCGAAGCGATTTCGTGGCACCTCCAAGAGGCGCTGACCGCCCGCAAGGCGATCAAGAAAGACACCGCCGTCAGCCGCGTCACCTTCAACGCCATCACCAAATCAGCCGTGACCGAGGCCATGGCCAACCCCCGCCAAGTAGACGCGCCATTGGTTGAGGCTTACCTGGCGCGCCGCGCGCTCGATTATCTGGTTGGTTTCAATTTGTCGCCCGTTCTGTGGCGCAAACTGCCCGGCGCGAAATCGGCGGGGCGGGTGCAATCGGTCTGCCTGCGGCTGATCGTCGAACGCGAGATGGAGATCGAGGCGTTCCGCCCACAAGAATACTGGACGATCAAGGCATTGCTGCAAACCCCGCGCGGCCAGATGTTCGAGGCGCGGTTGACCACGCTGGCCGGGTCCAAGCTCGACAAATTCGATCTGTCCAACGGCACACAGGCCGAATTGGCCGTGCAGGCAATCAACAGCCGCGACCTGAGCGTGCTGAGCGTGGAGGCCAAACCGGCGTCGCGCAACCCTGCCCCGCCCTTTATGACCTCGACCCTGCAACAAGAGGCATCGCGCAAATTCGGCATGGGGGCGCGCCAGACAATGAGCGCGGCCCAGCGCCTGTATGAGGCCGGGCACATCACCTACATGCGGACCGACGGTATCGACATGGCACCCGAGGCCGTGATGGCCGCGCGCGAGGCCATCGCTGCGAAATTCGGCGATAAATACCTGCCCGAAAGCCCGCGCATGTATAAAAACAAGGCCAAGAACGCGCAAGAAGCCCACGAATGTATCCGGCCCACCGACATGATGGCCGACACCGAAAGCCTGCGCATTTCGGACGGCGATCAACGCAAGCTCTATGACCTGATCTACAAACGCACGCTGGCCAGCCAGATGGCCGCAGCCCGGATGGAACGCACCACGGTTGATGTGGGGTCGCAGGATGGTCAGGTGGTTCTGCGGGCCACGGGTCAGGTCGTTCTGTTCGAAGGGTTCATCGCGATCTATGAAGAAGGCCGCGACGACAGTGTGGTGGACGATGACGACAAACGCCTGCCGCAAATCATGCAAGGCGAACCCGCCAAAAAGGACAGCGTGGACAGCGAACAGCATCACACGCAACCGCCCCCCCGCTATACCGAGGCCACATTGGTCAAACGGATGGAGGAACTGGGCATCGGGCGCCCGTCCACCTATGCCTCCATCGTCACGACCATTCAGGAACGCGACTATGTGACCAAGGACAAAGGCCGCCTGACCCCCTCTGACAAGGGGCGGCTGGTGACAGCATTCCTGTCCAACTATTTCCGCAAATATGTTGAATACGACTTTACCGCCGACCTTGAAAACGAACTGGACGAAGTCAGCGCGGGGGCGGCCAACTACAAGGATGTGCTGGCCCGGTTCTGGCGCGATTTTTCGGCAGCCCTTGCCGAAACCGCCGATCTGCGCATTGGCGAGGTGCTGGACAAGATCAACGAGGTTCTAGCCCCCCACCTGTTCCCGCCCACCGAAGATGGCAGCGATCCGCGCCTGTGCACGTCGTGCGGCATTGGCCGTTTGTCGATGCGCACCGCGCGGTCGGGCGGCGCGTTCATCGGCTGTTCGAACTATCCCGACTGTCGGTATACCCGCCCCTTTGGCCCCCCCGGCATGGAAGACAGCGGTATTCCCGCCGATGGCCGCCTTCTGGGCCATGACGACGGCGATGCGATCACTCTGCGCGACGGGCGGTTCGGCCCCTATGTCCAGCGCGGCGAGGCGTCCGAGGATATCCCCAAACCGCCCCGCGCCAGCCTGCCCAAAGGCTGGGAAGCCGACGCGATCGACCTTGAAAAGGCGCTGCAACTTCTCAGCCTGCCCCGCCCCATCGGCGCCCATCCCGAAGATGGCGAACTGATCGAGGCCGGGATCGGGCGGTTCGGCCCGTTCGTCAAACACGGCAAACTTTACGCCAATATCAAGGACGTGGACGAGGTGTTCACGATCGGGATCAACCGGGCCGTAGACGTTTTGGCGCAAAAACTCGCCGGGCGCGGCGGCGGCGCGGGTCGCGGGGCTGC
>JBGSIZ010000327.1:0-11035 GCA_041742255.1 Marivivens sp. | reverse complement strand
GCCCAGCGCGTGTGCCCGATCCCGGCCTTGCCCGCGAGCGGGTGATGCACGAGGAGGTCGGACAGGTTCACCAGTTTGCCTACGGCCCGCCGACGGTCCAGAACGCCGTCCTGCACGGTCGCAATTCCGGCGCTGTCATAGCCCCGATATTCCAGCCGTTTGAGCGCCTCCACCAGCAATGGTGCCGCTTCGTGATCGCCAAGGACCCCTACAATTCCACACATTTTCAGGCTCCTTTTGACTGTTTTACCTTACGCGCCTTTAACTTTTCGAACAATTTGACCGCCAGCCCCGGTTTGTTGACCTGTTCCGCCCGACCAATGGCCAAGGCCCCGTCCGGCACGTCCCGGGTGATGACCGCCCCCGTCGCCGTCATGGTGTTGTCGCCCAAGGTCACAGGGGCCACCAACATGGTGTTGGACCCGACAAACACCCCGTCCCCGATGGTGGTCCGGTGTTTGAACACCCCGTCATAGTTGCAGGTGATCGTGCCCGCCCCGATGTTGGTTTTCTTGCCGATGTCGGCGTCGCCCACATAAGTCAGGTGATTGATCTTGGTGCCTTCGCCGACCTGTGCGTTCTTGATTTCCACGAAATTGCCGATGTGCACGTCTTCGGACAGTTCCGCCCCCGGTCGCAGCCGCGCAAAAGGCCCGACGATGGAGCCGCGCGACACATGGCACCCTTCGAGATGGGAAAATGCCCGGATGGTGGCCCCGGATTCGACCGTGACCCCCGGCCCGAACACCACGTTGGGTTCAATCACGGCGTCCCGCCCGATCACTGTGTCATGCGCGAAATAGACGGTGTCGGGCGCGATCAGGGTGACCCCGTCGTCCAGTGCGGCCGCCCGCGCGCGGGATTGCAACGCGGCCTCGGCAGACGCCAATTCGGCGCGGGTGTTGATGCCCAGCGTTTCGGACTGTGCGCAGCGCACGACTGTCGCGGTCAGCCCCCGCGCGGCCCCCAGCGCCACGATGTCGGTGAGGTAGTATTCCCCTGCCGCGTTGTTGTTTTCGATGGCCGCGACCAGTGACAGCAGCGTTTGCGCATCCGCGCAGACCACCCCCGAATTGCACAGGGTCAGCGCCCGCGTTGCATCGTCCGCATCCTTGTATTCGACGATCCGTTCCAGAATGTCGCCCTGCGTCACCAGACGCCCATAGCGGCCCGGCTCTGCCGTCTCGAACCCCAGCACCACAAGCGCATGGTTGGCCCGCGCCGCCTGCATCCGGTCCAGCGTGTCGGCGGTGATAAAGGGCGTGTCGCCATAAAGCACGATCGCATCGCCCGTGAACCCGTACAGCGCCGCCGCCGCCTGTGCCACCGCGTGCCCGGTGCCCAGTTGTTCGGTTTGCAGCACGACGATGGCGTCAGGGTCAAACGACCGTGCCGCCCGCGCGACCGCGTCCGCCCCGTGCCCCGCCACAAGGATGGTCCGTTCCGGATCGAGCGCCTGTCCCGCCCGCATGGCGTGGACCACCAAAGGTGCCCCGCCCAAGGGGTGCAGCACCTTTGGCAGGTCCGAATTCATCCGTGTGCCCTGACCCGCGGCCAGAATAATAAGGGAAAGTGCCATGTCTGCCCCGTTTTGGTGTTTCGCCCTTTGGCGTTTTGCGCCTTGTGCCTTGGCCGCAGGCATACCGCAAGCGGTGGGGGCTTCACATCACCTTTCGGACGGTTACATGAGGGGAAAAGGAGCACGATATGCGCAAGATCCCAAGCGGCACCGTTATTTTCGATTTGGATGGCACGTTGGCCGATACCAGCCGCGACCTGTTGGCGGCGGCGAATGCCTGTTTCCGGTCGCTGGGTTTGGGCGATGTGTTGACCCACCCAGACGATGCCGGGGTGGCAATGCGCGGCGGCCGCGCCATGCTGACCCTTGGGTTTTCGCGCACCGGCACCCATGGCCCTGCCGAGATCGACCGCCAATATCCCCGTCTGTTGGAGGCTTATGGTGCCGCGTTGTCCGAACGGACGTTCCTGTTTCCCGGCGTGATGGAGGCCGTGGAGGCGATCAAGGGCGCGGGCCACGGCGTGGGCATATGCACGAACAAGCCCGAAGCGTTGGCCGAACAGTTGCTGCGCAATCTGGGCGTGCGGGACGCCTTTGCGTCGTTGGTCGGGGCCGACACCTTGCCCGTGCGCAAACCGGACGCTGCCCCGTTTATCGAGGCGGTTCGTCGTGCCGGAGGTGACCCTGCCCGCGCTGTGTTGGTGGGCGATACCGACACCGACCGCCAGACATCCCGCGCAGCGGGGGTGCCGTCCATCCTTGTCACTTTTGGCCCGCATGGCCGCGACGTGGCCGTGTTCCAGCCCGAAGCGATGATTGACCATTTCGACGAATTGCCCGCCGTTGTGGCGCGGTTTCTGAGCTAGGGCGGGCGCGTGGCCGAGAGGAGACCCGGCACAAGCCCCAGATTGTGCCCACCTAAAATTTCCGGCCCGGCGGCATTGACGCCGCGCGCTGACCGTCACACTCTGCTTGCATGAGCGAGGTGTTCAAAGGCAGTTTTACCCAGCAAGAGCCGATCCCCGAGGAGGGGATCGCCGCCGCCCTTGCCGTGCTGCAATCGGGCCGGTTGCACCGGTATAACACCGCCCCCGGCGAAATTGCCGAAGCCGCGTTGTTGGAGGAAGAATTCGCCGCATTGGTGGGGTCCACATACTGTCTGGCTGTTGCATCGGGCGGGTCGGCGATGACCACCGCCTTGCGCGCCTGCGGCGTGGCCCCCGGTGATGCGGTGTTGACCAACGCCTTTACCCTTGCCCCGGTGCCCGGTGCCATTGCCGCCGTGGGTGCCGTGCCCGTTTATGTGGGCGTGACCGAAGGATTGGTGATCGACCTTGACGATCTGGCGGTGAAGATCGGGCAAGGCAAGACGGGCCGCCCGCAGGTTCTGTTGTTGTCCCACATGCGCGGCCATATCGCTGATATGGACCGCCTGATGGCCCTGTGTGATGCCGCAGGCGTCATTGTGATCGAGGATTGCGCCCACACGATGGGGGCCCATTGGAATGGCACCCCGTCGGGTCGGTTTGGCCGGTTCGGCTGTTATTCCACCCAGACCTACAAACACGTCAATTCGGGCGAGGGCGGGTTTATCGTGACGGACGATGCCGAGGGGATGGCCCGCGCGATCATGCTGTCGGGGTCGTATATGCTGTATGACCGCCACCGCGCCGCCCCGCCGCCCGAGGTGTTTGCCACCATCCGCTATGAGACCCCCAATATCTCTGCCCGGATGGACAACCTGCGCGCCGCGATCCTGCGCCCGCAACTGCGCCTGTTGCGCGAACAATGCGGCAAGTGGAACGCCCGGTATCGCGTGGTCGAGGCCGGGTTGCGCGACACCCCCGGCCTGCGATTGATCGACCGCCCCGAGGCCGAAGGGTTTGTTGCGTCGTCGTTCCAGTTTCTGTTGCTGGACTGGTCCCCCGATACTGTCACGCAGGTTGTCCGCCGCTGTGCCGCGCGGGGGGTCGAGCTGAAATGGTTTGGGGCCCCCGATCCTGTCGCCTTTACCAGCCGGTATGACAGTTGGCGCTATGCCCCCTTTGCCCCGATGCCCGAAACCGACCGGATTTTGGCGGGGATACTGGACATGCGGTTGCCGCTGACGTTTTCGCTCGAGGATTGTGCGATGATCGCCCGGATTATCCGGGCTGAGGTGGCCGCCGTGTGGCAGGCCCAAGGCGCTGTGCCGTGAGTTTGCGGCAGATGACCTTGTCCGAGGTCGAGGCCGAAGTGCGTGCCATGTTGGACCGGTTGCGCCGTCCGTGCCCCGGGTTTGTGTTTGACCGTGTCCCTGTCGGCGACGCCACCCCCCATGTCGAGGGCGACGGCCCGATGTTTGACTGGGTCATTTCCGAACGCGGCATCGTTTTGGCCCGCGAAACCGTCGATGCCGAAGATCTGTTGTTCCTGACCTTGTCGTCGATGACCGCCGCCATTGCCCAAGGCGAAGAATTGCGCACCCGCACCGCCCATGCCGTGCCCGCATGGCGCATCGACCGCCGCGTGCGCGGCCCCAGCGCCCACCGCGCCACCCAAGATGACGACTACAGCCGCAAGACGTGGATGGATGCCCATGCCCGCCTGATGGGCCACCTGCGCCCCCATTGGGCCGCCCGGATCGCCAAATCCTATGCCGAGACCCTGCGCCGGTATCCGCTTACTCCGCAGGAATGGCGCAATGCCCGCCGGTTGACCCTGTCGGAATTTGGTCTGGATTGACCGGAGGGTCGGGACCGGGTATTTATTGAACAAGTGTTCAATAAGGAGAATCGCCGATGTTCCGAGCCTCCATGACGTTTGACCTTGGCGAGGATGTGAACGCGCTGCGCGATATGGTCCACGATTGGGCCCAGACCCGTGTGGCCCCGATTGCCGCACAAGTGGACCGCGACAACCAGTTTCCTGCCCAACTGTGGACCGAAATGGGCGATCTGGGCCTGTTGGGCATCACCGTGCCCGAGGCGTTTGGCGGGGCCGAGATGACGTATCTCGCCCATACGGTCGCCATCGAGGAAATCGCCCGCGCCAGCGCCAGTGTCGCGTTGTCCTATGGTGCCCATTCGAACCTGTGCGTGAACCAGATCAAGCTGAACGGGACCGATGCCCAACGCGCCCGGTATTTGCCCGGCCTGATCGCGGGCACCCACGTGGGCGCCTTGGCCATGTCCGAGGCCGGGGCCGGGTCCGATGTGGTGTCGATGTCGCTGCGCGCCGAAAAGCGGAACGATCATTACCGCCTGAACGGCACCAAATACTGGATCACCAATGGCCCCGACGCCGATACGCTGGTTGTTTATGCCAAGACCGATCCGGGGGCAGGGGCCAAGGGCATCACCGCGTTCATCGTCGAAAAGTCGATGACGGGGTTCAGCACGTCGCCCCATTTTGACAAGCTGGGGATGCGCGGGTCCAACACCGCCGAATTGATTTTCGACGATGTGGCGGTTCCGTTCGAGAATGTGCTGGGCGAGGAGGGCAGGGGCGTCCGCGTTCTGATGTCGGGTCTTGACTACGAACGGGTGGTTCTGGCCGGGATCGGCACCGGGATCATGGCCGCCTGTCTGGACGCGGTCATGCCCTATCTGGCCAGCCGCAAACAGTTTGGCCAGCCGATTGGGTCGTTCCAGCTGATGCAGGGCAAGATTGCCGATATGTATACCGCCCTGAATTCCGCCCGCGCCTATGTCTACGAGGTCGCCCGTGCCTGTGACCGGGGCACCGTCACCCGGCAGGATGCTGCCGCCTGTTGTCTGTATGCCAGCGAACAGGCCATGGTGCAGGCGCATCAGGCGGTGCAGGCGATGGGCGGGGCCGGGTTCATGGCCGATGCCCCCGTCGCCCGCCTGTTTCGCGATGCCAAGTTGATGGAGATCGGCGCAGGCACCAGCGAAATCCGCCGGATGCTGATTGGCCGCGAGTTGATGGGAGCGATGGCGTGACCCAGCCCCGCGCGGATCATATGGCGGCCCTTGCTCTTGTGGCTGATGCCGCCCGTGTTGCTGCCCTTGGTGGGGGGGATGCCGCCCGTGCCCGCCATGTGGCCCGCGGCAAGATGTTGCCGCGCGACCGGGTGGCCGGGCTTTTGGATGGTGGCAGTCCGTTTCTGGAGATCGGGGCCACCGCCGCCCATGCCATGTATGACGGGGCCGCCCCCTGTGCTGGCGTGATCGCGGGCATCGGTCGCGTCATGGGCCGCGAGGTGATGCTGGTGTGCAATGACGCCACCGTCAAAGGCGGCACCTATTACCCGATGACCGTCAAGAAGCACCTGCGGGCACAGGAAATCGCCGCCCAATGCGGTTTGCCCAGCGTGTATCTGGTGGACAGTGGCGGTGCCAACCTGCCCAATCAGGACGAGGTGTTCCCGGACCGCGACCATTTCGGACGGATATTCTACAATCAGGCCAATATGTCCGCCGCCGGATTGCCCCAGATTGCCGTTGTCATGGGATCCTGTACGGCGGGCGGTGCCTATGTCCCTGCGATGGCCGATGTTTCGATCATCGTGAAGGGTCAAGGCACCATATTTCTGGCCGGGCCGCCCTTGGTCAAGGCCGCCACGGGCGAGGTCGTCACCGCCGAGGATCTGGGTGGTGGCGACGTTCATACCCGGCTGTCCGGCGTTGCCGATTATCTGGCCGAGGATGACGCCCATGCGCTGGCGCTGGCCCGGCAGGCCGTTGCATCAACATCGTTCCACAAGCCATTGACGGTTAAGCGTGAAACCCCGGAATTGCCCAAGGCCGATCCGGATGAATTGTTCGACCTGATCCCCGCCGATCTGCGCACCCCTTATGACATCCGGCAGGTGATTTCCCGCATCGTGGACGGGTCCCGGTTTGACGAATTCAAGGCCCGGTTTGGGGAAACGCTTGTCACTGGGTTTGCCCATATCGACGGTTGGCCCTGTGGGATTGTTGCCAACAACGGCGTGTTGTTTTCCGAAGCGGCCCAAAAGGGTGCCCATTTTGTGGAACTGTGCAGTCAGCGTCGCATCCCGTTGATTTTCTTGCAAAACATCACCGGTTTCATGGTTGGCCGCAAATACGAGAACGAAGGCATCGCGCGTCACGGTGCCAAGATGGTGACCGCCGTGGCCACCACCGCCGTGCCCAAGATCACCATGTTGGTGGGCGGATCGTTTGGTGCCGGAAATTATGGAATGGCGGGAAGGGCTTACAGCCCGAACTTTGTCTGGTCCTGGCCCACGTCCCGCACCGCCGTGATGGGCGGCGAACAGGCGGCGGGCGTTCTGGCCACTGTCCGCCGCGACACGATTGAACGCGCGGGCGGCACATGGTCGCCGGAGGAAGAGGCCGCGTTCAAGGCCCCCACCATCGCGATGTTCGAGGAACAATCGCATCCGTTATATGCCTCGGCCCGGTTGTGGGACGACGGCGTGATCGACCCGCGCCGCAGCCGTGAGGTGCTGGCCCTGTCGCTGTCCGCCAGCCTGAACACCCCCATAGCCGAGACGCGTTTCGGCGTGTTCCGGATGTGAGGCCCCATGTTTGACAAAATTCTGATTGCGAACCGTGGCGAGATTGCCTGCCGGATCATCCGCACGGCCCGTTTGTTGAATGTTCACACTGTCGCCGTTTATTCCGATGCTGATGCGGGCGCGTTGCATGTGCGGATGGCCGACGAGGCCGTGCGGATTGGGCCCGCCCCTGTTGCCGAGAGTTATTTGCGCGCCGATGCCATCATTGCTGCCGCGTTGGAGCGCGGCGCGCAGGCGATCCATCCCGGATATGGGTTCCTGTCCGAAAACCCGGAATTTGTAGAGGCCGTGGGCCGCGCCGGATTAACCTTTGTCGGGCCGACCGCCGGGGCCATTCGCGCGATGGGGCTCAAGGATGCTGCCAAGACGTTGATGGCCCGCGCGGGCGTTCCCGTGGTCCCCGGATACCACGGTGCCGACCAGACCGCACTGGCCGCCCGCGCCGCCGAGGTCGGTTATCCGGTGTTGATCAAGGCCGTGGCGGGGGGTGGTGGCAAGGGGATGCGCCGCGTCGAACACCCGCAGGATTTTGACGCGGCCCTTGCCAGTGCGCAGGCCGAAGCCCGCACCGCCTTTGGCAATGCTGCTGTTTTGATTGAAAAATATGTTACCGCCCCCCGCCATATCGAGGTGCAGGTGTTTGGCGACGGCACCCGCGCCGTGCATCTGTTTGAGCGCGATTGCAGTCTGCAGCGCCGCCATCAGAAGGTGATCGAGGAGGCCCCCGCGCCGGGTATGACACAGGCCATGCGCGATGCCATGGGACAGGCTGCGGTGCGCGCTGCCGAGGCGATTGGATATGCCGGGGCCGGAACTGTTGAATTTATCGTGGATGCGTCGGACGGGCTGCGGCAGGACCGGTTCTGGTTCATGGAGATGAACACAAGATTACAGGTCGAACACCCCGTCACTGAGGCCATCACCGGCGTTGATCTGGTCGAATGGCAGTTGCGTGTTGCCGCAGGCGAGCCGTTGCCGATGCGGCAGGACGAGTTGACAATTCACGGCCATGCGTTCGAGGCCCGGCTGTACGCCGAGGATGTCCCGGCCGGGTTTTTGCCTGCCACGGGCCGCCTGACCCATCTGCGGTTTCCCCCGCAAATCCGGGTAGATAGCGGCGTGGAGGAAGGCGATACCATATCACCGTGGTATGACCCGATGATTGCCAAGATCACCGCCCATGGACCCGACCGTGCCACTGCATTAACCCGGTTGCGGGCCGCGTTGGCTGCGACCCAAGTCGCCGGATGCGTCACCAATCTGGCGTTTCTGGGCGCGCTGACCCGGCACGCGGGATTTGGTCGCGGCGAGGTGGATACCGGGTTGATTGCCCGCGATCTGGCGGACTTGACCGTGACGGTGCCGCCCACCCCGCAACAGGTGGCCCAAGCCGCCATTTTGGCGGCAGGTTTGTGGCAACCCCCGGAACACGCAGGGTTTTCCCTGTGGGCGCCGTTGGTGTGGCGGGTGGATCTGGGGGCCAGCGTTGCCGAAATTACCCCTGTGATTTCGCGTCGGTATTCCGTCCGTATCCCGTCGGTGTCGGATTCTGTCACAGTGGACGCCGTGCATGGCCCGCAAGGATGGACATTTGATGGCCGCCCCGCCGTTGCATGGTGCCGCGAGGGTGCCAAAGTGACCCTGTTTGATCCGGGGTTTGAGGGCGGTGCGGTTGCGTTTGATATCCCCGATCCGCTGGATCGGGGCGGGCAGGGCGGACCGGGCGGCGATGCCGTTCTGGCCCCGATGCCCGGTCTGGTGACCGTGGTGGCCGTGGCCCCCGGTGATATGGTCGAGGATGGTCAGCGGTTGATCACGCTGGAGGCGATGAAGATGGAACATGTGTTGCGCGCCCCCCGCGCGGGCCGTGTGGCCGCCGTGATGGCCCGACCGGGCGGGCAGGTGGAGGCGGGTGCCACGTTGGTCACGCTTCACCCCGAGGAGGCCGCGCCATGATGCGCCTGCACCATTGTCACGAGTCCCGGTCGATGCGCGTGTTGTGGCTGCTGCACGAATTGGAAGTTCCGTTCGTGTTGGCCGTCTATCCGTTCGACAAGACCTTGCGGTCCGATGCGTTTCTGACCCTGAACCCCGTTGGCCGTGTCCCGGCGCTTGAGATTGACGGGCAGGTGATGACCGAGAGCCTTGCCATCATGGAATTGCTGTGTGAGCGGTTTCCCGATCTGGGGTATGGCCGCGACGCCACCGACCCGGATCGGTTGGAATGGTTGAACTGGCTGCATTTTGCCGAAACCATCAGCCAGCATGTCGCCGCCCTGACCCAACAGCATGTCATGCTGTATGATGACACGATGCGATCCCCCATCGTGATGCAGTTGGAGGCCAAGCGGCTGGCCAAATGTCTGGGAGCGATCGAGGCCCGGTTGTCATCGCCGATTGAAAACCGCGATTGCCTGCTGACGTCCGGGTTCAGTGCCGCCGATATGGCCGTGGGGCAGGCCGTGTTCATGGCCCGAAGGTTTGTCCGGCTGGACCCGTTCCCGCAGGTTGCCGCGTGGATGGACCGGATCACCGACCGCCCCGCATTTGCCGCCAGCCTGCCCCCCGAAGGCCAGCCAGGTTTGTATGCCCGCGATTTTTATCCCCCGTGGAAGGTCTGATGCGCCCGTTTGTTCACCTGCACGAGGTCGGCCCGCGCGACGGGTTGCAGAATGAACCTGGCGTTATTGCCTGGCGCGCCAAGGTGGCCTTGATCGACACCTTGTGCGCCGCCGGTTTGGGCGATGTCGAGGTTGGGTCGTTTGTCAGCCCCAAATGGGTCCCCCAGATGGCCGACACCGCCCGCGTCATGGCCGGCATTGCCCCGACCCATGCCCGATTGTCCGTGTTGGTGCCCAATATGAAGGGTTGGGACGATTTCGACGCCGCCCGCGCCAGCCTGCATCGTCGGTGGGAAATTGCCGTTTTCGTGTCTGCGAGCGAAGGGTTTTCCCGCGCCAATCTGAACTGTTCCGTGGCCGAGAGCCTGACCCGGATTGCCCCCGTGGTGCAGGCCGCCCGCGACGTTGGCGTGCCCGTGCGCGGCTATGTGTCCTGCGTGACCGATTGCCCGTTTGATGGCCCGGTCCCACCGGGTGCCGTTGCCCATGTTGTGGAACGGTTGCGCGGGCTGATGCCGATGCCCGTGTCGTTGGGCGATACCATTGGCAAAGGCACCCCGGACACCGTTGCCGCCATGATCGCCGCCGTGGCCCAAGTGGCCCCGGTGGATCGTCTGGCCGGACATTTCCACGATACCGGGGGGCGCGCGCTGGAGAATATCGTGGTCGCCCTTGAGGCCGGGCTGCGCCATTTCGACAGTGCCGTCGCCGGGTTGGGCGGCTGTCCCTATGCCCCCGGTGCCCCCGGCAATGTCGCCACCGAGGCCGTTCTGGACCTATTAGAGGCCCGTGGGTTTGATACCGGCGTGGACCCGGTGATGATCGGCAAGGCCGCCTTTATGGCCCGCCAGATGCGGGAGATGCCCGATGTATGACATGTTGAAGGTGGCCGTGGATGCCCGTGGTGTTGCCCGCGTCACGTTGAACCGCCCCGACAAGCACAACGCCTTGTCCGCCCTGATGATTGCCGAATTGGCCCTGTGCGCCGCCCGTCTGGCATATGATCCCGCTGTGCGCGTGATCGTTCTGGCCGCTGCTGGCCCGTCGTTTTGCGCCGGGGGCGATTTGGGGTGGATGCGCGACCAGATGGCCGCCGATGCTCTGGTGCGTGCTGCTGCTGCCCGTGCCTTGGCCCAGATGCTGCGCGCATGGAACGAGTGCCCCAAGCCCGTGATTGCCGCTGTGCAGGGAAATGCCTTTGGCGGCGGTGTCGGGTTGTGCTGTGTCGCCGATGTTGCCTTGGCTGTGGAGGGTGCCCTGTTCGGGTTGACCGAAACCCGGTTGGGTCTGATCCCCGCCACCATCGGCCCCTATGTCGTGGCCCGGATGGGCGAGGCCGCCGCCCGCCGCGTGTTCATGTCCGCCCGCCGGTTTGACGCCGCCGAGGCC
>JBGSIZ010000326.1:0-2324 GCA_041742255.1 Marivivens sp. | reverse complement strand
CTGGGCATGCTGGCTGTGGTGCAGATGGTCGGCCTTGGTCGCGGCAAACAGGATTTTCTCGACCCGCCGCCCGCCCAGAAGGCGGGTCAACCACGCGGCCCGGCCCGGACGAAACGCCGACAGGATATCGCCCATGGCGGCGCGCAGATCCTCGACCGCGCGGGGGCCGGCGTGAATGGCCCCCAATACATCCACAAGGACGATCTGGCGGTCCACTTTGGCGAAATGATCGCGAAAGAACGGTCGGACCACATGGCGTTTGTAGCTGTCAAACCGCCGTTCAAACTCGCGCCACAACGACCGCCTGCCGGGCGATGCCTGCGGGGGCAGCGGGGCAAAGGTCAACACGGGCGACCCTTCCAGATCACCGGGCAACAGGAACCGACCGGGGGAACAATCGGAAAACCCGGCCTCTCGCGCCACATGCAAGGCGGCGGTGAAGGTCTGGGCAAGGCTTTGCGCCTGTTGTTCGTCATGGGGGGCGTCGGGGTCCAACGCGGCCACCTGCGCCAGATACGCGGCCGCGCCCGGACGCAAGGCGATCCGGGCCAGCGTGGTTTCGCACCACTGGGCATAGGTTTTGTCCATCAAGCCAAGGTCCAACAACCATTCGCCCGGATAATCCACGATATCCAGATGCACGGTGCGGGGACCGGACAGGCCGGACAGAAAACCGGTCGGCTGCACCTTCAGGGACAACCGCAATTCGCTGATCCGGCGGGTGCCTTCGGGCCATGTGGGGGCGGGGGCGGTCAACCGGGCCAGATGTGTTTCATAATCGAACCGGGGGATCGTATCGTCGGGTTGAGGTTGCAGATAGGCGGTGCGGATGGACCCGTTCGCCGCCGCGATCAATTGCGGCATCCGTCCCCGGTTCATCAGGTTGGCCACCAGCGATGTGATGAACACCGTTTTGCCTGCGCGGGACAGGCCCGTGACGCCAATCCGGATCACCGGATCGGAAAACGGGGCGGTCAGGGTGCCGGTCACGGTTTCAACACCGCGGGCGATCCCCTCTGTCAGGTCTGCAAATACCACGCTGCCGCCCTTTCCGTCGTTCGTCCCTAGATAGGCCGGGACGCGCCCCATGTGTAGGGATTGATTTTGCGGCGGCCCCCGCCTATGCGCGACGCATGCCCCGCTATGCGCTTCAGGTTGAATATCACGGTGCGCCGTTTGCCGGGTGGCAGCGGCAGACGGACCACCCGTCGGTGCAATCCGCGATCGAGACGGCGCTGGCCCGGCTGGAACCGCGCACGCATGCCATTGCCGCCGCAGGGCGCACCGATGCGGGGGTGCATGCGACGGGACAAGTGGCGCATTGCGACATGGACCGCGACTGGACCCCGTTCCGATTGTCCGAGGCGTTGAACTGGCACCTGAAACCGGCCCCCATCGTCATCACCGCCTGCGCCCTTGTCGGGGACGACTGGCACGCGCGGTTTTCGGCAATTGAACGGCACTATCTGTTCCGGCTCATCAGCCGGCGCGCGCCACTGGTGCATGAGGCGGGTCTGGCATGGCACGTCCGGCACCCGCTGGACGGGGCCGCGATGCAGGATGCCGCCGACCGTCTGATCGGGCACCATGATTTCACGACGTTCCGGTCGTCCATCTGTCAGGCCAAAAGCCCGGTCAAGACGCTGGATCATTTGCGCGTCGAAACGCTGGCGCGACCTGACGGCGGCACCGAATTCCGGTTTCACGTCCGCGCGCGGTCCTTCCTGCACAATCAGGTGCGCAGCTTCGTGGGCACCCTTGAACGGGTGGGCACCGGGGCGTGGTCGCCCGACGATGTGACAGCAGCGCTGGCCGCGCGGGACCGGGCGGCCTGTGGCCCTGTCGCCCCGCCCGAAGGTCTGTATCTGGCGCATGTTGGCTATCCGCAGGACCCCTTTGCCGGGGACGCCGGGGCACAAACGCAGCCCTGACCGCGCCTGTGATCACTCTGTCGGCAACAGGGTGCCGAACCTGCGTGGACTGTTTCCATTTCGCCCCGGTTTGTGCCAGTCTGGGCCAAAGCCTGGGCGGCTGCCGCACCGGGTCCAGACAGGCGGGCAAAACGTGCGGGCACAGCGGTTTTTATGGGGGGCGGTTCTGACGGCGGGGCTTGCCGGGGCGGCACCGGGCCAGACGATTGACCTTGCCATTGACGGGTCGCCTGACGGGCTGGACGCAGTGTTGCGGGCGGCCTCGCTCACTCTGACATTGATCGGGGACGGGGACACGAACGCACAGGATATCGTGGCGGCAGCGCGGGCCGACTACCAGCGGTTGCTGGCGGGGCTTTATGCCCAAGGGTATTACGGCGGGACCATTTCCAT
>JBGSIZ010000325.1:0-8841 GCA_041742255.1 Marivivens sp. | reverse complement strand
CCTGTGGCGCAGCGGGTCGCTGTCCCTGCGGCGTGCGGGCCGGGGGAACCGGCAGTTTTTGCCCAAATACGGTGCGTTCGCTGTCGTCGCCGCTCATCACAGCTTCTCCGGAATTGCCCAAAGTTCGAGTTTCAGATCGGGCCAATTCCCGGCAAAGTGCATGCCAATCGCAGGGGCCACGCTGAATTCGCGCCAAAGTTCGGTGGATTTATCGACTAGGAAATAAACATTTGATGCCACGACCCTGATCTGTCGGGGCGGATTGGGCAAGTGCATCAAGGGCACGCCGGGCAGGTTGTTATTGATGATTTCCTTCATCCGGGTGGACGGACCCACCTTGCACAACTGCGGGAATTGCTGCTGCACCTGCGTCAACGGCAGACCGGACGACACCTCGACCACGAACGTGGCCTGACCAAACAGGTTGCGGTCATTGACCAGCGCGGCAAAGCTGCCAGGGCGCACTTCTTTCAGAGGCAGACGCACGGCGCGGCCCACATCACGGGCCAACAGGCGCTGAATATCCTGCACGGGGGGCGAAAAACTGGCCTTGGCGTCATCGTGGTTATAGGCCGCGTAATCGGCGGCCTGCCGTTCGCCTTGGTCAAAGGTGGCCAATTCCCCGGCAATACTGATCAGCTTTTCATACAAGCGTTCCGGGTGGATCTTGCCGGAATGGCGATAGTGGCGCAGGATCGGCAGTTCCCGGTTCAGAACCATCAACATCAGGTAATCGGACGCCTGCATGCCGCCACCGGAACTCGGATCGGACGCGAACCGGGCCAACCCTTCCAGCTTGGCCTCCATCCAGCCGATGACGCGGGACAGATATCCTTCATAGGCAGGATGAACGGTAAGGACGAGGCCGGTGGGCGGCACAGTGTCGTCGATGGACACAACACCATCACGCACTTCGTTGATGCGGCCCACAGGGATACATTGATACCCCGGTTTCGGGGTCTTGCGCAGCGCCAATTCCAACCGGGGCACCGCCACTTCGATGGTTTGCTCTACCCGGCTGGAGGCGGCGTTGTCGGCCACGGTTTCGGCCTCGATGACATAGCGGGTGGCGGCGTTGGACGCGGACCCGCTCACATCCTGACCGTTCATCGCGGCATCGGGCAAGGTCAACCAGATCAACAGCCCGGCGGCATCGTCAGGGACGGCGACAGGGGTGGGCAAGGGGCCGGACCCCGGCGCCTCGAACGGGGTTCCATCGGGCATGATACCCACGGCGGTGCGCAGTCCGATGCGCCCTTGCTGGGCCAGATCGCGGTCAATCTTGAGATCAATCAGGCCCCAGGGATAGGGGGTCATGACGGCGGTTCGCGCCTGCACCAGCTTTTCCAGATAGCGGTCGGATTGCTGCAGGTGTTGGGGCTGCAAAAACAGCCCTTCCCGCCAGGCAACTTTGCTGAACCAGGACATCGCGTTCCAATCGTTTCAAACTATAGGCCCCCGGGCCTTGGCATCGCCGCAACCCGGGGAATGTACAATGCAATACTGAAACCCTAAAGGGCGACGGTCAAGCGCCGCCCTTCAACATTGGTCAGAACTGGATACGGGCCTGCGCCGTCACGCCCCAGCTTTCCAGACTTTCGCCAAACCGGCCATCGACCCGGACCGAGGCATTCAACTGCCGCCCATTGCCCAACTGACCGGGGGTCAGCAGACGGGTATAGTTGACGCCAAGGCTGACCTCGCCAAATGACCCAAGCGGTTCGCCAAACGATGTCTGTCCCGCAACGCCACCCGCATCAAACAGGGTGGACGTGATGCCTTCGGAAAAGTCGTTGTAGTAGGTCGCGGTCCCGAAATAGGTCAGCGCACTTGTTCCGCTGGGCTGCACTTGGGTCTTGGACAGGCTGCCCCCGACAAACCCGATGGCCGTGGTCGAATCGTCGATCTGCAGGAAACCACCGGCATCGGTCAGAATATTGTCCGTCGCTGTTGACGTATAGGAAAAGCCCAGCGTCGGGACAAAATTCAACAACGTCTCTTGATTGATCGGCACCACATAGCTTGCCGATCCGCTGACCGTTTGGGCCTGACTGCTGAACGACTGGTCAATCGCACCCGATCCGGTAAAGGCATCAAGGTCAAAGTCGGTGTTTTCCACCCGGTATTGCATGTCGATCAACAGGTTCTTGCGGAAGGCCGACACATAGGCCCCAAGATAGGTCTGGGTGAAATCGGTTTCATTGGTGCCCGCAACGGTGGTGAGGATGGTGCCACCGCTCGACAGGTTGAACACATCCTGCGAGGTGTTCCCAAGGTTCATCCCGATGATCCCACCAAACGACAGGTCCCAGCCGTTGAAATACCCGCCAAAGCAGCTGAAATCGCTGCCCAGCTGGAACCCGGCATAGGATGCGGAAATCGGAACGTCCTGAATGGTGTCTGCGGTGCTTGCGGTGTTGCCGTCCACCTGTGCGCTGGCATCGGCCACGCCGCCGGTCAAACGACCCCATGCGCCTGTGCCGCACGGCTTGTCCGCCGGAACGGCCAGACCGGCAACAAACGGGCTGGTGGGACGGTTGATCACCGACCCGATCAGGGATTGGGTCAAGGACGCCGTGCCGACGATCCCGACCAGACCCGAATTGACCTGCGATTGCACGCTGATTGCACCGGCCCCATCATCCGACAGGAAGAAGATGGACGTGCCCGAGGTCGGCAAACCAGACGCGGCGATGGTATAGCCACCCGTCCCGACCGATCCATATGTCAACACATCCAGCCCCGCCCCCGCGAGGTCGGCCGATGGCGTCCCAAGCAGATTGAACGCCAGCGTGAACGACCCGGACAACGCGCCCTGAACGTCAATGGCGTCTGTGGACGTCGCCCCATCGGTCAGGTCCACGTCAAGGTTGAACGTGGTGCCGCTCAGGCTGGCCAACCCGGTGATGACCAATTGGTCGCCCGTTGTGTCGTTTTCCATGTCGATGGTGCCGCTGCTGGTCACATCGCCAGCCAACGTGATCGTGCCGCCTGCGGTCGCGTCAAAGGTGCCTTCGTTCCCGATGGTGGGCGCGGTCAATGTGGTGCCAGAGGCAAAGGTGACCGTGCCGGTGCTGCCGTTGGTAAACGCGCCAGACGTCAGGTTGGCGTCCATATCGAACACGTTCGCGTTGTCCACGGCACCCGTGATGGTCGATACGCCCACAATGGTCGTTTCACCGGTGGCAAGGTTGTCCAACGTGCCGTTGATCGTGCCCTCAAAGTCAAACGTCCCGGCGTTCTGCAGGTCCGTCAGATTTCCGGGGTCCAGCATCGGATCGGCGCCCGGCGCCGTTCCCAGCGTGCCACCGTCCACGGTGAGGGTCGCGCCTTCGTCGTTGGTGATGTCGCCGTTCATCGTTGACCCGGCATTCACAGTGATCTCGCCAACGCTTTCGTTGGTGGTCAGACCATCAACGGTCAGGACGAACCCCGCTTCCACATCGACAGTATCGGCATTGTCCAACGTGCCGCCAATGGTGGAGTCCCCGACAACACTGATGTCGCCACCCGTGTTGTTGTCCACATTCCCGGTGATGATGCCCTGCAGATCAACAGCCGAGGAGTTGGTCAGATCACCGTCAAGCGTCCCATCCACATCCAGATCGGCCGACAGTTCGTTGGTCACATTGCCAATCAGACTGCCGGTGTCGGCAATGGTAAGGTCGGCCGAGGTGCCTGTATTTGTGGTCAGGCCCGTGCTGGTCACGTCGACACCGGCTGCCACTTCGGCCAAGCCTTCGTTCTGGAACGTGCCGCCAATTTCCATCGTGCCGTCAAACGTGATGTCACCATCCGCCTGATTGATGATGGACCCGACATCGCCCGCGACCGTGGCTGTGGCGTCGTTGTCCAACTCTCCGGTGATCGACCCGCCGTTATTGACATCGACCGTTGCGGTGTCGGTGTTGTCAACATCGCCCGTCACTGTGCCGTCCACCGTCAACAGCGTTCCCGCACCATCGTTGGTGATGTTCGACGTGACCGTGGCCGTGCCCGCAATCGTGAAATCCGCGCCGGTTTCGTTCGACACGCTCGTGGCCGTCAGGCTGGTGCCCGCAACCAGATCGAAGGTGCCGTCGTTTTCGTTGGTCACAACGCCCGCGTCGGTGATCGACCCACCGGTGTTGATGTTGAAATCGCCACCGTCGTTGGTGATCGCCTCGCCGCCCGCGTTGATTGCGGCGGTGATGTTAACCACGCCGGTGGATTCGTTCGTCAGGCTGCCGCCCAGCGTCTGCACCGCGCCAAAGGTCAACGTGATCGCGTTTTCGATATCGCCATCCAGCGTGACATTGCCGGTCAAGGTGCCCGCGTTCAGATCAATCAGACCGGCGGTGATGGTCACCGACCCGGTGCCTGCATTGATCGAGCCGCCCGTGTTCTGTTCATATTCGGTCGCAGCATCCAACGTGACCGCGCCGTTCCCGGTGTTGGTGATCGCGCCGTTATTGGTCAGGGTCGTCCCCACGTCCAGCGTGGTCGCGCCAGCAGCCTCAAAATCCAGCGTGCCGGTGTTGACGAAGGTCATGTCGACAGTGACCGTGCCTGCGGTGGTGATGTCAAACGTGCTGCTGTTGTCCACGCTGCCGATCTGCGCGCCAGCCTCGACTGTCACCGTCGCGTCGTTGTCCAACTCGCCGCTGATCGACCCGGTAGACCCGATATCGACCGTCGCGGTGTCGGTGTTGTCAACGCCGCCCGTAACTGTGCCGTCGACAGTCAACAGCGACCCTGCGCCATCGTTGGTGAAGTCCGAAGTGACCGTCGCCGTGCCCGCAATCGTGAAATCCGCGCCGGTTTCGTTCGACACGCTCGTGGCCGTCAGGCTGGTACCCGCAACCAGATCGAAGGTGCCGTTATTTTCGTTGGTCACAACGCCCGCGTTGGTGATCGACCCACCAGTGTTGATGTTGAAATCGCCACCGTCGTTGGTGATCGCCTCGCCGCCCGCGTTGATTGCGGCGGTGACCGAAATGACAGCACCTTCGTTGGTCAGGTAACCGCCCAATGTCTGGGCGGTGCCAAAGGTAAGGTCGATTGCGGTTTCGATATCACCATCCAGCGTAACGGTCCCGGTCAAGGTGCCCGCGTTCAGGTCAATCAGACCGGCAGTGATCGTCACCGACCCGGTGCCTGCATTGATCGAACCACCCGTGTTCTGTTCATATTCGGTCGTCACGTCCAACGTGACCGCGCCGTTCCCGGTGTTGGTGATCGCGCCGTCGTTCGTCAGGGCCGTCCCCACGTCCAGCGTGGTCGCGCCAGCAGCCTCAAAATCCAGCGTGCCGGTGTTGCCAAAGGTCGAATCAATTGTGACGGTGCCTGCGGTGGTCACGTCAAACGTGCCCGCGTTCACGACATTGCCAATATCCGCGCCGCCGGCAACGGACGCGATCTTTGTCGCCGCGATATCCAGCTCTCCGTCAATGTCACCCGTCGATTCGACCGTCACATTCTCGTTCGCATCTACATCACCGGTCACGGTGCCGCCGATGGTCAGCGTGGTGCCATTGTGAGTGATGTCGCCGTCCAGCGTGCCGGTGGCATCAATATCAAGGCTCGCACCCGCGTTATTCACAAACGTCTCGCCCCCACCGGTAATTTCCAGCGTATCCCCCGCCGTGATGGTAACCGAGTCGGAGTTGTCAAAGCTGTCAACAGTCAGATCATTGTCCACCGACAGACCACCCGTGACGCCCGCCCCAAGGGTAAAGCTGCCGTCAACGACAAAAGCACCGGTCAGATCAACAGTGCCGCCCGAAATATCCACATCGCCCGTGGACGACCCGGAAAATGCAGCACTGCCTGCGGTGCTGTTGACGTCGTTAACCGTGCCCGTCGTGCTAAAGGTTCCGGCATTGTCGAGCGTGCCCGTCATTGTGCCCAAATTGGTCAGGGTGCCGTCGGCTTGGTTGGTCACCGTGCCGCCCAATACAAAAGATGACCCTGGGGCAGACGTCGAAATTTCAACGTTGGCATTGGCCCCAATGGTCAACGTCGTGACGCTGCCATTTTTGCCACCCAGCGTCAGAACTTCGGTGCCTGCGACAATGAAATCGCCAGCAAGGTGTGCATTGATGGTCGCCGCGTCATCCATCGTGATGGTGTCGCCGTCCCCCGTAATGATCCGGGAATCGCCGTTCGACACAATCGTGAACGCTGTGTTGTCATTGGGGTCCGCGGCAAAGGTAATGTCGCCAGTGTCGATCGCTTCGCTTACGGTCACGGTCGTCGTGCTTGCGGACCCGTTGGAATTCGGTCCGAATGTCACATTATCGCCGCTGTTGAATGCTTTGTCGTCGGGCGTGCCGTCATTCCAGACTTGGTTGGGGTTGTTATCGTTCCAGCTTCCGTTGCCGTTCTCGATTGTAGCACCACCCGGCGTTCCGCCATCCCACGTCAGATCCGCCGCGATGACCCGGCCCGCAGGCATCGCAATCACGCCCGCCGAAATCAACAGGACCATTCCGGTCGTCCGCAACAATCCGCGCAAACCCGGCGTGAATTGGTCCTTGATCGTGGCTACATCAGAAACGCGCATGGTAATTCCCCGCTCAAATATTCAATCGCGACCGTGCAATGAAAACGCCAACAGTGCAACAATTGCGCGACTATCCGCCCAACAGTTAACCTTGTTGGTGCAGCGATGTCACATGAAATCCGGCGGATTTCGCCTTGTGCGCCGCCCGCTGACCGTCTAGACGGTGCGCGCGTAGCCCCAATAGCTCAGCTGGTAGAGCACATCATTCGTAATGATGGGGTCGGCGGTTCGAGTCCGTCTTGGGGCACGCACTCCACGTCCTGTGTGCCGGTGACGGGGCAGGGCGCTCCCCCCAAACAAACCCTGCCTCTGTCAGGGTCTGCGGGCATCCTCGACAATTTCGCCGTCCATCGGGGCGTCGTTGACGCGTTCGGGGACCTGTTCAGGCGTTCCAACCAGCAACGGCAGCATCGCGGTGCCCGTTGGCAGACCCGTGTCAACGGCGGGCGGATCGGTCCAGGCGAGCGTGTCAAACGACCCGCAATTGGCGCAAACCGGGACCCACGCGGTGTGGATGTTCTGGCAATTCCCACAAACCCACTGCGGGCCACGCGGGGCGGACAACGCGCGGGCCAGCCAACCGCGCACCACGGCATCCTGCGCACCGCTGCCGCGCTCAATAGCAGCCATCAGGCTCAGGGCGCGGGTCGTCGGCTTGGTTGCGACCAGATCGCCCAGCGCGCGGCGGGCTTCTGGGAAATCCTCGTTCGCCAGATGCAGTTCGGCCATCAACATGCGGGTTTCGGGGTGGTCCACGGTCGGCTTGACCATGGCACGGAACCGCTTGATCCGGGCGGCTGGGGTTTCGGTTGGCTCAATCTCGGCAAATGCAGCGGCCAGATCGGGATGCGGCTGCGCGGCCCATGCTTTGGTCAACACGCGGGCGGCGTTGCGGGCGTTGCCTTGGGCGATATAACTGCGGGCGGCCATGGCGGCGGCGGGGATCAGATCGGGGGACAACCGATTTGCCTCGATCGCGGCCTCGCGGGCCTCGATGGTGGACCCGTCGTCCAGCACGCCCTTGGCCTCCTGCAACGCCAGAACGGCATCGCGGCGACGATGCACATCGCGGGGCAGCGCGCCCGATTTCAGCTTGGCGGCGAGCGTGCTGCGGGCGCCCGCCCAATCGCCCTTTCCGGCCTGCAACTGCAACAACACATCCTGCGTATCGGCATGTTTGGGCTTTAGGGCAAACGCCTTTTCGGCCAGTTTCAACGCAGTGTCGGTGTCACCTTCGCCCAGCTTTTGCTTCATGATGCCGCGAATGCCGACAAACCGTGTCCTGTCGTCCTGCAACAGCCGTTTATAGGTTTCCTCGGCCTTTTTTCGGTCGCCCGCCATTTCGGCGGCTTGGGCGGTCAACAGGTTGGTCAGTTCAGGCTTGCCCAAATACCGCTCCGCCTTGGCGGCCTTGGCCATGGCCAGATGCCCCTCGCCAGACGCCAACGCCATCATGCCCTCGGACAACGCCTCGTATCCGCGACGTTCGCGGTTGCGCGTGAAATACCGGGAAATCGCGGTTTCGTCGCCATTCAAAAACCGGACAAAGGCAAGGGCCAGACCCAGCACCTTGAACATCACCCACACCAGCCCGACCAGCACCAGCAGGGACACCACCATTTCTAGCGGGCTCAACGTAACCTTGATCCCGGCCAGCGTGATCGTGGCACTGCCGGACGTTTCCATCAACGCCACCGCACCAAACGTCAGGACGGTAACAGCGGCAACAAACGCCAGAATTTTTGTCAGGGACCACAACATGGGCGTCTCAATTCTTGTTCAAAGGGGCGGGTCTTGTTCAAGGGGGCCACGGTCAAGGCCGGGCAACAGTCAGCGTTTGGGTCAGGGTTTCCACCGCCAACAGTGCGGCAGCGCGGCGTTCGGCATCTGCAGTCCATTCAGTCAATTCCGCACGGGCGACCTCGGGCAATGTGGCAACCTCGGCCAGCGCGTCGGTCAGGCGGGCATCGGCCAACGCCACCTCGGCACGGGACAATATGGCGTCGGCATCAGTGCCTTCGCGGGCCTCCACGGACCGCACATCAAACTGACTGCGCAGAAACTCGGCCATCCGGCCACCTTCCTCGCCTGACACGCCTTCGCGGCGAGCAGCGGCGAGGGCGGCCCCGGCAGCCTCGGAAAACTGATCCTGCAACGCCTTCAACGTCGGCGCGCCATCGGTCGCAATCGCGCCCAAGGCATCAGGCACAGGGGCCTGCAGCGCCATTTTCAATTCGGGCAGGACATCGGCAAACGGGGCGCCCGTCTCCATCGCGGCCTGCACGCGGGCCAAGGCG